>JAQCJP010000124.1 GCA_027592945.1 Planctomycetota bacterium
TGGCCGGAGAGGTCGCCGCCGGCCGGCTTGCGGTCGATGCGATCGACGAGGACGTCGTGGCCGAGCACCTCGAGACGGCCGGCATGCCCGATCCCGACCTCCTGATCCGCACTGCCGGGGAGATGCGGCTGAGCAACTTCCTGCTCTGGCAGATCAGCTATGCCGAACTCTGGGTGACCCCGGTCGCCTGGCCCGACTTCGCCGAGCCCGATTTCGACGAGGCGCTCGCGGCCTTTGCCAGCCGGGATCGCCGCTTCGGAGGGATCGGGCCAGCGTGACCGCCGAGCCGACTCCACCGTCGCCGCATTCCGGCTCTCTGCTGTCGCGTGCCATTGTCACGGTGATCGCGGTCAGTCTCTTCGCCGCCCTCTGCTGGGCCGACGCCACCCGCCTGCTGGGAGTGCCGGCTGCCTGGTGGCTGACTCCGGTCGCCGTCCTGCTGGCCTGGGGAGCCGCCGCGGAAGCAGTCGCGATGGCGGCGAACCGGGGACTCGTTCCCCGGGGCATGCTCGTGCCGGCAGTTGTCGCCGCGGTGCCCCTGGCAACGGTCGCGGCCGCCGCGGCCCCGGCGACCGCCGGCAGCGGCCCGGCCGCCGTGATCGGCTGGGCGGCGATCGCCGCCACCGTCGGATTGGCGACGATCTTCATCGCCGAAATCGCCGCCTACCAGCGAGGAACCGGCGGCCTGGCCAGAGTTGCCGGCGGCTCGCTTGCCGTGGCCGCGATCGGGATGCCCCTGGCGTTCACGGTGGCGTTGCGGCTACTCGGCGGCTCGATCAGCCTCGCCGGCCCCCCCGTCGAAACATCCGCCGCGTCCTGGCTCGCTCCGCTCGTCCCGCTGGTCAGCATGGTGGCGGTGGTCAAAGGCGGCGACATCGCCGCCTATCTCGTCGGCTCGCTGGCCGGCCGGCACCGGATGGCGCCACGGGTGAGTCCTGGCAAGACCTGGGAAGGGGCAATCGCCTCGCTGACAGCGTCGCTGGCCGTCGCCTGGCTGCTGCTCGAGGCCAGTGGCCTCACGGCGGCACGGCCCTGGGGCGGCTGGCTCGTCTTCGGGCTGATGGTCGGCGGGGCTGGAATGCTCGGCGATCTCTCGGAATCGCTGGTCAAACGCGAACTGGAGACCAAAGACTCGGGACAACTCCTCGGAGGGCTCGGCGGCTTTCTCGACCTGCTCGACGCGGCCCTGTTCGCTGCCCCGATCGCCTGGTTGCTCTGGACGCTGGGCCTGCCGGCCGTCTGAGAGCGGCCTTCCGCAGCCTGCAGCCCCAAATCTGCCCGGCGGGAACTCTTGGGGTATAGTTGCGAAAGCGGCGCCAGTCATTTTTCCTCTGAGACCGCCGGCCGAACATGCCGCCGCGGGTTTCGATGTCTCGCTCCACGATCGCGGTCGTCGACACCAAGCGTCTCGCCGCCATCTTCGGCCCGCGAGACTGCCATCTCCGTCGGATTCGCGAGGCGCTCGGCGTGGGGATCGCGGCGCGTGATGACTCGATCCACATCGAGGGTGATGAGCAGGCCGTCCTCCAGGCCACGGAGGTCTTCGAGGAGCTCGACCGCATCGCGCGGGAACACGGGAGTGTCGAGGCGGACGAGGTCGCCCGGCTCCTCAAGATCGCCACCGGCGAGGAGTTTGCACCGCGAACCGAACCGATCGAGGTCCACCGGCCGGGCGGCCAGCTCCTGCCCCGCTCGGCCGGCCAGGCGGCCTACGTCGAGGCGATCCGGGAAAACGACATCGTCCTCTGCGCCGGGCCGGCGGGCAGCGGCAAGACCTTTCTCGCCGTCGCCATGGCGGTCTCGTCGCTCCGGGCGGAGCAGGTCAAGAAGATCGTGCTTGTCCGGCCGGCGGTCGAAGCGGGCGAGAGCCTCGGCTACCTGCCGGGCGACCTGCAGGCCAAGATCAATCCCTATCTGCGGCCGTTGATGGACGCGCTCCGCGAAATGATGGACTATGAGCAGCTCAAACGGCTGACCGACCAGGACGTGGTGGAGATGATCCCGCTGGCCTACATGCGGGGGCGAACGCTCAACCACGCCTTCATCATTCTCGACGAGGCCCAGAACACGACGGTCTCCCAGATGAAGATGTTCCTCACGCGGCTCGGCTTCGGCTCGAAGATGGTGATCTCGGGAGACACCACCCAGATCGACCTGCCTCCCGACCGCCGCAGCGGCCTGCTCGACGCGATGGACCGGCTCCACGACGTGCCCGGCTGCGGGCGGGTCTCGCTGGGCGGCGCCGACATCGTCCGCCACGCGCTGGTACAGCGGATCGTGGAGGCCTACGACCGGTAACCCGCATGCCCCGACTTCCCTCCAGCCGCCGTCGCCCCCGCCGTCCCGGCACCGTCGATATTCCGCACGGGTTCTGGCAGCTGCTGGCCAGTCAGGCAGCCCGGCCCGAGGTGCTGATGCGGCTGGGGATCTGCCTGGCGGCCGCCCTCCTCCTGCTGATCGTTCTCCAGGGCTGGGCCGAGCCGTTCGGCTTCCGCGTCGGCGCGGTGCCCGTCCACGGCGTGGTGTCGCGGGTTCCCTTCGAGAAGCCCGATCCGGAGGCCACGCGGGTGGCCCGGGACCGGGCGGCGGCGAAGGTGCGGGTCGTCTACGCCCAAGACAAGGCCCCGATCGTCCAGCTTCGCGACGGTCTCAAGAATCGCGCCGCCGAGATCACGGCAGCCGAATCCCTGGGCACCGTGCCCCGGGAGGCCTGGCTCGAGTTCGCCCCGGAGGCGGCCGGGATCCTCGACCATGTGCCCCCGCCGGCGGCCGTGCCGGTGGCTCCCGAGCCGCCCGACCTGCAAGCCGTCGGCACACCGCCGCCGAAGGCCGCCAAGCCGCCCGAAGCCGTTCCGGAGGTGCCACCGGAAATCGCCCGCCAGGTGACGACGGCCCAGGAGGATTTCCAGCGGTTCCGCGGCCGCATCGATACGAAGGAGAAGCTTCTCCTCTTCGAGAAGGGGATTGACCTGGCCTTCCAGGAACTCGAGGCCACCGGCGTGCTCGAGAAGATCCAGCACACCTTCGACGAGGGCAGTCAGAACGAGATCGACGTCCATCCGCTGGGCAACGCGGCCGAGACGGTCCGGGTGCAGGTCCCGCAGGTCCTGCTCGTCGAGGCCAAGGCACGTCTCCGGACGCGGCTCAACGAGGAACTCGGCGAGGGCCCGTTCGTCGATCGGATCTTCGCCTGGATCGAGCCCCGCCTCTCCGGCACCCTCGAGATTGACCGCGAGGGCACCGCCCAGGCCAAGCAGGAGGCGGTCGAGCGGACGCCGCCCCAGTTTGTCGCCTATCAGAAGGGAGGGCTGCTGGCCGAGGCGAGCCAGCCGATCACGCCCGAGTCGCTCCAGCTTCTCCGCCGGGAGCACGATGAGTTCCTCACTCTCCAGGCCCCCGGGCAGCAAGTCGCCAGGGCTCTGGCCATGCTCGGCCTGTTCGCGGCCCTCTTCGCCCTCTCGGGCTTCTACATCCATCTCAACCACGCCGGCCTGCTCCGCGAGCTGCGGCATGTCCTCGCGATCGTCGGGCTGTCGCTGGCCACCGTCGTGCTCTGCATGCTGACCGCGGCCGATTCCTGGCAGGCTCAGGTGGTTCCGCTGCTCCTGTTCGCGATGACGATCGCCATCGCATACGACGAAGACCTCGCCCTCCTGCTCGCCGCCGAGGTGGCGCTGGTGGTGGTTCTCGGCCTGGGCCGCGGCCTGCCGGAATATGTCACGCTCACCGCCGCCGCCGCGGCGATGGTGTTCTGGATGGGGCGGATCCGCAGCCGCAGCAAGCTGATCTACGTCGGCATCTGGGCGGCGGTGGTGGCAGCCTTCACGCAGGTCGGGGCCAACCTCCTGCATGAGCGGCCCTTCGACCTGCAGATGCTCTACGAGGCGGGCCGCACCGGGCTCTGGACCCTCCTGGCCGGCTTCCTGATGACCGGCCTGCTTCCCTTCGTGGAGCGGTCGTTCGGGGTGCTCACCGATCTCAGCCTCCTGGAAGTGGGCGACGTGGCCCACCCGCTTCTCCAGGAGCTCGTCCGCCGGGCCCCCGGCACCTACAACCACTCGATCAACGTCGCCAGCCTTGCCGAGGCGGCGGCCGAATCGATCGGCGGCCGCGGCCTGCTCGTCCGCGTCGGAGCCTACTTCCACGACATCGGCAAGATGCTCAAGCCGGCCTACTTCGTGGAGAACCAGGGCCAGGAAAACCGCCACGAGTCACTCGTGCCGGCGATGAGTACGCTGATCATCGTGGCCCATGTCAAGGAAGGGGTGGAGCTCGCCCGCCAATACAACCTCCCCCAGCCGATCATCGACCTGATCGCCGAGCATCACGGGACCACGCTCGTCGAATACTTCTACAACCGGGCCGCCCAGCGTTCCCAGGACGATCCCAACGGTGACGGCCCCGACGAGCAAACCTACCGCTACCCCGGCCCCAAGCCGAGCACCCGCGAGTCGGCGGTGATGATGCTGGCCGACGCCGCCGAGAGCGCCAGCCGCACCCTCTCCGAGCCGACCCCGGCCCGAATCGCCAGCCTCGTCAACGAACTGGCCCAGAAGCGGCTCAACGACGGCCAGTTCGACGAGTGCGGCCTGACGCTCGAAGAGCTCAAGACGGTCGAGAAGAGCCTCGTCAAAAGCCTGACCGCCGTCTACCACGGCCGCGTCAAGTATCCCGACCAGCGCACCGCCTGACCGCCAACTCGGAGCGGGCCCGTATTCCGGGTGCGTCATCGAGTTGGAAAAGGGCACAGGCACCTCGCTTTGCTCGGAGCCAGTCCCCTTTTCCCAGAAACGCCCACGCACGCCGTATAGTGATCCCCCCGGCCCCGAGCGTCCTCATCCCCTGGAGCCCCCCGCGTGTCGATCGCCGTCGAGATCGTCAACCGCCAACGGACGGTGCCGCTGGCTGACCGCTGGCTCGAGCGGATCACCCGGCGGGCGATCGTCGCGATCGGGGCCGAGACGGCCGAGATCACGGTACTGGTCGTCGGCGACCGCGGGATCTCGCTGCTTCACGATCGCTGGCTGGGGATTCCCGGCCCGACCGACGTGCTCACCTTCGATCTCGGCGGCGACGGGGCCGCTCGCCTCGCTGGTGACATCGCCGTCAGCATCGAGACAGCCCGTCGCGTCGCCCGGGAACTCGGCTGGCAGCCGCGATACGAACTGGCCTACTACGTCGTCCACGGCCTCCTGCACCTCGCCGGCGAAGACGACGACACTCCGGGAAATCGGCGCAGAATGCGCAGGCGGGAGCGGGCCGTGATGCAGGCCGTCGGCCTGCCGCCACCCCCCCGCCGCCCTCGCAGGCCGCCTGCCCATGCCCGCTGACAAGACGCTCGCGATCGTGATCCGGACGATTCCGTTCGGCGAGACCAGCAGCGTCGTCTCGGTCTACTGCCGGGAGTTTGGCAAGCTGCGGGCCCTGGCCAAGGGAGCATGGCGGCCCAAGAGTTCCTTCGATGGCGGCCTTGACCTGCTTTCCACAAGTCAGGTACTCGTCCTCCGCCGCGCGGCGGGCGGGCTCGACCTGCTCACCGAGGCAAGCCTGGAACGCCGCTTCCGCGTCGGCACCAGCCTGACCGCTGTCCTGGGCGGCCTGCATATCGCCGAACTCCTCGAGGTCCTCACGGCCGATGCCGATCCCCAGCCGGAACTCTTCGACACCGCGGCGGTCACCCTCCGGCGGCTCTCCGATTGGCGGGGCTCCGAGGATGCCCTCCCGGCGATCCTGCTCCGGGCGGAACTGGCCTTCCTGCGGCTCACTGGCCACGGCCCCGAAACGAGCCAGTGCGTCGAATGCGGCGGAAGCCTGCCGACGACCGGCCGCACGGCCTTCGGGATGCTCGAGGGGGGCTCGCTCTGCCCTGGCTGCCGGGGCGGCCGGCGTGCGGTCGCCTCGCTCTCGAGCGGAGCCCTGGCCGCGATTCGCGGCGGGGGTCGGCCGACAGCCGAAGACGCCATCCCTCCTCAGGCGATCGGGGAGGCCCGCGCCGTGATCACCACCTACATCGCCCACCTGCTCGGCAAGCCGACCCGCGTCGCCACGCGGCTGCGGCCCCGCGCACGCCGGAGGACCAGTTGACGACGCCTGCCTTCCCACCGCGACTGCCCGCAGGCCAGCAGCCGGCTGGTCGGCCCGATCACCGCCTGCCGGCGGCCGTGGCGGCCGTCGTCGCGGTGCTGGCCAGCGGCTGCGCCACCTTTCAGGTTCCTACCTGGCCCTGGGCCAAGACTGATCCGGCGGTCGCCGCCAAGGAGGCCGAGGTCAATCGCGAGCTTGGCGAAGACGCCGACAGCGAGGTGATCTCCTCGGAATACGCGGGCATGAATCCCGACCTCGTCTTCGATCCGCTCAAGGGGGAAAACCTCACCAAGGGCTGGAAGAAGCTCGTCGGCCGCGGTCCTAACGAGCAGGTCGCCAAGGCGGCGATGGCCGAGGCCGATCGGCTGTTCCGCGGCGGCGACTACAAGGGAGCGATTCCCAAATACAAGAAGGTGATCGACCGCTGGCCCGATTCGACGCTCGAGGAAGACGCCCGCTGGCAGCTGGCCGAATGCCTGTTCTTCACCGACCAATACCCCCGCGCCGAAGACGCCTACGACGAGCTCGTCAAAAAGTACGCCAACACCAAATACCTCAACCGGATCGCCCAGCGGCAGTTCGTGATCGCCCAATACTGGATCGGCCTCGACGAGAAGAACCACTATCCGACGATCGTGCCCAACCTCTTCGACCGCAGCCGCCCCCTCTTCGACACCCGGGGCCGGGCGCTGAAGGCCTTCGATCACGTGCGGATCAACGATCCCCGCGGCCCGCTGGCCGACGACAGCCTGATGGCCCAGGCCAACGCCCACTTTCTCGACCACGAGTGGCTCGACGCCGACTACTTCTACGGGCTCCTGCGGAGCGAGTATCCCGACAGCGACTTCCTCCTCCAGGCCCATCTGCTCGGCCTCCAGGCCAAGCTCCAGGCCTACCAGGGCCCCTATTACGAAGGCGGAATCCTCGACGAGGCCGAGATCCTCGCCGACCAGGTCGTGGTGCAGTTCCCCGACCAAATGAGCGGCGAAGAGGAGTCCCGGATCCGCAAGGTGCGGGCCGAGGTCGCTGCCCAGCAGGCCGAACGTCACTGGAAACGAGCCCAGTTCTACACCAAGGGCAAGTACTACACCGCCGCTCGGATGTATTACGCCATGATCGTCCGCGACTACCCTGAGACGCAGCTCGCCGCGGCGGCCCGCGAGAAGTATGCGGCCATCGAGACCCTCGCCGACGTCTCCGACGACCCCTTCCCGATGCTGACCCGCGTGCTCAATCCCGACGCCTTGAAGGAGGCCGAGCTCGACGCCATGGCCGAGGCCGAGGAGCAGACGGCGATCGCCCGTCAGCCTACCGACGGCACCACGCCGCCGAAGTTCTGACCGCCGGCCGGTGAGGACCTGCTCCATGAACCCCCTGCCCGGCCGCATCCAGCTCGCTGCCTGCCTGGCGACCGTCGTCGTCACGGCGATCGCCGGAGGCTGCGCCACCTACCGCTTCGGCAACAACACGCTCTACGCCACCAACGTCCGCACGATCTACGTGCCCATCTTCCAGTGCGACTCGTATCGCACCACGCCGGCGATCGACATCGGCGAGCGGCTCACCGAGGTCGTCTGCAAGGAGATCGAGAAGCGGACCCCGTTCAAGGTGGTCGGCAGTGAAGATTCCGCCGACAGTGTGCTCACCGGCCGGATCGTCGCTGACACCAAGCGGATGGTGGTCGAGAGCCCGACCGACCAGTCGCGGCAGGTTGAGATGAACTACCAGGTGATGGTGACCTGGGCCGATCGCGGCGGAACGGTGATCGCTTCGGGCGACGTGCCCCTGCCGGCCGCCACCGTCGACGTCGGCCAGGCGGCTTCGCTGGTGCCCGAATACGGCCGCTCGGTCGCCAGCACGCAGCAGGAGGCGATCATCAAGATGGCCCAGCAGATCGTCGGCCTGATGGAAGAGCCCTGGTGAGCCGGGTCGCCCATGCTAGGCTGCCGGCCGATGAGCAGACCCCTCCCCAGTCACTGGCAGTTGCGTTCCCGGCGGCTCGAACTGCCGCACCCTGGCGGCTCGCTGCGGCGGCCGCTGGTGATGGGGATCGTCAACGTCACTCCCGACAGCTTCTCCGACGGGGGCCGCCATGCCGACGTCGACGCGGCGGTGGCCCACGGGCTTCGGCTGGCCGCCGAAGGTGCCGACATGCTCGATGTGGGCGGCGAGAGCACCCGCCCGTATGCCGAGCCGGTGGCCGAGGCCGAGGAGCTTGCGCGGGTGGCCGAGGTGGTGCGGCAGCTGGCTGCTGAAAGCGGCCTGCCCGTCTCGATCGACACCTCCAAGGCGTCAGTCGCCGCTCGCGCCGTCGAACTGGGCGCCGAGATCATCAACGATGTCACGGGCCTCGAGGGCGATCCCGAGATGCTGGCGGTCGCCCGCGACTCGGCCGCTGGCCTCTGCGTGATGCACATGCAGGGCACCCCCCGCACAATGCAGGACGATCCCCGCTACGACGACGTCGTCGAGGAGATCCATGGCTATCTGGCCCGCCGGCGGGACGCGGTGCTGGCGGCCGAGATTCCGCTGGAGCGACTCTGCCTCGACCCCGGCATCGGATTCGGCAAGACCCACGCCCACAATCTCGCCCTGATGGCCGCGGCGGCCCGCTTTCTCGACCTGGGCACGCCGATTCTGGTCGGCCATTCCCGCAAGGGCTTCATCGCCAAGTCACTCGAGCAGCGGCTGGGCCGCGCGGTGAGCCTGGCCGACCGGGATGCCGGCACGGCCGGGGCCGCCTGCGGGCTGGCCGCCAGCGGGATTCAGATCGTCCGGGTCCACGCCGTCGGACTCGTGCGGGCGGCGCTCGAGTGCTTCGCCGACGCGCGGCCGGCTAGTTGTCCTGAGACCTAAAAAAAGCCTGCCGCTGAGCCACGGCGATCCGGGTCAACTCGTCGCCCTGGGTGCCGAGCTTGGCGGCCACCCGCTTGCGATGGGTCTGGACGGTGTGCTCGGAAATCGACAGCCGCTCGCCGATCTCCCGGCTGGTCAGGCCGTCGCCGATCAATGCGAAGATCTCTGCCTCCCGCGGCGTCATCGGCAGGCCGTGCGAGGCGTCCCGGGGTCCGGACGCCGTGATGGACCTGACGGGGCCGAGCAGTTCATCCAGTTCCTGCCGCAACGCCTGGAAGGTCTCGTTCTTGCTGATCACGGCCTGAAGGGCCTTGTTGAGCCACGAGGGGCAGACGAAGTCGCTGGCGTTGCCCGAGACCACGATCACCCGTCCGGCCGGGTTGGCCTTGAGGAACGTACGGGCCACCTCGAGCCCCTCGCCATCGACCAGCGTCAGGTCGAGCACCAGCATGTCGGGGCAATGCTCAAGACAGGCAGCCTTGCCTTCGGAGACGCTCCGCGCCTGAGCCACCACCCGGATCCCGCCGCGGATGCCGATCATGCCACTGAGCAACTCGAGAAACATCGCCTGATCTTCGACGACCACGCAACTGAGCGACTGGCTATCGCCTGGCCCACCGCCGTCTCGATCCGCGGCCCGCTCCTGCTCCGATTCAGGCGGTCGCTGTTGCATGATGGTTATCTCATACCTCCCGGAAAAACCGCTTTCGTGCAGGACGCTTGAGGACGGGTCCGCTGGCGGGACGCCCACGGCTCCCAGCCGATGACGCTCGACTCCGGTCGCCCCACTGTTGCCCGGATTATTACCTCGCGGGACAACCTTGATCTTACAGCCGACCGACATCATCGCGCCCTTCCGGCGCGGAGATTTGGTCACCGCTTCCGGGTATCCGGCTGATCGTGGCTGCCGGCTGCGTGTTTGAGATTTGCCGACCGCAACCAGGCGAGGACAACGTGGGCGTCGGCCGAGAGCGGATCACCACGCCTCGAATGGCCGCGGACGTGCCGTCGAACGGGCCATCCTCCGCCTGCCGTTCAGGCCTGTTCCAGCGCTGCCCGTGCCACCGCGACGCACTGCTGGAGATCGGCAATCGGGTCCTTCGGGTTTTCCTCGTACTCGATGGAGAGCGCACCGTCGGCTGGGAAGCCGGCCGCCACGAGGGCCTCCATCACGGCCGGAACGTCAAGGTGCCCCTGGCCGAGGACCACACCCTTGGTTTTGGCCTGCATCTCAGCGAAGTCCTTGAGGTGAATCCCATACAGCCGGCCTTTCAGAAGCCGGATCACCTCGGTCGGCCGCTCGCCCGAGCGAATGAAGTGCCCGAGATCGGCACACGCTCCGATCCGCTCATCGTGTTTCTCGATCGCCGTGAGCACGTCGAGAGCCTTGTTGTAGCGATGTCGCGGCCCGTGGTTGTGGATCGCCACCCGGATGTCGAACTCCTTGACGAGCTCGTCCAGGCTCGCGAATGACTCGGGGTCGGGATCGGCCGTGATCGTCTTGACGCCCGCGGCCTTGGCAAACTCGAACAGCTTCCGGTTCGCAGCCGCATCCCCCGTAAACCGATTGACGCCGTGGGCCGAGATCGTCAGATCCCGATCAGCCACCTGCTGCTTCATCGCCGCGATCGCCGCGGCATCGTCGCTGATCGGAAACATCCCAGGGTAGAACTCGACCTGCGTGAGGCCGAGCCCCCTGGCATGGTCAAGGGCCTTCTCCACCGGGAAGCCGCGGAGCGAGTAGAGCTGTATGCCCAGCGTGAGTGGCAACGGCTCCTTGGCGACGGCCGCGGGGCCGAGCGTGGCCGCGCTGCAGGCGGCAGCCGTCGTCCTGAGAAACGTACGGCGGGTATGACGATCCCGAGACATGATCGCGTTGCTCCTTTGACTGGAGAGAGCTGCGGGTAAGATACATCGAAAAGATGCCGCCGCGCCAAG
>JAQCJP010000125.1 GCA_027592945.1 Planctomycetota bacterium
CGGGCGGCGGTGATCGAGGCCGCCGCCGACTCTCCAAGACTGACGGCGGCTCCGAGGGCGGTCGTGCTCATCGCCACGCTGCCACCGATGGCGGCGAAGACGTCGGCATTCACGGCCACGCCCTCGGCCCCGATCAGCCGCAGCGCCGTGCCCTCGAGCCGCGACACCACCGCTGCGGTGCGGGCGGAGACATGCAGCCGCTCGGGGGCGATGCCGGCGAAGTCGAGCGAGACATCGGCATCGGGGTCGTGCAGCGAGAGCTTGCGGAACCGGGCCGTGTCGAAGGCGAAGCTGCCGCCGTTGTCGGCCGTCACGCCTGCGGCCGTGAGACCAATCGCCGTCGCCATAGACTCCCTGATCGTGAGCTGATCGTCGCTTGCCAGATCAGCACCGACGATCGACACAAGCGAGCCTGGCTCGAAGGCCTGAATCTCGATTCGGTTGCGGCCGGCCCCGAGATCGATCTCGACGGGCTGGTAGCCGGCGGCGAAGGCGACCTGGTCGTGCCCCGCTCCGAGGATGATCCGAGCCGGGCTGCCGCCGGTCCAGGAGAGCACGTGGGTTCCCCCCATTGTCACACTGCTCGTGGCCCCGAGCGTGACGGCCAGCGGCTTGGTCACCTGCGAGAAGTCGAGCGTGGCGCCGGCGAAGATGTCGGCATCGGCCAAGTCGCCGCTGAAGCCGTCGTCGAAGGCAAAGCTGAAGCTGCCTCCGGCAGCGGCGGTGAAGGTGTCTTTGCCCACTCCGCCGGTCACCTGAGCGGTTCCGCCGCCGACGCTGATCGCGTCGTGGCCATCGCCGCCGTGGAGGATGTCGCTCAGGTCACCGCCGAAGAGCGAGTCGTTGCCAAGGCCTCCGGTGAGCGTGTTCAAGCCGCGGCCGCCCCGGATCGTGTCATGCCCGTCGCCGCCGTCGATCCGGACTGGCGAGAGCACCCCCGTGGCGTCGACCGTATCGTGGCCGTCGCCGGCGAGGCCGAGGATGTTCGTCACACCTGTGTAGACCTGCGGCGCGGGATTGCCCTCGGCGTCGACATACTGAGCCACGCCCTCGACGTAAAACTGCACGCTGACCGTCTCGTCGCCCGCCACGCCACCGAGGTGCCGAAGCTCGAAGTGCTCGTCGATCACGTCCGCCGTGGCCGCGCCCCGCCGGGACGCCGTCGGCCCCATGTTCAAAAACAGCGAGCCGACGTCGGCGGCGGATCCCGTGGGCGGAGCCGGATCGTTCTTGATGTTGAAGATCGTGTAGCTGCCGAAGTCGTGGCTCCAGATGTTTCGCCACTTGAAGGGCAGGAAGAGCTTCAGGTAGGCCTCGGCCGAGATGCTGCCGGTGAACTGGAAGTCGAAGAGGTTTAAGGGCGACGAGAAGTTGTCGCCGGCGAGCTGGATCATCTCCTCGAGCATGAGCCGGCCATCACTGCCGGCGTTGGGCGACATCACCATGTCGACATTGAAGAAGCCGTCCACGCCGGCCTTGGCCACCCCGCCATTGAGCTGGGCGCCGAGCGCGAGGTATCCGCCGGCGGTGATCTTCGTGGCCGAGCCATCGATAAACAGCCCCTTCTCGACCACGTCGAGGGCCAGCGACTCGAGGGCTGCCGGCGACAGGAGGCTGTCGAACGAGCCCGACGAAGAGCTCGGCAGGCCAACGCTCGCCGTGATCGCCGACTCGAGGGCGTCGCTCCAGAGCTCGAGTCCCGCCGTGTCCATGCCCACCGCGAGCGTCGCCGAAGCGTTCACGCCGCCGCCGAAGGTCATGGAGAGGGGTGGAGCGATCGGATAGCTGGCGTCGAGGCTGAAGTTGGCCGCGAGGGTAGGGAAGGTGATCGTAAACAGGCTGGTCGTCTGGCCGGTGAGCATGTCGACGAGCGAGTTGGCGTTGAGCACGTCGAAGGAGATCCCTAAGCCGCCGGAGACGCCGTAGGACGAGTTGGCGTTGACCACCTTGCCAGCCGCATTCGTGAAGGGGTTGCTTGCCGCACCCTTGAACTGGCCGAGGTAGGAGTTGAGCGCGCCGGCGGTCTGCTCCTTGGTGGGCAGCGAGGCGGAGGCCTTTGTCGGCTTGGCCAGGGCGGTCGAGCCGTTGCGGAAGTCATTCGTGAAGCTCACAGCCGCGGCGAGCGGCACGCGATAACTCTGCCCCGGATTCTGGTTGATGTAGTTCACGGCGCTCGTGATGTCGTTGACCATGGTCGAGATCGCCGCCACCGACTGCACGAAGCCGAGATCGGCCCCGCCGAACCGATTCGCCAGGCCGAGCAGCGACGTGTCGCCGCCGATCACGTCGCTGAGGACCGGGATCTGCGTGTCGAGGGCGTTGACGAAGGGCTGGAGGCCGCTGGTGATCGGGCCCAGCCGGGTGGCGATCGGCGCCATGTAGTCGGAGATGAAGGAGCCCAGGTCAATGGTAAAGTTGTCGTAGCTGACCGTCGGCTGGCTGTGGCCCTGGCTCCAGGTGATGCCGAGGGTCGTGCCAAAGCCGGGCAGGGCCCCGGCGATCCCGCCGCCGGCCACCTGCAGATCGAGGTCGAGCTCGAGACCGATCACGGGCGTGCTGAGCGTGGTCTGAAAAAAGCTCGACGCGGGCAGCGAGTTGACTTCCTGGAGCGTGATCTGCCCGTCGCCATTGGGATCGGTGAGCGTGGTGCTGAAGCCCATCGCGAAGATGTCGCCGACATCGGCGGTCATGGTGCCGCTGAGGATCCCGACCGTGACGGAGTTGGTGAAGTTCTCGGCCGGCCCGGCGTCGAGCGTGCCGCTGAACTGGCTGCCGCTGCCGGGGATGACGAAAAAGCCATCGAGGGCATCGATGCCGAAGGAGAGATCGACCACGGCGGTGCCGCTGGCCGTGAGGTCGAGGGCGGAGGGGGCCGTGAACGCGATCGGCAGCCCGGGCATCCCCAGGTCGAAGGCGATCTCGGTGGCCGCGAGCGTGTAGTCGATCACCAGCGGGAAGGCGACCGATCGCACGATCTGCGTGTCGCCCGCCGAGTCAAAGAAGGATTCCGCCAGGGCGTTGTAGGTGAGCAGGTTGCCGTCGGCGTCGCGGAAGGTCGGCAAATCGCCGGTGGTTGTCTCACCCGAGATCGCGTTGACGTAGCTGCCCGTGGTCAAGGTCATCGAGCCATCGAGCACGAGGCCGGGTGTCGCGAGGACGACGTTGTAGGCGGTCGTGGCTTCGTTGTAGAGCTGCTCGTTGGCAGTTTCCTCGCCCACCGACGCGGTGCCGATGCTGACGATCGGCTGCGAATAGCCCGACCCGCCTGAGGTGATGCTGATCGACTGCACCTTGAGCTTGCCGTTGCCATCGTCGGTCATCACAGCGGTCGCGGTGGCCCCCGAGCCAGTGCCCGCCAGATCGAGAATCGTGATCGCCGGGGCCGCGAGGTACGACTCGCCCGTCTGGACCACGGTGATCGCGGAGATCACGCCGGCGGTGGCCGTCGCGGTGGCCGTGGCGTTTTGGTCGCACTGGGGCACGAAGGCGGGGAGCGTGGCGGCGACGTAGGTGCCGATCGCGTCGTAGGTCGAATAGGCGGCTGCGAACTCCTGCGTGCCGTCGCCGACCACGACCTGTGTCTGGCCGGCCATCGCGGCCTGGAACGCGCCCGAGAAGGCGGCGGAGAGACTCTCAAGATTCGTCTGGAAGACGTCGGGGTTGCCGATCGCGTCGGCCAGCGAGAGCGAGGCGATCGCGTCGTTGGTGATGTCGGGCAGGCCGAGCGAGACGGTTGCGGTTTCCCCCGGCACGAGGAAGCCCGCCAACGGGGCGGCGGTCTCCGTGCCGGTGCCGCCGATCGTGAAGCTGCCGGAGTAGCAGGTGGAGGTCGGGTAGTAGACGGGCAGCTCGGCCGAGTAGCTGCCGCCGGTGACGCTGCTTGCGAGCGAGGCGGCGGTGAGATCGGCCGCCAGCGTCGCCGCCGCGAGCGTGGTGGCGATGCCGCCGTCGGCGAGCGACACCTCGGCGGTCGTGGTGGCACTGGCGTCGACCAAAACCGGCATCGTGCCGAGGGTGCCCTGGAAGTCGAGGCCCACTCCGACGACCTCGATGTCGGTGAGCACCCAGGCCCGGGTGGACTCCGAGCCCGCCACGTAGCCCGAGGTCGCGTAGGCGAGGCTCGTGCCCGAGCCGGACGAGGCCAGCAGGGCCCCGAACGGTGCCTGCCACGAGGCGGTCAGCGAGACCGTTAGGTCGCCCGTGTTGGCCGGGGGCACGACAAGGTTGGCGAGCATGCTCTGGGCCTCGGGCAGCCCGCCAGCAAGGCTTGCCAGCGAGCCAACATCAAAGGCGATCTGGGTAGTGCCGGCCGCCGAGTGCAGCCAGTTGGTGTCGGGAACGAGCGTGAACGCGTAGCCCGAACTGCCGCCGGCCGAGGCGGCTGCGAAGGCCGGTGTGAAAACGCCCGTGCCGCTGGCCCAGTCGATCAGGGCGTCGAGGTCGGTGGGCAGTTCGCCGACCAGATCACCCTCGATGCTGGCCACGAAGAACTCCGAAAACCCGGTCAGGTCCTGAAGGCTCGCCGACACGAAGGGCACGGGATCGGCGAGCAGGCCGGCGGTGTCGGTGGCAGCGAGGACGCCGGCAACCGCCTCGAAGGCCGGTGCCAGATCGGCCGCGTCGACAAACAGCAGCCCCTGGGCTCCGCCCCAGGCGGCATCGGTGAGCGTCGCAGTAAAGCCGCCACCGGCTGCCGCACTCGCCGAAAGGGTCAGCTGTGGGGTGCCGGTAAACTCCCCGCCGATCAGGGCGGCCACCGCGTCGCTCACGGCTGCCGCGAAGGTCAGGTCGTAGGCGTCGATGGTCGCGGTCGTTGTGGCGCTCGCCTGGAGCAGTTGGTCGCTGGTGAGGATCGACTGCCAGCTGCCGAACGACTGAAAACTCCCGGGCGTGGTCTGGAGCGTGAACGACACCTCGGGCGTGAAGTTTTCGGCGGTGAGTGCCACGTCGACATAGCCCACCTGGGCCGAGCCGGTGAAGCCGGGGGCGGCGCTTGTGCCGACGAGGTCCATGGCGAGGTCGATATTGCCAAGCGTGACCGCACCGACGTTGGCGACCGACCAGGCCGAGGCGGGGAAGAGCGCCTGGCCTACGAGCGAGTCGTTTGATTGGGCCGACACATACCAGACGAGTGGCGCATTGCTTGCTGTCGGCATGATGATCGCCAGATTTTCGGCGAGCGCGAGCGTCGGCGAATCCTCGCTGAGCAGCGGAGCGAGGTAGGCCTGGAGCGTGTAGATATTCGGCTCGGCGGAGCCGCTGCCACCGGCAAGCCCGATTGCCGCGGCGTCGGCCAGCTGGGTGAGCTGGTCGATCAGCTGATACTGCAGGCTGATGCCGCTGTTCGAGGAGGTGGTGGTCGACCAGGTGGAGCCGTCGAGGAAGTAGAAGACGTGGCTGACTTCGGAGGGCCCCTGCGGGGCTGCCGAGATGTCGACCCACGGGGCTTCGATCGTGATCAACGGGCTTGAATAGCCAGAGCCGTAGCTCGTGAACACGATGTCGACGATCCGCCCCCCCTCCATCACGGCGTAGGCGGCGGCTCCGCTGCCAAAGCCGGTTGCGTCGGTGATCGTGATGGTCGGCGGAGCCTGGTAGAGCACGCCGGGGCTCGTGATCTCCGCCCGGAACACGCCATCGGTGACCGTTGTCGAAGTGCTGCCGAGGAAGGTGAAGTCGGGCATGCCGGAAATCGAGAGCTCGACCGTGGGCGCCGTGTAACCGCCGTTGAGCGTGGCCGGCGGCCCGATCGTCACGACCGGATTGACGTAGCCGCTGCCGCCGGAGATCAGCGTGATGTCGGTGACGATGCCGTCGGCTGAGACGGTCGCTGTGGCCGTCGCGCCACTGCCGGCTGCATCGCTGATCGTGACCGTGGGAGGCGCGGCCGATGAATAGGTGGCTCCGCCGAGGGCGAGGCTGATCGCCGTCACGATCCCGTTGCTGACAGTGGCGGTGGCAGTGGCCTGGTAGTCGCCGACGGTGATCCCGGTGATCATGCCGGTGTTGTCGGTCAGCACCGTGGCAGTGGCACCGACACCGGTCGCATCGACGACTGTGGCGGTGGGCACGGGCAGGAGATCCATGGCCGCGGCGGTGATCACCGTCGGGGCGGCGACTGTGATCCGGGGACGGACGTAGCCCGCCCCGCCTGCGGTGATCGTGATCCCGGTCACGGCGCCGTCGGTGATCGTCGCGGTCGCGGTCGCCCCCGCTCCGCTCCCGGCATCATCGGTGATCGTGACCACGGGCGCTGCAGCGTAAAAGGCCCCGCCGTCGACCACCACGCCGCCGGTGACACTGCCAGCCACCCAGCGGGCAGCGACCGTCGCCGGGGCGTTGCTGCCGGAGATCGAGAACACCGGCTGCGTGTAGCCGGAGCCGGGCGTGAGCAGGGTCACGCTCTGCAGGAGACCGGTATTGGGATCGAGGTTTGCGACCGCCGTGCCGCCGGTGCCCGTGCCGCCGGCGTCGGTGATCGTGACCGTCGGAGCGGTGTCGTAGGTCTGCGTGCCTGCCGTGACGGCGATCACGTCCGACACATAGCCGTCGATGCCGAAACGTTGGCTGCCGGGGGAGACGCTGATGGCCGAAAGCACGCCCGTGGTCACCGGCAGGGCCGTTGCCTGCTGCTGCTGGTTGGCGAGGATCGCCCCGGTGGTCATCACTGCGGCGTCGAGGGCAAGCGTGAACTGGCGGGTGGCCGTAATCGCCGCCGGCACGTCCTCGGAGCCCGAGAGGGCGAGCCCCGAGACGCCGGGCACCGCCAGGGCGTTGATCGCTTCAGCCTCGATGGCGAGTTCGCCAGCGGCAGTGGCGATGTCGGCGTAGCTGACGTCGATCGCCAGGCCGCTCGCGTACTGCAGGCTCGCCAGCCCCGAGGGACTCGCCGCCTGCGTGGCATTCGTGAGGAAGGTGCAGGCGTAGGTGCGGCCGGCCGAGACGCCGATCTGCCCGCCGGTGGCCGCCGCGGCAAACACACCGCCAACTGCCAGGGTCGTGCCGAGCCCGGCCGACACGAGCCAGCTACCGGCGGTGGTGCTTGCGGCCCGGCCCACGACCCCGCTGAAGGCTGCCGTCGGCGTGATCGCCCCGCCGGTGGCGATCTGCACGTCGACGGTCGAAAAGCCCATCACATAGCTGCCGGTCGCCGAGAGGCCGGAGAGCAGGGAGGGAGCAAACTCCACTGGCAGCTGCGCCACGCCGGTTGCCGAGAGCAGCTGCGAGGTGGCCGCCCCGACGAGCGTGTAGGCGGGTGCGGCCGATGTGCCGCCCACCGCAAACACCAGCGGCGTGACAAAGGCGGAATCGATGCCGGCCGGCAACTCGGCCTGCACTTGCATCGCCGTCGGCAGGAAGCCGGCGGTGAAGGTGGTCGTCGGGTCGATCATCACGCTGCCCGAGGTCGTGTCGAAGGCGGCGGCGTTGCTGTCTCCCGCGGCGCTGCCGCTGGTGGTGGAGGCGATGATGTCGAGCGAGCGGACCGCTGCGGCCGAGAAGGCTGCCGAGGTGCCGGGCGACACGGCCGCGGATGTGGCGGCCGAGAGCCAGCTGCCGGAGGCAGTGGCCGTGCTCTGCATCGCCACCACGCCGGTGGCGGTGTCTTGATAGCCGAAGAGATAGGTCGCCCCCGGCGTGAGGCTGCCGAGCGTGGGGAAGAACACCGCCGACTCGTTGAGCCCGATCGCCGTCACCTCGATCGCGTCGCCCACGGCCGCCACGGCGTAGTCGGATCCGCTCGAGAGCTCGAGCAGCACCGGCCTGATCGAGCCGGTTGCGTTGGCATAAAACCGCACCGCGGTCGGCACGAAGGCGGTCGTGTAGGCGGCGCCTGTGAAGGCGTAGGTGCCGAGCGTCGCCGTGTCGGTGTCGGGCCGGGCCACCGAGCCGCTGCCGGCCTGGGCGAGGCCCGTAAAAGCGGCGAGGGCGTAGCTGCGGCCGCTGGTGAGCTGCGTGCCTGATGACTGGCCAAAGGTTGCCCCCAGGGCCAGCGACGAGCCGGTGGCGGAGGAGAGGCTGCCGGCCGTGGCCAGCCAGCTGCCGTCACCAGATTGGAAGTCGCCGCCGATCGTGCCTGTGTCGCTTGTGGTCGTGGAGATCGTGTCGGCCGCCACGCTCATGCCCCGGTCGGTGAAGCCGAGCACGTAGGTCGCCGTTGCGTCGGGTGCAAACTCGGGCAGCACCAGCGGCCAGGTCTGGAGCCCGGAGCGGGTGACCGCCAGCGACTGGCCCGCGGCTGCAAGCGTGTAGGTGGCCGTCGATCCGCTGCCGCTGACGGCAAACACCAGCGGTGTCACCGACCCGCCCGGGGCATTCGCCACAAACTGGATCGCGGCGGGCATCGTCGCCGCGGTGTAGGTCGTGCCGGCCGCAATGGCCACCTGGCCCGCGGCGGTGTCGTTGTCGGGCAGGACCGACGGTGCGGCGGCTTCACCCACGAGGGTGTGCTGATTGAGCACGTCAACGAGCCCGCGGAGCGTGGCGAAGGTCGGCGCCGAGCTGACATCGGCGGTGAGGTTGCTGTACATCACCACGGCGTCGAGGGCGGAGGCGGCGGTGCCTGTGGCATCGCCGAGGCCTCCGAAGGCGATCGTGTGATTGCCCTCGGTGAGCGTAAACGCGGGGCTCGTGAACTGCTGCCAGGCGGCCGTGAGCAGGTCATCGGCTGCCACGGTCATCACCTCGGTGCCGTCCACCAGCACGCTCAAGCCCGTGGCCGTCACGTCACTCCGCTGGATTGCCGAGAAGGAGAGCTGGTAGGTGCCCGCCGGGAGGTCGTAGAGGGTTTGTGTGATCGTCCCCTTGTCCTCGATAAACGCAGCCTGCTGGCCGTCGGGAGCGAGCGGTGCATACCACTCGCTGCCGTTGCGGGCCAGGCCCGAGGTGCCGGTGAAGACCCATTGGCTGCCGGACGGATTCACCACGTAGGGCGTGCTGCTCGTGCCGGCATAGGGCCCCTCGAAGCTGCCGTTGCCCAGCTCGAGGGCGGCGGTCTGTTCGGCGAAGAAGCCGAGCGCTGAGAGGGCATTGGCCGATCGGGTGCCGATCTGGTAGTCGCCTGTCGTCGGGTTCGAGGGCGTCATCGTGAAGCCGGTGATCGAGGCGTCGGTGGCGTAAAACTCGAGAGAGCCGGGGCGGCCGGGCGTCTCCCGGCAGGCCAGCCCGGTGCCGGCGAGCTCCGCCGTGAAGCGGGCGGCGATGCCCGCGGCGAGCAGCGGGCTCGACTGGCTGACCGCCGGGGAGTCGGTCGAGAGATTGCCGACGAGTTCCACAGAACTGACCGTCGAGCCGCGGCTGACGGCGAAGGTGGCGCCGTAGTTGTTTTCCGGCAGCCAGCCCGAGACCCGGCTGAAGGCCGGAATCACGAGCAGCCGCTCGGTGAGTAGTGCCGCGACATCATCGAGCCCGGTGCCCCAGTCGTAGTCGATGACGTCGCTCGAGAACGGCACCGAGAGCCACGACGAGCTGTCGAGTCCGGCGAGGCTGCCGCCGGTGCTGTGCAGGCCCGTCGAGACCAGCGCCGGCACATCGAGCTGCGCAAGCGACAAGTATTCACCCATGTTCGCCATCGTCCAGTTGGGCTGCGAGTAGCTGCTTGTGGCGGCCCAGGAGCGGGTCGACGCGGGCAGCGACACAGTCGGTGCCGAGGCTCCCGTGGGCAGCGCCTCGCCTGCGACCTCGCCCGCAAAGGGCAGGCTGGCCGTGACGGTGATCGTGCCGGAGGCGGGGAAATAGCTGGCGGACGCCTGGGTGTAGCTGAGCGAGGCGACGGTCGAACTCGTCGCGGTCGTGCCGCCGGGCAGCGTCGTGGAAGACGTCGCCGACTTCAGGAAGGCGGAGGCGGTCGCCGAGAGTGAATACGAGCCATCGACAATCGTGGTGTCGAGATAGCCGAGCCCAGCGTCGAGGTCGAGGTCGGTCTCAGCGGCGGTCGCCGCCCACGAGGTGCTGATTCCCGCGAGCAGGTCGCCGGCGGTGTCGAGGGCGAGCGTCAGCTGGAGCGTGCCCGAGGCGGTCACGGGGATCGTGGCCGTGGGCCCGCGGCGGAGCTTGAGCACCTCGTCGAGGCTGCCGGTCGAGACGACCGCATGGTAGGTCTGCGACGGGTTCCAGGAGAGAACCACGCCGTTTTGGGCAAGGAGCGAACCGAGTGAACTGCTGGTAATGGTCGTGGAAGCGACGGGAGCGCCCGAGGAATCGAGCGTCATCCGGGTGGCGTCGTTGCCGTTGCCCGAGGCGTCTGCCAGCGTGCTGCCGGACGTCTCGTCTGCCTTGTAATAGATGAGCAGGTCGGGGGGCGAACCCTGAAGCGACAGGTTGTAGTTGGCCGCAATTTCCTCGTCGGTGAGCGGCCGCGACCAGATTCGCAGCTCGTCAAGCTGGCCCTGCCAGGCGGGATCGGCAGCCGTGTTGCTATGGCCCCACCAGTTGCTCTGCCGCGTGACACCTGCCACCGGTGCGGCGAGCGTGAACGTGTCGCTGAGCGCGCCGTTGATGGAGAGCATGGCCGTGGTGCCGCTGACGACCACCGAGACGTGCTGCCAGCTGTTGCCTGTGAGCACCTGACCTGAGCGGTAGGTGGTGTCGCCCAGGCCGAGGGTCAGGGCTCCGCCGTCGAGGAACACCGCGATGTTGCTGCCGGCGGCGTTTTCGGCTGCGCCGAAGTCCACGATTGGCTGGTTGCTCACCGAGAGATCCGAACTGTTAAACCAGGCCTGGATCGTGAAGCCGTTTGAGGAGCCCAGCTCGAGGCTGGGCAGCTGGGCAAACGCTGGCTGGGCCGTGCTGCTCCGCAGTCCATAGCCGGCGGAGGTGGCGGTGCCGGCCGTTGCGGGGAGCATGTCGGCCGTCCAGCTGCCGCTCGCGGCGAT
>JAQCJP010000126.1 GCA_027592945.1 Planctomycetota bacterium
CCCGGCGGCGGGGTCCACGGTGCCGGGCTTGCCTGCCGCCGCCTCGAGCACGCCTGCGACAGCGGCCGACCAGCCGCGGCCCCACGGCCGGCAGCCGGGAGGCAGGCCGCTCAGGGCGGTTGCAACGGCGGTGGCGAAGCGAGCGGGGTCAATCATGTGACCGCATGTGAGCGAGCGATGAGCGATCCGGCGGCAGGGGGGATGCGGGATACTGGAGGCTACACTTGCTGCAGGCATCGGACGACTGGCAGCGTGAGAATCCCGGGCATGGCCTCATCAACGAGCGAAACAGACGAAGGGTTGATCGGCCCGGAGTGCTTTCTCAACCGGGAGCTGAGCTGGCTGGAGTTCAACCTCAGGGTTCTGGAGGAGGCTGAGAACCCGGAGAATCCGCTGATGGAGCGGCTCAAGTTTCTGGCCATCTTCAGCTCCAACCTCGACGAGTTTTTCATGGTGCGGGTGGCGGGCCTCCGCGAGCAGGCCTTCGGGGAGAGCGCCCCGCAGGACTACTCGGCCGACGGGATGACCGCCCTGGCCCAGCTCGAGGCGATCGCCGCGCGGACGCAGGAACTCGTGGCCCGCCAGTATCGCTGCCTGCGAGAGAGCATCGGGCCGGCGATGGAGGGGGAGGGGTTTCGGCTCCTCAAGTATGCGGACCTCGAAGGAGGCCAGCGGGAACAGGTCGACCGCTTCTTTCACGACCGGGCCCTGCCGATTCTCACGCCGATGGCGGTCGACCCGGCGCATCCCTCGCCCCGGTACCACAACCGCGGGCTCTACCTGGGTGTGATGCTCCATCGCACCGAGGGGCTGGGGCCCAAGCAGCTCTTCGCGGTGGTCCAGGTGCCCCAGGTCCTCCCCCGGGTGGTGATGCTGTCGGGGGCTCCCGCCGGGCGGGTGCCCTTCGTCTTGCTGGAAGATGTGATCTCGGCCCGGCTGCCCGATCTCTTCGGAGGCTTCGAGGTCGATTCCTGGACCGCCTTCCGGATCACCCGCGACAGCGACCTGGAACTGCTCGAGCAGGAGTCGGACGACATGCTCAAGCTGATCGAGGATCGTCTCAAGGCCCGCCAGCGGGGCCAGGCGGTGCGGATCGAGATCGCCTCGAAGGCCGATGAGCGGCTCGCCGGGATGATCATCGACGAGGAGGGGCTGCGGGCCGCCGACGCCGAAGGCGACTACAGCGAGGTCTACCGGATTGACGGCCCGCTCGACCTGACCGCCCTCTGGGAACTCCATCGCCTGCCCGGCTTCGAGAAACTCCACGACCGTCCCTTCACCCCCCGGCCGCCGCGGGGGCTCGAGCGGCATGGCGACGACATCTTCAAGACAATCGCCCGGCGGGACATCCTCCTCCACCATCCCTATGAGTCGTTCGACCCGGTCGTCGAGTTTGTGACCCGGGCCGCCAACGACCCCCGTGTTTTGGCGATCAAGCAGACGCTCTACCGCACCAGCGGCGACTCGCCGATCTCGCGGGCGCTGATGAATGCCGCCGAGTCGGGCAAGCATGTGACGGCCCTGGTCGAGCTCAAGGCCCGCTTCGACGAGGCCAACAACGTCAGCTGGGCCCGGCAGATGGAGCGGGCCGGCGTGCACGTCGTGTTCGGCTTTCTCGACCTCAAGACCCACTGCAAGGTTTCGCTCGTCGTGCGGCAGGAGGGCGGCAGCCTCAAGCGATACGTCCACCTCGGCACCGGCAACTACAACCCGACCACGGCGCTGCTCTACACCGATCTCGGCCTGTTCACCGCCGATGAGGCGATCGCCGAAGACGCCTCGGCGCTCTTCAATCTGCTCACCGGCTACTCGCAGGGGCACGATTGGCAGCGGCTGATCGTGGCTCCCGACGACCTCCATCGCCGCACCGTGGAGTTGATCGACGAGCAGACTGCTCGGGCCGTGGACGGCCGGCCGGCGCGAATCTTTGCCAAGCTCAACTCCCTGGTCGACCCGCAGGTGATCGAGGCGCTCTACCGGGCCAGCCAGGCCGGGGTGCCGATCGACATCGTGGCCCGGGGGATCTGCTGCCTGCGGCCGGGCGTGCCGGGCCTGAGCGAGACGATCCGCGTTCGTAGCATCGTGGACCGCTTCCTGGAACACAGCAGGCTGTACGTCTTCGGTCCTGACGACGATGCCCAGGTCTTTTTCTCGAGCGCCGACTGGATGCCCCGCAACTTCTTCCGCCGGGTGGAGGTGATGTTTCCCGTGCTCGATCCGGAGCTGGCCGGTCGGGTGCTCCATGAGATCATCCCAATCTATCTGGCCGACAACGCGCGGGCCCGGGTGCTCGATGCGGACGGCACCTTTCACCTTCTCCATCCCGGCCCCGGCGAGTCGGCCCACCGCTGCCAGCACGAGTTTCTCGCCCTTCGGCCCGCCGCGGCGGGTGCGGAGGTCAGAGAGCCCGCTCCGCCCGGCAACTGAGGCGACGGCCCATGATCCGGCCCGGGGGTCTGGTAAACTTCCCGGCCTCGGAAACCGGTTTGCAGGCCTTTCAGGATCGATGTGATGGCGGAGGATTACTACGAAACGTTGGGGGTTTCACGCACTGCCTCAGCCGAAGACATCCGCAAGGCCTATCGGGAACTGGCCCGCAAGTATCACCCCGACCTGCATCCCGACGACGATTCCGCCAAAGAGAAGTTCAAGCAGGTTCAAAACGCCTTCGACGTGCTCAACGACCCGAGCAAGAGGGAGATGTACGACCGCTATGGAAGCTCCTTCGAGGGCGTCGGGCCGGGAGGACCGCAGGGGGGCTGGGGCGGCGGCCCCTTCGGCGGCGGTGCCGGTGCCAGCGGATTCCCCGGCGGCGGCGAGATCGATCTTGAGAGTCTGTTCGGCGGCGGCGGCGGCGGCTTCGAGCAGATTTTCGGCCGCGCCGCGGGCGGTCGGGCCGGCGGTGGGCGGCGGCGGGCGAAGGCCACGCCGGGCCAGGATGTCCAAGCCCGGATCGAGATTCCCTTTCGGCTGGCAATCGACGGCGGCAAGACCGACGTCCGGGTCGAACGGGGCGGTGGCAAGACCGAGACAATCAGCGTGACGATCCCGCAGGGCGTGCCCGACGGGGCTCGCATGCGGCTTCGCGGCCAGGGGCTGCCCGGTGGCGGCGGTGGTCCGGCCGGCGATCTCCTCCTCGAGGTTCACATTCAGCCGCATCCGGTCTTTCACCGGCACGGCGACACGCTCGAGGTGACCCTTCCGATCACGCTGCCGGAGGCGATCGAGGGCGCGAAGGTGGACGTGCCGACGCCTTGGGGCACGATCGCCCTGCGGATTCCCCCGGGCACCTCGGGAGGCAAGAAGCTGCGGGCTGGCGGGATGGGGGTGCGGCATGCCAACGGCGCCAAGGGCGACCTGATCGCCGAGGTGCAGATCGTGCTGCCCGATGGCGGCGACAAGGCCGCCGCCGAGCGGCTCCTGGAGGCCGCGCAGGCGGCACAGGCGGGGGCCTCCGACCCGCGGGCGGGCCTGCGGTGGTGACGCCCGTCGGACAGGGGCTGCCAAGGACATCTCGGCTGCTGCGGCCGGCCGACTTCGCCCGCGTGTATCGCCGGCGAGCGAGCGCTGCCAGCGGCCCGCTGGTCCTTTACGCTGCCGCCCGGCTGGATGGCGACGGGGACGCGCGGGTGGGCCTTTCGGTATCCAGGCGCATCGGCAACGCGGTCGTGCGAAATCGCTGGAAGCGGCGGCTCCGGGAGGCCGTGCGAATGATCCGGCCGCGGCTCCCGGCTGCCGTCGACTACATCGTTGTCGTGCGGGGCGGTCTGCCGCCCCGCGGGGCTGAAGGGGCCCGACAGGTCGAGGCGACGATTGTTCAACTGGCCGAGCGGGTCACCGGCAGGCCGGGCTTTGCTGACAAGCGGCCGGCTTCCCCGTCGCCCCGGCCGCGGCGGCGGGGCGCGGGGCGATGACCGGCGTTGGCAGCCTACTGGCGACGGCGGCGCGGGTGTGCGAGCGGGCGGCCTCGGCCACGTTGATCGGCATGGTGATCGTCTACAAGGCGACGCTCAGCCCGTTGCTCGGCCGCAGCTGCCGATTCACGCCGACCTGCAGCACCTACTTCCGCGCGGCCGTCGAAAAATACGGCCCCGTCCGGGGCACGCTCAAGGGCCTGGCCCGGATCGGCCGCTGTCATCCCTGGCATCCCGGCGGCCACGACCCGCCCTGAGCCGCTCGCCGCGAACTGCCCTTCAATGGTCGACTACTCCGCCTTGGGCACGAGGTCGAGCAGCCGGCCGGGCGAGCCCATGATGTTGTAGCCAGCATCGACATGGAGGATCTCGCCCGTGATCCCGAGGGAGTCCTTCGAGAGCAGCCAGGCACCCGCTTTGCCGACTTCCTCGTGGGTGATGTTGCGGCCCATCGGCGACATGTGCTGGTAGAGGCCGAGCATCTCGTCGACCCCGGCGCCGCGGCCGGCGAGGGTCCGCAGGGGGCCCGCACTGACGGCATTGACGCGGACACCGGCCGGTCCCAGGTCAAAGGCCATGTACTTGACGCAGGCGTCGAGCGTCGCCTTGCAGACGCCCATGATGTTGTAGCCCGGCACGACCTTCTCGCCGCCGAAGTAGGTGAGCGTCAGGATCGAGGCGTCGGGCGAGAGGATACCCCGTACGAGCCGACCAACGGCCAGCAAGCTGTAGGCGCTCGTCTCCATGGCGACCCGGAAGCCTTCCCGGCTGCAGTTGGTGGTCTCACCCTTGAGATCCTCCAGGGGCGCGAAGGCGATCGAGTGGATCACGAAGTCGAGCGTGCCGAACTCCTCCTTCGCCCGGTCGATGACGGCGGCGATCTGGGCGTCGTCGGAGACGTCCATCGGCATCAGGAACTTCGCCCCGGGCTCGGGGTCGGTGAGCTGGGCGACCCGTCGCCGGTTCCGCTGGCGGGCGTCATCGGGCCGGTCGGGCAGGTGGGAGAAGCCGATCTGGCCTCCCTCGGCGAGCACCTCCTTGGCGATGGCCCAGGCGATCGAGTGGTCGTTGGCTACCCCGAGCACGAGCCCCTTCATTCCGTCAAACCTGCCCATCGCGATCGCTCCTCCGCCTCGTGGTCGTGTCTGCCCCGCCTGGCCGCCCGCTCGAAAGACGGGCGGCGAGCCTCAGGTGGCCCATTGCGGGAATCGGCGGAATGTAGCGGCTGGCGAGAAATCCCTCAACGCGGAGCAGGTTGCCGCACGATTCCAGACAACTCGGGCTCGTGGAGATGCCGTGGTGTGAAAATCGCGACGCCGCGGCACTTGCCCCGCTCCGCGGAGGCAGGTACAAAACTGAGCCGACGCCCCGTTAGCTCAATTGGTTAGAGCATCTGACTCTTAATCAGAGGGTTCTAGGTTCGAGTCCTAGACGGGGCACTGAGACAGAGCCTGCTTTTCGCGGGCGAAATGAGGAATGGAGCCCATGCCTTCCTTGCCGTTAAAGCACCACGTCTTCTGTAAATCGCGGTTTTCAGAGGTAGGTCATCCGGCTCCCACGTTCAGGTAGGCACGGCCGGTTTCCAAGTCCTCGCTGATCTCTGAGAGGACGGCGGAGGCGAACTGCGGAGCAGTCTTCTTGTCGCGGGCCACGACCTCGCGAAGCCGGCGGGCTAATCGATCGACTGAACGGTCTGCATCAGTTCGCCAAGAACAGCGAAGCTGTCTGTCTGCAAAAAATTTGAAGTGACGGCAACGCTCCGACCAGATTCGGCCATGAAAACCACATTCGCAACGAAACCATCGATGCTGCCTTCGTGTCCCCAGCCAGTTCCGAAACCATCAATCTCGTAACGCATTAGTCCAAGGCCTGCCGCGGTCCACCTCAGTCTCCCGAAGGCTGGCATTTGTGATAACGCCGCCATCGACTGAGGAGTTGGCGTTGCCATAAGCGCTCGATGCTCTGCATCCAGCAGGTCGCCATTCATAAGTTCGTGTATCCACACCGCCATGTCAGACGGTGTCGAGACCATCGCTCCGGCCGACCAGGCAACTTTCCAGTCATGCCCATCGACGACAGGGACGATTCTGAAGCCTGGTTTTTTGAGGCAGTCGGGCTCACCCTCCATGCCGCAATTCAATCGCGAGCCGGGAACGGTGTCGGGTAGGGCATGCCCCAACCAAATGACGGTGTCGTTGAGCTCAAGCCTCGTGAGGAAACGCGATTGGATTTCGTCAGCCCAAGCGTTGCCGGTTATTTTTTCCGCGATCACGCCGAGCATGATGTAGTTCGTATTGCAATACGACCACTTGGAGCCCGGAGGAAAGAGCAAAGGAAGTCTGGCGGCAAGAGCGATTGATTGTTGCGGCGTATGTATCCGGCGGTGCCCGGGAAGCTCGCTAAAGTCGGGCAGTCCACTCGTGTGGCCAAGCAGCATTTCAACCGTGATTGAGTCACCGTTCGGGTAGTCGAGCCACCTGCTCACTGGGTCGGCCAGCGATAGATCTCCCGACTGATCCAGCTGCATGATCAGTGCGGCAGTAAACGTTTTCGTGACGCTCCCCACATGAAAGCGGCTCCTGGACGAAAGAGGGGTCTTGCCCGGCGGATCAGCCACACCCGAAACCGCGGTGCTCATTTCTATCGAGCCGCGTGAACCATGCGCAACAGCGGCCGCAATGCCAGGTATCTTTACTCCCCACGGTGCACCACCTGTCACCCGCAACTCATCGAGTGCACCCTTGAGCGTCTCGTTGTCGGCTGCACAGGCAGCGGTGCCGAGGCCCGTTGCGAGCATGACACCTAGCCACACGTGGGTTCTCCGGATCCTCCTAAGGGCGGGAGTGATCATGACCGGGTTGGATTTCCTGTACCAGGCGATATGAGGGTTGAGGCACAGGGTACCTGACCCTAGGCCGCGTGTGCGGCGGGAGCCAATGCCTTGGCCGAGGCGGAAGGTGCACACGCGGCGGCGGCCCCCGACGTTCAGGTCTGATCCTCTTCGGCAGCTTCACCCACCGTGGACTGGCGGGCGTCGAGGCTCCATGGCCCCGGGCCGTTGGCAATGAAGAAGAGCATGGTGCCCATCAGGGCGACGTTTTTCAGAAAGTTGGTCAACTCGATGCCTCGCGCCTCCGGAGCGACCCGCCAGAAGGCGTGGAAGTAGTAGGTCGCTGCCGCCAGGAAGATCAGCAGCAGCAGGGCCCCCCAGCGAGCCTTGAAGCCGAGGATCAGCGAGACCGAGCCAAGAATCAGGAAGGCGATCGCCCCGGCCAGCAGGATTTTGGGCTGCGGGATTCCCTTTTCGGCCATCCCCTCCGCGACAATCGAGAAGTTGGGGATCTTGTTCATCACAGCGCTCGCCAGAAAGATCCCTGTGATCATCAGCCTGGCGGTGAGCGAAAGAAAACCTTGAACGGCGTGCACGATGATGACCCCTGGGAAAACTTGAAATTCCGCCTCTGAACCGCCAGGAGGCTACCACATGCCCCAGGCCACAGACTACGCGGGTACAGGGGGCCTTGGGGGCAGCCCGGAGGGTCGGGGTATGATAGAGCGAAGGAGGTCGTTGACCGCGGCCCGCCCAATCGTTCCTCATCGCACCCGCTGCCGATCACAGCCAGGAAATCCGATGCCCAACCGCTCGATCCTGCCCGCCGCGACCAGCCACCCTGGCTGCACGTGGCCCCGACTCGTCTTGGTCAGCCTCTCAGCGATCTTCCTCGCAGCCGAGTCTGCCCTGACAGCCGAACCTGCTCCGGCGCCAGAGGCCGGGGCCGTCGCCGAGGCGGGCCGGCCGCCGGCCGATCCGGCCGATGCCGCCCGCAAGGCCGAGCTCCTCGCCAGCAGCCGCTGGCGGCGGGCGGTGTTCGAGTTCAATGCCTGGCTCGATGCCCAGCCCGTCTACTCACCGGCGGAGGTGAGCCGAATCCAGCAGGAACTCGCCAACCGGGTTGCCACCATGTCGTCGTTCGAACTCGAGTATCTCCTCGGGACGCTCGATGAGAAGGTCAAGGTGCTCGAGAGCCCCGAGGCTCGTGACGCCCGCTCCTGGCTGGGCCGCTATCTGGCGGTGATGAGCGATGCCAAACGGGCCGACGTCTTGCGGGATGTGCCAGACATCCTCGACATGTCGACGGCGGAACTCGAGGAGGCGATCGGTCGCGTCGAGGCCAAGCGCCGCGACGTCGAGCAGCAGCGGGCTGCGACCATCGCCGGCCGGCAGCAGATCGGCGGCTTCCTGGTCGCGGCCCGCGAAGAGGAGGCTGCCGAACGGGCCCGTCAGGCCGAGGTCCGTAGCGGCCCGGTCTTTTCGCCGTATCGCGGGCCGCCGGTTGGAGACACGCCGTTCTCCGACGCGTATGACAGTCCGACGGTCGTTGGGGTGGGGCCGTGGGGCACGTTCCTGGGAATTCCGATCGGGGCGTTTTGAGGGGTGAGAGGCAGCGGGCGGTCGCCGGTGTCGGCGGGGGCACGTTTGTGTTGGTGTGCTAGATTTGATTATGGTCCGAACTGTCGTGCTCTCCGTTGTTGCGTGTGCGGTCGTGATCGCGAGCGCTTCCGATGCCCGAGGGAGCGACCGCGGTCGCCGCGTCCGCCGGTCATCGCTGCCGACCGCGGTCTTCCGAACTGGAGACAGGCTGCTTGCGCGGCTCAACTGGTCGCCTGTCCCGACGCCGCCGGCCCTGCCCACCGCCAGCCTGCTCGGTCTGGCGTCACCCCGGATCAGCAGCGGGGTGGCAAGCCATCAGTTCGGCGGACTGGCCACGCGTGACGGCCGGCTCGCCGGGCTTGGTGCGCTTTCTCCGCGGATCGCTCCGGCCGTCGTGCTGCTGCGGTTCCCGCCGGCCAGCCGCCGCGAGCGGCTGCTCTACGGGGTCGCCGTCCTCTCGCCCCGGGCGGCGGTCGGCATCGAGATCGTCAAGGCGGCCCGGGAGCGGTCATTCGCTCGGCCGCCAGCGAGTTGAAGCTGGTTCCCGAGACGAGCCGCGGCGGTGAGCGGCGGACCCCTCCAATGCATCCGGAACTCGAAATCGACGTCGAGGCCGTCGCGGCCCTCCAGCGAGCGGGCGAGGTGTTCCTCCTCCTCGATTGCCGGGAGCCCGACGAGCACGCCATCGCCCGGATCGAGGGCGGGATGCTGATCCCGATGCGGCTGATTCCCGAGCGGCTTTCCGAACTTGAGCCCCATCGCGAGAGCCGCGTCGTCGTGCATTGTCATCACGGAGTTCGCAGCCTGCGGGTGGCCAGGTTTCTCCGCGAACGAGGCTTCCAGCGGGCCCAGAGCATGAGCGGCGGCATCGAGGCCTGGTCCGTGTTGATCGATCCTTCGGTGCCGCGATACTGAGTCCCGTTCCGACCAGCTCGGCGTGAAAGACGGCGATCATGGATACCACAACCGCGATCCTGATCGCCCAGGCCGTCGCCTCAGGCATGATGGCGGGCATCATCTGGTTTGTGCAGGTGGTTCACTACCCGCTGTTTGCCGGCGTCGAGGGACCGGCCTCGGCCAGTTACGCCCGCGACAACCAGGGGCGGACCGCCTGGGTCGTGTTGCCGCCGATGATGGTCGAGGCGGGGGCGGCCGCCTGGCTCGTGGCCCGGCCGCTGCCGGCAATCGGCCGGGGGCCTGCCGTCGCAGGGTTGGCGATGGTCGGACTGCTCTGGCTTTCGACGCTCGCCGTGCAGATGCCGCTCCACGGCCGCCTGGCCCGCGCCGGGCATTCCCGGACGACGGTCAACTCGCTGGTCCTGAGCAACTGGCCCCGGACCATCCTCTGGACGGGGCGAGCGCTGCTGGCCGCCTGGATGCTGGCGGCCGCCGGGTAGCCGGCCGGCCCCGGTCGGGAAGCGGATGCGGCTCACTCGGCGAGCAACCTGAGCCAGTCAGCCGTTTGCGGGAGGGGCGTCGCCCGGCGGCGGCTTGGCATGGGGGTTTGCGCCGGTGAGCGTGAGCCGGAACGGCGTGGCGAGCGGCCGATCGGGCTCGCTCCGCAGAAACTGGGTGTGGATCAATCCGTCGTCGGGCCACTCGCGGGTGGCCGTCAGTCGGGCCCGCACCCAGACTTCCCGCGAGCCTGCGACGACCTCGCGGATGTCGTGGGGTTCGACGCTGAAGCCGCCCTGATTGGCTTTCCTGGTGTCGAGCGTGGTCCAGGACACGCCGTCGGGCGAAACGTCGATCGCGGCTTTTGCGCCCGGGTCGTAGGGGAACGGATCGCCGGTCGTCCAGACCGCCATCGTGGCGGTCACGGTGGCGGCACTGATCGGAAACGGCGATTCAAACCGGAGCACGATCGTGCCCTCCCGGCCCGGCACCGTCGGCCTGATGAAGGTGGCCGCGCCGGCATTCTGCTCGGTGGCACATTCGACATCGGTCATCGAGACGACGTGTTTCCGCCAGGCGTCATCCAAGAGATTGAAGGCGATCTCGCGATAGGGCGGCATCTGCCAGACGGCCCGGGGCCGCGCGGCCAGCCGGCGGCCCCTGAAGTCCACCGGGCCATCGCGGGTGCCACGGAGTTCGAGCATGTACCGTCCCTCGGCCGCCGTCACCTTCTCAAGACCGCGGATTTCCCAGCGAGCCCGCTCGCCGGCGACCTCGACGCCGATGAGGGGGACGGCGACGCCGTTGCGGGTCAGTTGGAAGTCCGCCGTGGAGAGCGACCGGACCGGTCGATCAAAGGTCACCGTCAGCCACTGGAGCGGTGTTGTCCGTAGGCTTGAGACATTGGGAAACTCACCCGTCGGGCC
>JAQCJP010000127.1 GCA_027592945.1 Planctomycetota bacterium
TTCAGCTCCGCGACGAGGGGATGCCGCTGCCCTATGTCGATAACACGGTGCGGGTCTTCCTCGGCACCCAGATCGGATGCGCGCAGTGCCACGACCATCCCTTCGACGACTGGACGCAGCACCAGTTTTACGAGCTGGCGGCGTTTCTCTCGGGCACGCGGATGCGGGCCAACTCGTCGGGCCGGGTGAACGCCGTCGGGAAAGTGCGTCCCGGCGACGGCGAGAGCAAACTGCTCATGGAGGCCAGGCAGCGACTCGATCGCCCGATCGCGTTCGTGCGGTTCGTCCAGGCCAACACGACGGCCGTGAGTTTTCATGAGCGGCCCTTGAAGCTGCCGCACGACTATCAATACGAGGATGCCGAGCCACTGTCGGTGGTGAGCCCGCACGTGCTCTGGGGCGAGGTGCCCTCGGCGGCCCGCGACGCGGATCGTCGTGAACAGTTCGCCAGTTGGCTGACCGCCCCCGACAATCGGCAGTTTGCCCGCACGATCGCCAACCGGATGTGGAAAAAGGTGATGGGCGTAGGCCTGGTCGAGCCGGTCGATGATTTTCAGCCAGGCAACCCACCGAGCCATCCGGAGCTGCTCGAGCACCTCACCGACGAGATGCTGCGGCTCGACTTCGACCTGCGGGAGTTCGTGCGAATCCTCGTCTCCACCGACACCTACCAGCGGCGGGCCGTCGTGCATGACCCCGCCTCCGGCACGCCCTTCCGATTCACCGGCCCCGCGCTCCGCCGGATGACCGCGGAGCAGCTCTGGGACTCGATCCTCACGCTCGTCGCCCGGAACCAATGGGCGGCACAGCGACCGACCGCGGCTGACATTGCCGAAGCAGCCAGCATCGACGTGGACAAGATCACGTTTGACGCAGCCTACGACCAGTTTGAGGCCTTTCTCGCCGACTATGCCCCGTCGCGGCGGATGCGGCAGCTGCAGCAGACGGTGGGCTACCGCGGCCAGCTGCTCGTGCGAGCCAGCGAACTGCCAGCCCCCCTGCCGCTGGGGCACTTTCTGCGGCAGTTCGGCCAGAGCGATCGGGAGGCGATCGAGGGCTCTCGGACGGTGGCCACGGTGCCGCAGATCCTCGCGATGTTCAACGGGCCGATCACCCACAGCATGCTCGAAAAGGGTTCGGTGATCTCCGACAATGTGTCCGCGCACTTGCCGCGGGAGGCGGTCGACGTGATCTTCCTGTCGGTGCTGACGCACCCGCCATCGGTGGAGGATCGGCGGCTCGCCCACGAGGAGGTGCTGACGGCCGAGACGCCGGCAGCCGGCCTCGGCAATGTGGTCTGGGCCCTGCTCAACACCCGCGAGTTCATCTTCATTCAGTAACAGGCCGGGAACGAGGTTGCAAACGAGGACCACACCATGTTCGAGCACGCCGCACATGACAATCCGATCTCCCGCCGCCTGATGATCGGCCGGATGGCCCGGGCCGCGTTGGGCGTGACCGTGGTCGACGCGCTCGCCGATCCGCTCGCCAGCGCGCAGGCGGCCACGGCCCCGAAAACCGGCGACGTGAGCGTGATCTTCCTCATGATGCGGGGGGCGATGAGCCACCTCGACACGTTCGACCCCAAGCCGGGCCGTGAGGAACAGGGGGAGACGAAGGCGATCCAGACGAAGACGCCGGGAGTGCTCTTCGGGGAGCATCTCCCCAAACTGGCCGGCATGGCCGACCGCCTGGCGGTGCTCCGCGGCATGACCACCGAGACCGGCGCCCATGAGCAGGGCACCTATCTCATGCGGACGAGCTACACGCAGCTCAACAGCATCGTGCATCCGTCGATGGGGTCGTGGACGCTCCACGTGAAGGGAAAGCAGAGCCGCGACCTGCCGGGATACGTGCTCGTCGGCAACGGGAATGAGCATCCCGGGGCGGGGTTTCTCGACGCCTCGCTCACGCCCGTGCCGATCGCCGACCCGAAGCTGGGCCTGGAAAACACCCGTCTCCCCGCCTATCTCTCCGAGCGGCAGTTTCAACGGCGGCTGTCGCTGGCCGATCGAATCGATCGCGACTTCCGACAGCGCTACGCCGGCCCGCAGATTGCCGCCTACGATCAGATGTACAAGGATGCGACGCGGCTGCTGGGCAGCGTCGACCTCCAAGCCTTCGATATCTCGAAGGAGCCGGAGGCGGTTCGCGGCCGGTATGGCGAGACCACGTTCGGCCAGGGCTGCCTGCTCGCGCGGCGGTTGGTGGAGTCAGGCGTGCGGTGCGTCGAAGTGGAGTTCAACAAGTGGGACATGCACCAGGACATCTTCGAGGACCTGCCCGAGCATGTCGGCACGCTCGATACCGCCATGGCGGCGCTGCTCGACGATCTGGCTGCCAGCGGGCTGCTTGCCAACACGCTCGTCGTCTTGGCGACCGAGTTTGGTCGCACGCCAAAGATCAATCAAAACGCCGGCCGCGACCACCACCCGGCCGTCTTCTCCTGCGTCCTGGCCGGGGCCGGCATCCAGGGGGGCGTGGTCCACGGATCGAGTGACGAGCGAGGCTTCCATCCCGACGACGACGCCGTGACGGTGGCCGACTTCAACACGACGATCGCCGTGGCGGCGGGCCTGCCGCACGAGCAAGAGTTCTCGGCGCCCAACGGCCGGCCGTTCAAGATCGGCGGCGGCGGCACGCCGATCAGGAAGGTGCTGGTGGAGGGGAGACTGTAGCCTTGACCCGCTCAAGCAGTCCTGCGGAGATTGCCACTTCAAAGGCGGCGTGGGTGGTAAACGCGATGACCAATGCAGCCGGCTAGTCGACCAAAGCCGGCGGCCGGGTAGTGCCCGGCGTCGAGCCCTCAAGGCGGGGCCAGGAAGCACTGCCGCCGGGCGGTTCCCGGAACGGCTAGCTCCGGACGACCTGCCGCCCAGTGATCCCTATTCGCCGGCGACCGGCAGGTCGAGAACCGCCCCCTGTGCCAGGAGGCGGTCCCGGAGGCGCGGGTAGTTGACATCGTGCACGGCCACGTTCTCCTTGGCCGCCAGTGCCGCGGCGACCCCGGCTCCTTGGCCGATTACCATCCAGGCACCTTCGATCCGCAGCGACGACATGCCGACGTGCGTGCAGGAGAGCGCGACTGGCACAAGCAAGTTGTCGCACTGGGCCGGCTTGGGCAGCACGGCTCGGTAGGGAACATGGTAGGCATAGCCTTGGCCTCGTCCCTTTCGCACCGGGAAGATCGTGCCCTCGTCGACCACGCCCCCGCCCTCCACCGCCACTCTCCGGCAGTCGTGGGAGTCGATCGGGAAGGATGAGATCGCGATCGGATCATCTTTCTGGGGCTCGTGCATAATGTCCTTCTGACTGATGACATACAGACCCCGCAGCCGCCGTGATTCACGGACGTAGAGCGCCGGCGGAAAATGGGCGGAGCCGGCAAACTCATCCCGACACAGGCCGAGCGCTGCGTACTTCTCGCGGATTGGTTTCGGAACGGCGGGATCGTGGGTGAGAAAGTGGATGAACTCGAGCGTGTACTGCTTGTGGGCCTCCCAGATCTTTTCCCGCTCCGCCTCGGCCGCCGCATGCCAGTCGGTGCCCCCGCCCACGAGGCCGATCGAAAACTGGCGGCCGATCGAGTTGTTGCCGTCGACCTTGCGGCCGGGCAAGCCATAGAGATCGAGGCCGATCTGTTTGGGATCGCCGCCCGCCTCGAGGTAGCGGCGTACGATCTCGAACCGCGCCGGGTCGTAGTGGGTCGGCAAGGTCATGGGCACCCTGTTCCGCGGATCGGTCGTCAGGCAGAGCCGGAAGCTGTAGGCCATCAGGTTGGCGTCTCCCGCCGCATCGTCCCCGCGGTCCTGGGCCGTCACCAACGGGAGGGGCCGGCCGGCGTCGTCAAACCCATCGATGTCCATCGCCGGCTTCGGATACCGCCTGCCTGCCAGTGACTCACCGTAGTCCTCGCGGCCCTCCCGGCCGATCGTCCAGTCGACGCCCGCGGCGGCCATCAGATCGCCCTCGTAGCTGCCGTCGACATACACACGGGCGGTGAAGGCCCCCCGTTTCGTCACCAGCGACACGATCCGCGAACCATCCTTGGTGACCGACTGAAGGTCGTGATCGGTCAGCACCTGGACGCCCGCCTCGTCGAGCATCGCGTTCGTGACTCGCAGGGCGACATGCGGTTCGAACGTCCACGGCGCCTGATCTTTGATCGCCGGGTTGTAGGGCGGCGGGCGGCCGCGATCCGCGTAGTCCTTCACGATCCGCGTATGCCATTCGTGAAACAGCCCCATCAAGGTCGCGCGGACCATCTGGTTGGAGTCACAGTGGCTGAGGCCGCCAGTGCTGAGTCCGCCGACGTGAGCCGTCGGCTCGAGCAGAATGACCGATGCTCCTTCTCGAGCCGCCGCGATCGCCGCAGAAAAACCCCCCGGCGTGGCCCCGTAGACGATGACGTCGGCCGCACGTGATTCCGCCCGCGCGGCCGTGGACCCGATCAGCAGGAGCACGAGCGGGGCGAAGTGGCGGCACGGGAGCTTATGCATCGACATGGATCGCCGGGCATGGCCGGCGCAACTCAATTCGTGGACCACAACCGGTTTGGTCGATGCCGACTGCACTCCCCGCGGTTTCAAGCATACTCCAGCCGAACGCTTCAGTACCACCAACAACGATTCGGTCACATGGGCCGAATCCGCCGGTTCGGCGAGATGACGTGATCGACCACCGGGGCAGCGGTCCGGCTCGTTCCCACCGGAAAGGTAGGGGCCGAGCTCCTCGTCGACGTCCTGAGCACGGCCTACGAGCGGCAAAGCCTGATCGTGGCCATGAACCTGCCCTTCGAACAGTGGACGGAGGTGCTCGGAAGCGAGCGGCTCACCGGAGCCGCACTCGACCGCCTCACGCACCGCTGCCACATCCTCGAGGAAAAGGGCGAGAGCGTTCGCCTCCGGGACGCCCGCAGGCGACAACGACGGGCTTCCGGCCCGTCCTGATCCACAGATCCTTGGAGCAACCGGCGACCCCGGAGTAGATTCAACCCATCCCCAGCGCTGCACTTTTCAACCGGCGTTCACAGCCGCCGGTCATCGGCAAAGATGGGGGGCGAAAACGAGCCTCCAGACCAAGGATCGTGGTGACGTCTATGCCTAGGTTGCCTACCCAGGAGCGGTGTGGCCGGTTCCTGCTGCTGGCCGGGGCCGGGATGGCGTTCGTTTTGGCCCGTGTCGCCATGGTCGGAGCGGCGGACGCTGCCGCTCTCGATCAGGTTCGGCGAGAGTTCATGATTCCCTCGGCGGTCGTCGCGTCGTCCCCGATCGACCGTGACGGCCTCGAGGGCCGTGTCCTCTGCGGCTACCAAGGCTGGTTTGCAGCCAAGGGAGACGGGGCCGAACTGGGCTGGAACCACTGGCGGGTGCCTGACCGCGACGCGCCGCAGGGTTCGCGGATCGCGGTGGACATGCTGCCGGATGTGAGCGAACTCTCCGCTGAGGAGCGGTTTGCGAGCGACTTGGTCGGTGCCGATGGCCGCCCGATCGAGGTGTTTAGTTCCTACCACCCGGCGACGGTAAACCGCCATTTTCAGTGGATGCAGGAGTATGGCATCGACGGGGCTTTCATCCAGCGGTTCGCCGTCAATCTCCGGCATCCGAAGCTTCTCGCGAAAAGTACGAAGGTGCTGCAGTCGTGTCGCGATGGCGCGCTACGGCATGGTCGCGTCTATGCGGTCATGTATGACCTGAGCGGCATGGAGGCCGGCACCCTCTCCACGGTGGCCGAGGATTGGCGGCACCTCCGTGACCGCATGAAGATCGGCGACGACGCCGCTGCGATTCACGTCGCTGGCAAGCCGCTGGTGGCGGTATGGGGCGTTGGATTCAAAGATCGAGACTACTCCCTTGAGGAGTGTCGCGCCGTCATCGCTGCCCTCAAGGCCGACGGCTGCGCCGTGATGTGTGGCGTGCCGACCGGCTGGCGGACGCTCGATCGCGACGCGGTTCGTGATCCCCTCCTGCATGAGATCGTCGGCATGTGCGACGTGGTCTCTCCGTGGACGGTGGGCCGGTATCAGACTCCCGAGGAGGTCCTTCGCCACGCGGAGCGGGACTGGGCGGCCGACATCGCGTGGTGCGGGGAGCGTGGCATCACGTTTCTGCCGGTCGCCTTTCCCGGCTTTAGCTGGCACAACCTGAACCGGGGCCAGCTGGACCAGATTCCGCGGCTGGGCGGTCGGTTTCTCTGGTTGCAGGCGGTCGGCGCCCGGCAGGCCGGTGCCAACAGCCTCTATATCGCCATGTTCGATGAAGTGGATGAGGCAACTGCGATCTTCAAGTGCATCGATCCTCCCACGCCGGAGCTTGCCCTACGATTTGTCGGCATGGAGGGGCTGCCGAGCGATCACTATCTGCGGCTCACCGGGGAGATCGGTCGGCTGCTTCGCGGGGAACGGCCCGTATCCGACGAGCCGCCGGCTCCGATGGCGGTGCGACCGAACTGATACGAATCTCACGAAGGGGAACTCAATGCCAGACGTCGCCGCGGCGGCAGCAGCCGTGGATCCGTCGCAGCGGCGGTATGCGTGACAGGCCGGGCACGCGGGGCGTCATTCCGTCGGTGCCGGCGCGGCAGTGGGGGCTCTCGGTGCCGAAGCGGTCGAAGCCGCGTTGCTTGCCGATGTTGCCTTTTCGCGAGCGCGGTGGCTTGCCGACCTCGGTCATTCCTGCTGGGCTGAGGGGGACCGAGAAGGGGAGGTGGCCAGGCGGGGAACGGGGACAGGCACCTCGCTTTGCTCGGAGCCAGTCCCCTTATCGGAGCCAGTCCCCATAGAAGCCGCCCGGCGCGAGCCGGGGGGACGGCGGGCCGTTGGGCCTTGCTGGGTTCCGGAAGCCTGACGCAATCCCCCGCCACGGGACGCCCAATCCGCGATCACAACCACCACACCACGGAACTTCTGCCGGCGTGACGCCGCACCGTTCGCCGTGGCGCCCTCCCGTCAACGCCCGGCGGCAGCCGGCGCGGCGGCGGCCCGGATCTCCGGAGGCGGGCAGCAGGAAGGCCCCGCCTCCTCGAGGGCCGCCAAGACCTGGCTCTCGGTGAGCAGGTCGCGGAGCACGATCGGCTCGGGCGGCGTCTCGCCCGGCTTGGCCGCGGGGTAGATCGCCAGAACGGGAATCGAACGGCTTCCGAGCCCCTCGAGTACCCGACGGATCTCGTCGGAGCCATCGGTCCAGTCGGCAAGCATCGGCACGACGCGGTTCTTCTGAAGCTTCGCCTTGACCCGGTCGGTCTCGATCGCGAACTGGAGGTTTGCCTTGCAGGTGAGGCACCAGTCGGCCGAGAAGTCGACCATCACGGTCGACCCGCTGCGGCGAAGATCCGCGAGCCGAGCCGGCGAGAAAGGTTTCTCCCAGTTGATCAGGGAATCGTGGGGGCCAAGCCAGAGGAAGCCCGCAGCCGCTACGGCTGCGCCGGCGGCCGCGGCCTGCAGCCAGCGGCCGAAGCCGGCGGTGCCGGTTGTCTCCTGGGCCCGGCCGACCCACCAGCAGGCCAGCCAGATCCCGATCAGCATCACGAAGGTGGGCACGAACCAGTCGGGCTGCTGCCGCAGCAAGTAAAAGAGGTAGGCAACCGTGCCGAGCATCACGAAGCCGAGCACCTCCTTGAAGGTCGCCATCCAGGCGCCCGGCTTCGGCATGAACTTGACCAGGCCGGGGAACAGGCCGACCAGGATGTAGGGCAGCGACATCCCCAGGGCGATCGAGCCGAAAACGGCGTAGGTAACGACGGTCGGTTGGGTGAGGGTGTAGCCGAAGACCGGGCCGAGGAAGGGCCCGCTGCAGGGAGTGGCCAGGACCGTCGAGAGCACGCCCTTGAGGAATGACCCGAGCGGCCCCTCCTGCGACTGCACATGCCCGGCCTTCTCGCCAATGAAGCCCGGGATCGGCAGTTCCCAGACGCCCAGGAATGAGAGCGCAAAGGCGAACACGACACCCAACATCCCGATCTTGAAGGGCACCGAGCCGAACTGCTGCCCCCAGCCGAGGTTGGTGCTCGAGAGGCCAAGATTCGCCCCGACGCTGGCTGTCGCCAAAACGAAAAAGACAGCGAACAGCCCAGCGCAGAACCAGAGGTTCATCAGGAAGACTTCCCGCCGCTCCCGCCCCGATTGCTGGGCGAACGACATCAGCTTCAGGCCGAGCACTGGCAGGACGCAGGGCATCAGATTGAGGATCAATCCGCCGGCGAGGCCCATCAGCAGGGCCAGCGGCAGCGAGAGTTGGGCCGACTCCGTGACGGAGGCGATGCCGCTTTCGTCGCCGACTGAACCGGTGCCCGCGGTCGTCGGCTCCGTCGCCTGTTCGCCGGCTGCACCAAAGGCCCTCGGCGCCGCGGCGACCTCGCGGTAGGCGGCGGGCTCGACGAGCACCTCGCCGGCAGTGTCGTCGGCGGGCGGATCGACCATGATGCGAAGTCCGGTCGGCTGGTCGCAGGCGGTCTCCGCGCAGGTCTGGAGGCCGACGAGCAGCTCCACCGGATCACCGGCTTCGAGCGTCAGCCGTAACGTGACCGGCCCCTCGACGGCGCCGCTGGCGGCCAGTTCCGGCGTGGCGACGGCGTCTGCCTCGGCGGTGAGCAGCCGGTCGCCGGCGTCGCCGGCCGAGAGGATCGTCGGCTTGCCCTCGCCGATCTCGGCGTCATCCCGGTCCGCCGGCCGGTAGAGGTGCCAACCCGGCTCTGGCTCGAGTCGCAGGGTCAGGGGCCTGACCTGCCGCCCCTCGCGAACCTCGAGCGAGCCGAGGGTCGCCTCCAGGCGAGCGTGAGTGCGGTCGATGGGATGGTCGAGTGCTGCGAGCTTGGCGGCGGGCTTGCTGTCTTCCGCGGCCGCAGTTGCCATCACGGCCTTCGCCGCGAACGCGATCGTCTCCGGAGGCAGGCACGACGTGTCTTCGCAGAGCTGCACCCGAACGGTTCCGCGGACCTCTCCCGCACCGGGCTTGAGCGGGGCCCGCCAGGTGACCTCGCCGGCGTGCTCCTCGATCGGGATCCCCTTCCAGGCCGGAATGTCCGTCACGTTGCGAACGGTCGGTGGAGCGTCGGGCTGGAAGTCGCCCGCGAGTTGCCTCGGAGAATCGGCAGCGACGGTGATGACCGTCCGCAGCGGCCCACCTGCCGGCTGCTTCAGCGAGTAGAGATGCCAGCCGTCCTCGAGCGTCGCCGTCACGGCGACGACGTCGGGCCCGCCATCTTTCCCCGGCTCGATGGCGGCCGAGACCTCGATCGGCTCACCAAGTTCTGCCGCCAGATCAGCCAGCGGGTCGAACTGGGCGGCCGGCAAGACTGGGGCGATCGCAGTCAGCGGCGCGCCAATGATCGCCGCGACGGCGAGTGCCCGAAGACGGGCGAGCAGTAATCGGTTCATTTCGATCCGTCATTCCGGGGTGACGCCGCCGCCTGACTGCGGCACGCAGTTCCCCATCCATGGGGTATTGTCGACACCCACAGTTTACAAACTGCAATTTTTGAGGGTCAAACCCGGGTTCTCGAGGGTTTCCGCCATCGCTTCAAAAGCTCCGGGCAGCAGTCTCAAGAGCCTGTCGACCCGAGCCAGAACTGCAGTCGGCCCCGGAAACTGCCGCCCCTCGCCGACGATCCATCGAAACCAGTTGTCGAGGCCGAAAACGACCCCGCTGGCCGCGAGGAAGCGAACCTGGGCCAATGAGCTCGGCTCCGACAAGTTTGCGTCGGCAGCAGCCAGGGCATTCCGCCAGCGGGCGGCGGCGGTTTCTGTCGCTGGCGGCAGCCAACTGCCCAGCAGGCGGGCGAAGTCGGTTGCCGGCGTGTCGCGATCGGCGGCGTGAAAATCAAGGATCCCTGCGACGCGGGTTTTTCCCGGCAGATCGAAGAGCACGTGGTCGCTCCAGATATCGCGGAGCACCGCCTGGCGGGGCAGGGGGCGGGGCGTGGCGGAGGCCAGGGCCGTGAGCACCCGACGGCCCCCAGCTGCTTCGACCGCGGCGGCGGCCTCGGGCACCCGGCTGGCCACGTCACCGGCCAGGGGTCGTTCAGCGGCTTGCAAAGAAGGCAGCCGCGACCAGGGCTCCTCGAGCATCCGGCGTGCCTGATCGATCCGACGCACGATGCCAGCGGAAGGCCCCCGGTCGGGCAGGCAGGCGGGGTAACGGGAAGCAGTCGCATGGAGCCGAGCGAGGGCGGCCATGGCGGCAGTTACTTGCTCGTCGGTTGGACCGGCAGCCGGTGTGCCGTCGAGGAACGGAAGGAGTTCCCAGAGCCGGCCCTCACCATCGGAAGCGAGCGTCTCGCCGGAGGCTGTGGCGAGCGGCGGGGCGACCGTTTCGATGCCCGCGGCCGCCAGGTGGTGCATCAGCCCGTGCACCCAGCGGGCCCGGGGCCAGGAGATCTGTGGCGGGAACGCTTTGAGGATGTGTCGCCCCCGGCGGCTTTCAACGCTGAACACCGGCGACCCGCTGAAGCCCGAACCGGCGACCGGCGTCAGGTGAATCGCCTCCCCGGGTAGCCAGCAGCGGCACATGACGGCGAGGCCGGCATGGTCGACGGGCGAGGGAACGGCCATGGGCGTGGTGGTGGAGGATGGAGAGGGACGAGTGCGGAGATCATACGCGGGTTCGCGAGGGGTGGGCCCGTGCCAATCGAGCCGGCGTTGGGAAACCGAGCGCAGCCCGGAAGGCG
>JAQCJP010000128.1 GCA_027592945.1 Planctomycetota bacterium
CCGGCCTGCCCCGAGCCCGCGGCGGGCGAGTCACCGCCGCAGGCATGACCAAGCGGAGGGCACGGGATTCGAACCCGCAACCGGTTTCCCGGCATCTGATTTCGAGTCAGACCGCTAGCCGTTCGCTTACCCTCCGGGGCCGATTGTAGGACGCGACGGGCAGGGCCTCAAGATGGCGGCTCGCACGCGGGTTGCGCGGTTCGTGCCGGAAATCATTGCCGTGCCGACTGCGCCTGCGGTACCGGCGGCGCGGCAGGCGGCCCCTGTCGCTCGGCCGCAGTCGCCGGGATGCCGATAGCCCAGAGGAAGGTCGCGTCGCGGAGGTGCGGCTCCGCCTCGTCCCGTCGGGAGCAACTCGAGATCATGGCAAAAGAAACCTGGCGACTGGTCACCCTCGGCCCCGATGGCGAACTGGTCACACACGACTTCGACTCCGCCGAGGAACTCAAGGCAAGTCACCTGCAGATCGGCACCGATGACTGCTCGACCGATCTCGACCTCCGCGGTGAGCCCGTCTTTCGGGAACTGATCGGGCCGATGCCGGAGGGCCGCACGATCGTCCGCTATGAGACGCCCGAGGTGTTCGAGACGCTGACCCGGGAGTGGGCGATGCCCAAGCCACCGCGGCAGCGGCGCCGGAAGAAGGCTGCCGAGCAGGCGGAAACCAAGGGCACCGATGGCTGACACGATCTTCGGCAGGATCATCCGGGGCGAGGTGCCGGCGAAGATCGTTCACGACGATGATCGTTGCCTGGCATTTCACGATGTGGCACCGCAGGCACCGGTTCATGTGCTGGTGATCCCGAAGAAGCCGCTGGCGTCGCTGGCGGAGGCAACGGACAGCGATGCCGAACTCCTCGGGCACTTGGTCGTGGTGGCCACGCAACTGGCACGCTCCCTGGGCCTCGGTGACGGCTACCGGCTGGTCGTCAACTGCGGCCGTGACGGCGGGCAATCGGTCGACCACCTCCACGTCCACCTGCTGGGCGGCCGCCAGTTGGGCTGGCCGCCGGGCTGACCGCAGGCCCCACGACCGGCGGCCCCGCCGCGACCCGAGAGCCCGCCCGGAGCAGGCCCCGCCGGGCTCCCCTGTGGTACTATCTGATCTCCAGTTGTGAGCCGATTTCCCGCAGCCTCTCAATCGAGTCGTCGCATGCACCAGGTCGCAGCCGAGTCTTCCCGTCGTCAGTTTCTCGTCGCCTCCGGTGCGGTTGCCGGGAGCCTGGCGACCGGGGTGGTCGCCAGGGCCCAGCCGGAGCCCGCCGCGAAGCCCGCCTTTCGGATCTCACTGGCGGAATGGTCGCTCCACAAGACGATCTTCTCGGGCAAGCTCGACAATCTCGACTTCCCCCGGGCCGCTCGGGAACAGTTCGGCATCGCGGCCGTCGAGTACGTCAACCAGTTTTTCAAGGACAAAGCCAAGGATTCCGAATACCTCTCCGACCTTGCGCGGCGGGCGGACGATGCCGGGGTCTCAAATCTGCTGATCATGTGCGACGGCCTGGGGAACCTCGGCGATCCCGACGACAAGGCCCGCACCAAAGCTGTCGAGAATCACTATCCGTGGGTCGAGGCGGCTCGGCGGCTCGGCTGCCACTCGATTCGCGTCAACGCGGCCAGCAAGGGAACCTTCGAGGAGCAGCAGGCCCTGGCCGCCGACGGCCTGGCCCGGCTCAGCGAGTTCGCCGCTCAGATGAAGATCAACGTGATCGTTGAAAACCACGGCGGACTCTCGAGCAATGGTAGTTGGCTGGCCGGCGTGATCACGAAGGTGGGCCGCCCGAACTGCGGCACGCTCCCCGACTTCGGCAACTTCTACGACTACGACCGCTACAAGGGCGTCGCCGAACTGATGCCGTTTGCCAAGGGCGTCAGCGCCAAGAGCAAGGAGTTTGACGCCGCCGGCAACGAGGTCCAAACCGACTATCGGCGGATGCTCCAGATCGTGCTGGACGCCGACTATCACGGCTGGGTGGGCGTGGAGTACGAGGGCGGCACGCTTTCCGAGGCCGAGGGAATCCTGGCGACGAAGCGGTTGCTCGAGCGGGTACGGTCCGAGTTGGCCGGTTGAAGCGACCGGCCGGGGCTGGAGCGGGTGCGTGACCACATCAGCAAGCCCACCGGATGGCATGCTCATCGTCACGGTCGATCGGCTCCCGGCCTGGCTCCTGCCGCTGGCAGGCTGCACCTGGGTCGCGACGCCCGCCCTCGACGCACTGGCCGGCCGCGGCCTGGTCTTTGATCGCGTGATCGCCGCTTCCGACGCGGTTGGTGACACGCTGGCGGCCCTGGGAGGCTGCGGGTCGGGAGACCGCAGCGATTCCTGGCCGCTGCTTGCGGCAGCGACCGCCGCCGGCTGGTCTCCCGTGGTGGTGACCGACGACGCGGGGCTCGCAGCGACACTGCCTCCCGAGGCGGCCATCGAACAGGTTCCGCTGATGTTTCCGCCACGGCTGGCCACGACCGCGACCGAGACGGCCTTCGGCCGCCTCTTCGCCGTCGCGGTGCGGTCCCTGGAGGCGGGTCGCCATCGGTTTGTCTGGTGCCACTCGTCAAGCCTGGCGACCAGCTGGGATGCCCCGCGGTCATTCCGCGAGGCCTACCTCGACCCCGATGACCCGCCGCCGCCCGAAGGAGCAACCCCGCCCGATCTGCCGGTCGATACGGACACCGATCCCGATCTGGTGATGGGCCTGCGGCAGGTGTTTGCCGGCCAGCTGACACTCCTCGACTCCTGCCTCGCGACGCTTCTGGAAGCAGTCGCCGAGCGGTCGGCCCAATCCCCCTGGACGCTCGTCTTTGCCGGCGTCCGTGGACTGCCGCTCGGGCTTCACGGCCGCATCGGCTGCGGCCCGCTTCCGCCCTATGCGGAACTGATCCAACTGCCGGCGGTGCTCGTCGACCACCGCGGGCGGATGGCGGCCCAGCGGTATGGCGGGCTGACGACGCCTGCCGACCTCGGCCAGACCCTGCTCGATCTGATCGGCGACAGGGGCGGTGGCTCCCCGCCAGCGGCCGTCGCTGCCGACCCCCGCATCGGACGCAGCCTGCTCGGACTGCTCGACGCCTGGCAAGGGCCGAATCGCGACCGGGCGATCACCATGGCCTCGCAGGGCGTCTCGGTGAGCACCCGGGGCTGGCACCTCGTCTGCCCTGAGGGCGACGGGACTTCCGACCGCCCTCACCTCTACGCCCGACCCGACGACTACTTCGACGCCTGCGACGTGGCCGACCGGAGCGTCGAGGTCGCCGAGGAACTTGCTGCCATCGCGGAACTCGCCAGGACCGACCTCGATGCGGCCTGGCACAAGCCGCTCTCTGCCGCGGCGGCCAGCGGGGGCTCGGAGGCGATCGGATAGCGGCCGGCTTCGGGATCGGCACCGGCAGCGCCGACCTGCTGATTTCCCGGGCGAACCACGCTTTGCCCAGGCTGACTGGATCGCTACCATCCGCCACCCAACGCGGCGGCGCGGCCGCCGCCAAGGGCGGGTGCAGGCGGTGATGGCATCGCCCGCGCCGGTGCCCGTGCTATCGGCTCACCTGCGACCGTCATGAATCACCCGCTTTCAGCCGCCCTGCTCAGCCTTGCCACGCTGGTTGCGGTCGCCCGTCCGATGCCCGCGGTCGCCGGGCCGGGTGTTCGGCCGGTGAGCCTCCGGATCAACTGGGGGGGCGGCACCCCGCGGGCCTGGGCCGGGAGGCTGGCGATTCAGCGGCCCGGCGAGACGACGGCCAGGCCGCTGCCCTCCTCATGGAGGACCCTGTCAACTGAGCCCGATGCCGCGGCGCTCGCCCACGAGACCGCCACCGGCCTGGCGATTCATCAGCCCCGGCCGATTGCCGACGACGGAATCGAGATCACCGTGGCCGACTGGCAGGACGCCAGGCTGCAGCTGGAACTCACGCCGGCCTCGTCGGGGGCCGCCGCCGCACGAATCGATCTGCCGATCGCCGAGGTGCTCGCCTCGCCGCGGCGGCAGCCGCTCGACGAGGACGGCAATCGCCTCGTCATCGAGCCGGCGCCGGGCGACGCGCTGCGGGTCACGCTGGCGGACGGGATCGGACTCCCCACGGCCGTCCGGAGCCCCGGCGACGTGCTCCGCTTTCGGGTCGATCCGCTGCTGCCGGTAAACCCCGACGAGGGCCGGGTGGAGTTGCGGATGCGGTTCGTAGCGGCTCGTCAGGATCGGGTCATCGATGCCCAGCGGGCACCGCTCACGCCCCTCCCGCAGCAGCCCGCGGCCGACGTGGTCACCGGCCGCGTGCCGACGCCGTTTCAGGGCATCGACTTCGAGCTCTCCCTGCCGGCGACGGAGGGGGTCTATGAGGTGATCCTCGAAGCCGTGGAACGAGGCGGACTTCGCTGGACCCGCCCGCTGGCCACGCGGACCATCCAGGTCGCTGCGATCGGCACCGAGCCAGTGCGGCCCGCCGATGCCACATGGGAAACGCTCTACGAACTCGACCCGGGCAGCCCCCGGCTCCACGAGCGACTTCGTCGCCTGCCCGCCCGCGGCCTGGCCGCCGTCCCGCTGCCTGATCTTGCCCTGCCGGCGATGCCGCTGCCGAGCCTGTCGCGACCCCGCATGAACCTGCCGCGACTGCCCGATGTGCCCCTCCCCGATGTCGCCGCGATGGTGCCGCGTCTTGGCGGCCTGCTTGCGGCGGGACACTCGGTGATCGTGCCGCATGAGCTTGGGCCGATGCTGCGGCTGCCGCCGTCCCCGGGCCGGATCGCTCCGACCTGGGAGGCGATCGCCGTGCCGGGTGCCGAACCCGACCGGCCCCATCTTGTCGAAGTGGACTACCCGGCAGCCCAGCAGGCGACGGTGGCGGTCTTCGTGCTCGAGGGCGACGCTGCCGGCGGAGCCGTCGAGGTGCGGTATGCCGGTGGCTTTGAGGCGGCCGGCGGCGACGGCCTGGCCACCCACCGCTTCGTCTTCTGGCCGACCAGCCGCGATCCGGTGGTCGTGCTGGCCAATCCTGCCGCCGAACAGCCGGCCCTGATCGGCAAAGTCCGGATCCGGAGTGGGCCCGCCGTTCTGCCGGCAGCAGCGGCCACCCAGGGCACGGCGGCTGACGGTCGGCTGACCTTCGCGTTCTTCCCCGAGCCCGACCTTCGGCAGTCGCACGGCGGCCGTGAGCGGCTGGCGTCCGGCGGCGGCCGCCCCTTTGCCGACTGGTCGACCCACGTCGCAGCCATCGAGCATGCGGCCAACGGGCTGACTGCTCGCGGGCTGGCCGGCGGGATGGTCACCGCCTACGCCGACGGGGCCGCCCTCTGGCCCTCCGATCTGACCCGCCATGCTCCCCGCTGGGATTCGGCCGTGGCTCACGGCGGCGAGCTCGATCCGCTGCCGAAGGACATCCTCGGGGCGGTGGTCCGGGTCTGCGATCGCGAGCGGCTTGCCGTTATCCCGGCATTCCGCTTTGACGCGGCGATTCCGGCGCTCGAGGCAATCCGCGCCGGCGGTGACGCTGCGGGGATCGCCTGCCTGGGCAGCAACGGCAGGCCGCGGCAGCTGCCCGGCGGCGTCCACTACAACCTCCTCGACCCCCGAGTGCAGCAGGCCGTGGAGGCGATCGTCGTCGAGGCTGCCAAGCGGCTGGCGGCCCAGGAAACGTCGCGTGCCGTTGGTGGCATGGCGGTCGTCTTGCCCGGTGACGGCTGGCTGCATCTTCCCGGTGTTGCCTGGGGCCTCGACGACACGACCTTCGGCCGCTTTCTCGACACGATTGGAGGACGCCACGCTGCCACCGGACCGGAGCGGTTTGCCGAGCGGGCCGAGATGGTCCGCGGGCCGCTGCGAGAAGAGTGGCTGGCCTGGCGGGCCGGGGTGATCACCGACTTCTACGCTCGACTGGCCGCGGCGGTCGCCGCTGTCGATGGCCGCTGGCCGCTGTACGTCGTTCCGACGACGCTGTTCACCGAAGGCGAACTGGCCGCCCGCTTCGAGCCCACGCTGACGGCCGCCGGCCCGGCCCCCGACCTGCTGCGGGAGTTCGGGTTGCTGACATCGCTTCCGCCGGTAGCCGACCGTGGCGGGCGGCTCGTCTTTGTATCGCCGACCGTTGATGCCGCCGGCAGCTCCCTTTCAGACCAAAGCAGTCTACGGCTCGCCAGCGGATCGCTGCCGCTGGCCCGGGCCGCGGCTACGGCCCGCCATCGGGGCGTCGCGCTCGTGGAAAAGCCGCTGGCAATCGACATCTCCGAGGTCGTACCCCACACCCCCTTTGCCGCGGCCACGCCGCCGGCACGCGTCGCGGTCCGAATCACCCCGGCAGTGAGCGAGGGCGATCGCCTTCTGGCCCAGGCGCTCATCGCGGCCGACGCGGAGATTGTCTTTGACATGCGAGCCACAGGCAGTCTTCCGCGCCTGCCCTCTGCGGCCCGCCGGGCCTTTGCATCGCTGCCGGCCGGGCCCATGCAACTGGCCATCGATCCCCCCGCCCCGCTGGTCGTCCGCACCCGCGGCACGCCGGCCGGCTTGCGGATCATGGTGGTCAACGCCGCGCCGGCAGCCGCCCGGGCTGAGCTGACGCTGAAGGGGTCTGCTGCGACCGTCCGCAACCTCGTCGATGGCACGTCGCGACCCGTCGGCGGCGAGGGCGTGGCGGCCCTCGACCTGCCGGCTTGGGGCGTGCAGTCGCTCCTCGTCGAGGCCGCCACGGCGGTCGAGGCGATTGAGGTCACGCACGACCAGGCAGTCCGCGACCAGGTCGCCAGCCGCCTCGAGCGGCTCCGCCAGCGTCTGGCAGTGCTCGCCAACCCGCCGGCCATCGATGTGCTCGATAATCCCGGCTTCGAACTCGGCCTCGCCGAGCCGCCGGTTCCGCGGGCCGCGCCGGCCATCACCGGCTGGGAACTGGTCGAGCCGCGGCGTGGTTCGCTGGCCCTGGTGGCCGGGCTGGAGGCCGCCCCGGCGCCGGATGACTCGGGACCGGCCGCTACCGGCCGGGCGCTCGCGTTCTCGTCCCGCAACGGGCTCTCCACGCTCCGCAGCAACCCGTTTCCGCCACCGGCCACCGGCCGGGTCAGCGTGGCCGCGTGGCTTCGGATCAAGCCGGGCGACCCGCAGCCCCCGCTGCGGATTGCGATCGAGGGAATCGAATCGGGCCGGGAGTATTACCGGTTTGCAGCGCTCGGCGGGCTGACGGGCGGTCGGCCGCTGACGCCCGAGTGGTCGCTGTTTGTCCTGCAGGTCGACCCCCTTCCCGTCGACACCGTCGAGTCGCTCCGCGTGCGGTTCGATCTGCTCGGGCCGGGCGGGGTTGAGATCGACGAGGTCCGCGTGTTCGACCTCGCCTTCGACGAGACGCAACGCAACGCCCTGGCCGCCCAGGTGGCTCGCATCGACCATCGCTTTCGGCAGGGCGACCTCGGAGCCACGTTGGCGGGGCTTGAAACGCACTGGCCGCTGCTGCTGGAAACGCTCGTCGATGACGTGCGGTTGGCGACACTCGTTCGCCAGCAGGCCGCGGCCGTCGAGGATCCAGCCGAACCGCCGCCCGCCGCCGAACGCCAGGGCATGTTCGATCGACTGCGTGGCTGGTGGCGATGAGTGGCCCGTTGACCGATCGCGTTCTTGGCCGGTAGAGTCGCGGCCGCGAGGACGGAGAGGCCGTCCCGCGTTCCTCGTGACCAGAGACCCCATGCCCGTTTCAGACATCCCCAAGGAAAAGCCTCCCCGCTTCAGCCCCAATCGCCTCGATCGCCTCGTCAGGATCGCCGAAACCCACGTCGGCAAGGGCGTCTTCGCCCGCCGCACCATGGAGGCCGAGGTCGTGATCGGGGAAATCTTCGGCGAACACCTCGATGAATCGCCGGAAGATCCCAGTTATGTGATGGAACTGCCGAGTTGCAAGCTGCTCGAACCGGCCCCCCCCCTCCGGTTCCTGAATCACAGTTGCGACCCGAACTGCGAAATCTTCTACTACGAGGCTGACGAGGGAGAGGTCCAGGAAGATCGCTTGTGGCTGCAGACGATCCGCCCGATCAAGGCGGGCGAGCAACTTCTGATCGACTACGGATGGCCGGCCGATGCGGCGATCCCGTGCCACTGTGGCGCCGACGGTTGCCGCGGCTGGATCTGCGATCTCGAGGAACTCCACCTGCTGAAGAAGCGGCAGCAGGAGAAGTGAGTCGGCCGGCGGCTCCAGCCTGGCGGTCGGCCGGCTGGGCGGCGGCGTTCCTGCTGACGATCCTGGCCGGCTACGGGATTTCCCGGCTGCGGATCGACGACGACCTCCGCTCGCTGATCCGCGACGGCAGTCAGGCCTTTGCCGCGGTCGACGAAATCTCGGCCGTCTTCGGCCCTCCCGACCGCGACTGTATCGTCAGGGTCGAGGCCCGCGATGGTGACATCTTCGCCCGGGGCACGCTGGAGGCGACCAACGCCCTCCGCGATCGTCTGGCGGCCGTGCCGGGCGTGGAGGGGGTCCGATCAATCTTCGATGTTCGCCGGCAGGGCGTCGCTGGCGTCGTCTTGCCGGTCATCCCGCGGACGGAAGACCTCCTCGATTCCGAACGGCGGGCCGAGGCCCGCGAGCGATCGCTGGCTCATCCGCTGGTCGCCGGGCAGCTGCTTTCGCCAGACGGCAGTGCCTCGCTGATGCTGGTGCGACTCGACGTCGATCACGACCGGCCGCCGGCGCTCGGCCGGGCCGTCGCGGAGATCGAGGCCATCCTGGCAGCCGCCGACGGCGGGCCGCTGGCGATCGAGTTGACCGGTATCCCGGCCCTTCGCGAGCAGGCCACCCGGGCCCTCCGGCGGGACATGATCGTGTTCAACTCGCTGGGGCTCTCCCTGGCCCTGATCATCTCCGCCAGTGTGGCTCGCAGCCTCCGCAGCACGCTGGTCGCCTGCCTGCCCCCCTTCATCGGTGCGGTCTGGGCGATGGGCGTCCTGGGGCTCGGTGGCGCGCCGGTCAACATCCTGACGAGCGTCGTCCCCTCGCTGGCGCTGGTGGTCGGCACCTGCGACTCGATCCACTTCATCGAGGACATGCGGCGTAGCGCTCGCCGGGGACTCGATCCGCTGGCGGCTTCCTCGGGAGCGGTCCGCCGGGTCGGCACGGCCTGCGGACTGACGAGCATCGTCACGGCGATCGGGTTCGCCTCGCTGGCGGTGGCCCGAATCGACACGGTTCGCACCTTCGGGATCGCGGCGGCGGTCGGGGCGTTGGCCAGTTTTCTGGCCGTCACGCTCCTGACGCCTCTGCTGGCGACGCTGCCCTTCCTGTCCGGCCGCAAGTTGGGCCGCTCCTCGCGGCGGGCCAGCCGACTGGCGGGCAGTCTGGCTGCCTTCTCGGTAAGGCACGCCCGGCCGCTGGCGGCTGTCGCCTGCGTCGGCACGCTCTTGCTGGCTCTGCTGGGCGGCTCGCTGGAGGCCGACAACCGGGTCGCCGACTCCCTGCCGCGGCAGGCACCGGCGGCGCTGGCGTTGGCGAGCGTCGACAAAGAGTTCGGGGGGGTGATGGGCTTTGACGTGGTGGTCGGCTGGCCCCGCAACGTCGACTGGCGATCGGGGGAAGTCTTCGATGCGCTCGCTGAGGTGGGCGAGACGCTGGAGGCGGAGGGACATGTCTCGCGGCCCGTCTCGCTGGCCAGCGTGGCCGGCTCGCTGCCGCCACGGGCCCGCCAGCGGCTGCCGGCTGAGGAGTTTACCGACCTGGTGGCCCCAGAGGAGCAGCTGGCGGTGGTCCGGGCGCGGGTCTCCGATCTCGGATCCCGGCGGCTGGAGCAGCTCTACGATCGGATCGACGCCGGCCTGGCCGACATGGCCGAGGCTCGACCCGGCTGGCGATTCAACCTCGCCGGCATGTCGGTGGTTTCGGCTCGCAACATCCGCCAGTTGGTCAGCGATCTCGGTTCGAGCCTACTCCTCGAGGTCCTTGTGATCGGGGGCATTCTCGCGGTCGCCTTCCGCTCGCCGCTCGCCGGGATCGTCAGCATGATCCCCAACGTCTTCCCGCTGGCGGTGATCGCGGCGGTGCTCGTGCTGACCGGCCGGGGCCTCGATCCGGCCAGCGTGATCGTGTTCAACGTCTGCCTGGGCCTGGCCGTCGACGACACGGTTCACGTGTTGGCAGCACTCGCCCGGCATCGCCGGGAAGGCATCTCGATCGAGACGGCCGTCCGGCGGGCGGTGGTCGAGACTGGCAACGCGGTGATGATCGGGGGCCTCGTGCTCTCGGTCGGCTTCGCGGCGGTGATGGCCAGCAGCGTGCCGACGCTGGCAGGATTCGGGCTGCTCGCCTGCGCCGCGGTGGCAGCCGCCACGGTGGCCGAACTGATCTTTCTGCCGGCCTTGATCGTCGTCACCGACCGGCTGGTCCGCCCCCGCCGCGACCGCGTTTGGGACGGCCTCTTCGGCCGCTCAACGCTCGCCTGGCCGACGGTCGCCGCCCCAAAGCCGGTCAGCGAAGCAGCCTGAAGCGGGTTATGATCGCGTTTGGGGCGGGTTGGTTGTGGAGATGTGCGCGTACGGAAAAGGGGGCTGGCTCCGAGCGAAGCGAGGTGCCTGGACCCTTTTCCAACCCGAGGACACAAGAAATACGGGTTCGCGAGGGGCGGGCCCGTGCCAATCGAGCGGCGTAGAAATCCGAGCGCAGCCAGGATGGCGAAGCGAGGAGTTCTCCGAGCGCAG
>JAQCJP010000129.1 GCA_027592945.1 Planctomycetota bacterium
TCTCGATCCAGGCTGCCACCCGCGGGGAGGCGGTGGCCAGGGCGGCATCGTCAGGCCGTGCACGGATGACCTCGGTCGCCAGCGCCAGGGCCCGCTCGAGTGAGAGGGCGTCCCAGTTCTGCTCGATAAGATCAAGGGCTTCTTCGGAGCGTCCCTGACGGCTCAGAAACCCGATTCTGGCGAGGATGCCCTCCCCGGCAATGGCAGCATATTGCTGGAACACGCGATCCGCGGCCTTCTCAAAGCCGAGGTCTTCCATCAGCTTGGCCACTGCGTTGAGCTGGGCCGGCTGGTCAATCGGAACGTCCTGGCCCGGCATCAGTTGGCGAGCAAACTCGATCGCCTTCTCCCGGTCGTTTTCCGCCATGGCCAGTTTGGCGTTGAGGGCCATCGCCAACGCCGAGTCGGGCGTCGATCGTTCGAGGCGGCGCAGCCAGGTTCGGGCGGAGGAAGTCTCGCCATGTTCGATCAACTTCTCCACCAGAAGCGCGACGTAGGCGGGCGGGGTCTCGGGCTTGGCGACGAGCACGACCAACTCGTCGCGGGCCGCCGCCCACTGGCCGAGTTTCTCCCTGAGTTGGGCCCTGGTCAGCCGACGGCCGGTGGTCAGCGGCCGTCGCTCCTCGAGTTTGTCGATCAGGTCGACCGCTTGCTGCCAACTGGCAGGTTCGGGACGGGCCGAGAGCAGCTGAACTTCAAGGTCGAGATCCTCATCACCGGCGGTTCCGTCTTCGCCATGATTCTTGTGGAGCAACTGAAGAGCGGTCTGGAACTCGCGGTAGGTTCCCTGCGAGGCGATGCTCTCGGCCATGGCCCTCCGGGCCCAGGGCTTTGTGGCAGCGGCCACGGCATCGTCGGCGGGAGCGTCGAGAATCTGCTGGAGCAACTCACGGGCCTCCTTCGGCTGTCCACGCCGGATCAGAAAGGATGCCAGGCCGCGAATGGACTCGGCATCATCCGGCGAGCTCGCCACCGCCTCGCGGAGCACCTCCTCGGCATCGGCTGGTCGGCCGAGCATTTCGTAACCTTGGGCCAGTGCCAGTTGTCTCCTGGGCTCGGCCATCAGGCTGCCCGCTTTCTCCAAGGCAGTCGCCGCGTCTTGGTTTCCTTTGGCGACCTGGTGGGTAAAAAGTGCCAGCCAGACTTCGGCATCATCGGGGGCGACTTCAGTGGCTCGCAGCAGCACTTCCTCGGCTCGCTCAAGTTTCCCGCATCGGGCCAGCACCTGGCCCAGCCAGAGGAGATCGTCCTTGTTCTGCGTGTCGTCGGAGACGCTTCGTTCGGCCAAGCCCGCCGCCGCATCAAAGTTGCCGGCCCGCAGTTCAACCTCGGCCGAGATGCGTTCCAGGCCGGTGGTCCCGTCCTCACCCAGCAGCGACATGGCCTGCTGGGCCTCCTCGAGGCGGTTGAGCGAATAGAGCAGCGAGACCAGCCGACGCACGACAGGCGGATTGGCGGGGCCGGTCGTGATTGCCTTGCGAAGCCGCTCGACGGCCGCCGCCGGTTTGCCTCGGAGGCTGTCGATGTCGGCAAAGAGGAGCTGGATCTGTCCCCAGCCCGGCCGTCGGTTTTCAGCCTCAACGAGGTAGTTGCGGGCCTCGTTCAGGAGATCGTTCACCGCTGGCGGCAACTCCCGCAGCGATTCATCTTCTTTCGTCGCGGCGGCCAGGGCGAGGCGGGCCTCGACCAGCTTGACGCTTGCCTGGGCAACCCGGCCGCGGGCGGAGTCGGTTCCGGCGATGTCGGCAATATCGGCGGCCGCCTGGCGGGCCTTGTCGAGATCCTGGGTCATGAGGGCGAGTTCCAGCAGCGATTCCCGGATGGCGAGGTCCTGCGGCAACTTTTTGGCAACGTCCCGCCAGAGGCGTTCGGCCTCGGCCGTCTTCCCGCTCGCCATGTAGACCGGCGCCAACGCCCGGAGGATGCCGGCGGCCTCTTCGGCCGGCCTTTCCGCCGCTTCTTTCTCAAGCCGGGCGAGGATTTCCGCGGCCTGATCCGCGGGCAGCCGTGACGCCACCTGGGCTTCCATCAAGACAACTGAGGGATCTCGCCGGATCTCTGCCGGAATCTGCTCGAGCGTCTCAACGGCGGCCTCCGGCCCCTCCGTCCGCAGCAGCAGGGTCAGAAGCCCGGCCCAGACCCGCGGATTCCCCGAGGAATCCGCCATTCCCTCGAGCAGGTCGCGGGCTGCCGCCATTTCACCCCGCCGGACCAGCGTCTCGCTGCGAAGCAGCGCCAGCTGATCGGGGGCGACCGCGGCGTTGATCTCCAACGCGTTGAGCAGGCTCTCGATGCCGCTCCAGTCGCGTTCGGCTTCCGGCAGCGACGACTGGCGGTTGATCCGCAGTTGCAGAAGCGGGTACCAGACCTGGGGCGTTCGGACGAGTCGGTCGCCCGGCAGTGCTGCAGCGATGGCCTCAAACTCCGCGAGCGCCTGCTCCGCCTTGCCGGCCGAGATCAAGGCCTGGGCGGCCCCGGCACGGGCGGCCAGCGAGCTCGGATCATCGCTGAGGATGCGACGATTGACCTCCAACTGAGCGTCGTACTCGTCCAACTGGGCGTGGCACTGTCCGAGGTAAAGGTCGACCTGACGGATCAGTTCGGCGTTGCCGAGTACGAGCGGCCGGACCTGTTCCAACTTGGCCTTTGCCTCGGTCCAGCGCCGCTCAGCCACCATCAGGCGGGCTTCGAGCAGTCCGACAGGCCCGCTGCCCGAGCCATAGAGTTCCCGGATGCGACTGATCGCGTTGCCGGCCTCGTCGATTTTGCCCTGCTGGAGAAAGACATCGGTCAGCATCATCAGGAGCGAGGCCTTGCCGGGCAGCCGTTCCACCCCTTCCAGCAGGACGTTCTCCGCCTCGGCCAGGTCGTTGTTTTGGATCGTGACGGCCGCAAGGCCGCGATAGCTGCGTTCATCGTTCGGAAAGAGTTCCACCGATTGCCGGGCGATCTTGATCGCCTTGTCGATGTCCCGTTCGGCCAGTGCCAACTCAAACGCCGCAAAGACGCAGTTTGGATCATCGGGCCCAAGTTCCAGGGCCTTCTCGACGGCCAGTGAGGCGGCCTGGAGATCACGTCGTTCCCGGTGCCAGCTCGTCATGGCAAGCCAGGCTCGCGGATCATCTTTCTTGCGACGGACCAACTCCTCCAGCACCTTCCGAGACTGTTCGGGTTCCTCCAGCCGCTCCTGGAGCACAGCGGCCAGCATGATGAAGGCGTCGGTGTCGGGTTCGCCCTTCACCGCCTCGTCGACAAACTCGCCTGTTTCCATGTCATAGCCGACGAGGGCCGCGACGATCTGGGCGGCTTCGGCATAATCACCGGATGCCAGCTGGGAACCAGCCAAGAGGAGTTGAACACGCTGCGGGGTGACCGCCTTGTCAGCGGAAGCGGCGGCCGGCTCGGCAACGGTATCGGATTCATCGACATCGGATTCGCCGCCCGTCGCAGCCGCAGGCTGATCCTCCGACGTCGCCCCCGGCGCGGTGACCCTCTCCGCCAGGACCAAGAGGTGCTCGCGGGCATCGCTGGCCCGCCCGACGCGGAGTTGGAACTGGGCCAACTCCATGCGGAGTTCGTCATCGTCAGGCTTGCGAAGAACTGCCGCTTCGAGGCTGTTGTAAGCGCGAGCCACGTCGTTCCGGGTGGCATCGGGCGCGGTCGCCCGCGCCAGGAGCAGCTTCGAGTACTCTCCGAATGCCGTGTCGTCACCGGGCTGGAGCGCCACGTACTGGGCATAGAGGCCGAGGGCATCGGCGATCTTGCCTTCCTCAACCCGCTGGCGGGCGAGTTCCAGCTTGCCGCCGGAGTTACGGGACTTCTGGAAGCGATTGATCCCGAGGAGGGCCCCGCCCAGGACAGCCACAATGGCAATCAAAATGAGCAGAAACTTGAAGTTGATTCGTCGCACAGAAAACCCACTTGGAACGGTGAAACGGGGGAACGAAGAAGACGGTGTTTCCGGGCCGCTCGCGGCCACAACCAGCCCCGAGTCCGTCGTACCTCAAGTCTAGCAGCGGCTGGTGAGGATTCAGCCGTCTGGCCAGGGCTTGCCGGGGATCCCTCAGGAGGGTGGTTTGACGGATGGCGGCTGGCGGGCCGGGGAGCCGTACCAATCCCGAAAAACCTCCAAAGTTGCCCAGGCGGGATTGCCGATACATTCCGACATCTGACGGTTTGCGGCTGAAAAAACACTCGCGCCGTGAAGTCTTTCGCTTCGCCAGGAAGTCGGTCTGTCACTCCTACGAGGAACCGGTAGCCATGAAACGTCGTGCAACGCTCGCTCAAACTTGGCACGGTGCCGGAATGTTCGCAGTGTTTTCGGTCGCGAGCATCTGCTGCAACGGATGGGCCGGATCCACCGCTGACCGGAGCGGGGCTGGCTCCGTCCGAGCGGCCTCGGCCGTCGGCCAGACCGGTAAGACAATCAGTGATTCGGCCGTGCGTCCGGCGGGCGGAGGGCACTGCAGTCACTGTCCAAGCGGCCGCTGTCATCACGCTCCGATGACCGGCCACGGACATCATCACGGCTGCCAAAACGGCGTCTGCGTGCCCTCCTGTCCCGTTCGCCCGCACCAGTTCGGGTTCTATGGCACCCGGTGGCGGAAATGGCCGGGGCAGGACATCGTGCCGGTCTCGGCTGAACAGGCCGTGACGCCGGCGGTTCCCCCGCGATCGGCGGTTCCGGGGGCTGACGAGGAATCGATGAATCCTCAGGCCGGCGACATTCCGCTCGATGCGGGCAGTGCCGCCCCGGCCGGACCCGAGTTTCCCGAACTGCCGGCAGGGCCGGATGATGCCAAGCCGGCGCCGGCTGAGGTCATGCCTCCCGTGCCGGAACCGGCACCGGCACAACCGAACCCCGCGCAACCGCCGGCCGAGCCTGCTCCGCCCGCCCCCGAGCCCCTCTTCCCGGCCGAGCCGGCAGCACCAGCAAAGCCCGAGCCCAAGGCTGAGCCGACGCCGCCGGAGGAGGAGAATCTCTTCGAGGTGCGGGCCCGGCCGCGTGTCAGACGCAAGATTCCCGTGGGCGAGTCGGTGCGGACCGCCTCACCGACAGGTGATGAGGCGGGGAGCGTGCAGCCCACCCGACACCTCGCTCCGGCCGAACGACTCGACGTGCCGCCGGTTCCCTTCGACGCGGCAGCTGAGACGCGGCGGCTGCGGAGCGAACGATAGCAGCGGCGGGACGACCAGCCACATCGCTTCACGGACTGCGAGAGGCGGGAGTCGAACCCGCACGCCTTGCGGCACTGGAACCTAAATCCAGCGCGTCTGCCAGTTCCGCCACTCTCGCGATGTTCCGTTCCATCTTACCGCGGCGGCGGGAGGAGCGTGAGTGACGAGTCGGGGCGGGACTGTTCTGACGTCGGAGGTTGATCCGCGGCGGACCACGCCGCCTCGGATGGCGTGGCCTCAGCACTGTCGTTGGCCTGGAGGAATCGGTCGAGATTGCCCGATCCGGCCGGCGATCGACTGGGCCAGGCTGCGACGAGGGCATCCCGAACTGCCGCGTCAGCACCGCTGCCGCCCGGCTGGACGGCAAAGCGAATCTCGAGTGATGTCATCTGGCGGTCTGCCGCGGCGCGGCGATTCCAATCGTCGGCCAACGCGGCAGCCGTCGGCCCCGCGAACATCCTTGTCTGTGGACGCGGCAGAATCCAAAAAAACTTGTGCCAGCGGTGATGGGGAAGTGAGCAGAACCCGCCTGCGGGCCGGATGGCTTCGACCGGCCGTCCGTGACGAAGCACATCGACGGTCGATCCGTCTTTGAGCACGGCCCGACTGTAAATCCACTGCTCCTGCGCTGGCACCAGGGCAAACATGGCCCAGGCTTGTCGCAGGGCTGTCAGGTTCAGCGGCGCAGCGAGCCAGCGGGGCAGGGGGCGGCTCTGCCAGGGGGTGACCTGATGGACGAAGGACACCGCCGCAAGGGCGGCGGCGAGGCTGCAGGCCAGGGAGGCAGCCGGCCTGAGTCGGGCGGTCTCACGGGCAGACCGGGGAGCCGGCTGGGGCCACCAGGCAGATGGGATGAGGGGGAGCCAGGCCACCATGCCGATCGGAGCGAACAGCCCGACCGACATGGTCAGCCAGATCGCGGTGTGAAAAGCGATGAAGGCGAGCACGATGCCGCCGCGGACGATCGGGCCGGTCGCCGTCACGAGGGCGAGCGGCAGGATGATTTCACCTCCCAGGACGGCCCATTTCGCAGCCCACGCCACGCCGGCAAACTGCCCCAGCAGCATGCCGAGCGGAGTGCCATGATCGTGGACGGACAAGGCGTGGGTGACGGCGTCGCCTTCGAACCAGGTCTGGTTGCACTTCGAGAAACCGGCTCCCCAATAGACCGCCACGAGTTGAAGCACGAGCGCTGCTGAGGCGACCGAGAAGACAACAGCCGGCCGCGGGGTCCGCCCTGGATCCTCGGCGGTGCCAACGTCGGCTGTCCGGCAGCAGGCATCGAGCGACCACCATTCTCCCAGTGGAAGAAATATCGACCAGAGCAGCTGGCAGCCCAGCCACATGTCGCCGGCGTTGGTTGCGGGGGCGGTGCGGCGGACAACGCTGACGAGGGCGACCCAGCCAATAACGGTGGCCAGCCGGGTTCGATAGCCCAGCGCCAGCGCGATCCCGGCGAGGCCCTGTATCGCGAGCACGAGGCCGCCCCACCAGGCCGCATCGTGCCAAAACGCGACCGACCAGTTGGTCGGATCACCGTAAAACTCAGCGACGGCAGCCAGCGGAAAGATACCCCGCGGCGTGAACATCAGGGAAAAATCCCGGGTTCGCAGCAGGCTGTCGACGAGGAGCAGAAGGCCCAGGCCGATCCGGTAGACCGCCAGGCTGCGGGCGTCGAGCGTGAATGCGGCAGAAGCCCAACGGGCGAGCCGCGAACGGACGAGGGCATTCATGGGCATCGCCGTGATGCGGGCCTGGAGCGCGGGCGAACTCGGCAGGGGCGGTCCGAAGGTTCCTTGAACCCTCGGAGCTTCGAAACTACAACACCTGCGGCGGCAAGAGCGATCCCAGTTCCCGCCCCGACAACGCCGTCGGGGGTTTTCGCAGCCTGAGAGTATTTCGATGCATGTTCCCCTGGTGGTGCTCGGCGGTGGTCCCGGCGGCTACGCCGCAGCCTTTTTGGCGGCCGATCTCGGTATGGAGGTGGCCATCATCGATCGTGACCAGCGGCTGGGCGGCACCTGCCTGCTGCGGGGATGCATACCATCAAAGGCCCTTCTACATGTCGGTCGGGTGCTCGCCGAATCGCGGGAAATGGAGGATTGGGGAATCCATTTCCAAAAGCCGAAGATCGAGCTGGACGGCCTGCGGGCCCGCAAAGACAAGGTGATCGCGACGCTCACCGGGGGGCTGGCCACGCTGGCCCGGCGGCGGAATGTCACCGTTCTCCAGGGAGACGCTCGGTTTGCTGGCTCGGGGCAACTTGCGGTGTCAGGGCCGGACGGCGAAATGACCGTGACGTTCGACCACTGCATTCTCGCCAGCGGATCCAGGCCCGCCCGGATTCCGGCCTTTGACATCGGCAGCGACCGGGTGATGGACTCGACTGGCGCGCTGGAACTTCGGGACATTCCAGCCAGCCTGCTGGTGATCGGCGGCGGCTACATCGGGCTGGAGATGGGCACCGTCTATGCCGAACTGGGGTCTGACGTTTCCGTCGTCGAACTCACCGACGGGCTCTTGCCCGGCGCCGACCGTGACCTGGTCAAGCCGCTGCACAAGCGGCTCGAGAAGTTGTTTGCCGATATTCACCTCAGGACGAAAGTGGTGGGGCTCGAGGACACTGGCGAGGCGGTTCGCGTCCGCTTCGAGGGCGTCGACGGCCCGTTCGAGCGATTGTTTGATCGAGTACTGGTGGCGGTCGGCCGCCGGCCCAACTCGGATGGCTTGGGGCTCGAGAGCACCGGTGTCATCATTGATTCCAAGGGATTCGTTGAGGTTGATGACCGACAGCGAACGGCCGATCCCAAGATCCTGGCCATCGGTGACGTCTGCGGTGAGCCCATGCTCGCCCACCGGGCCAGTCACCAGGGCAAGGTCGCCGTCGAGGCCCTCCACGGGGAGCCGGCGATCTTTGCCCCTCGGGCGATTCCGGCGGTGGTCTTCACCGATCCGGAAATCGCCTGGGCCGGGCTGACCGAGCACGAGGCCGCCGCAGCCGGCAGACAGGTTGAGGTAAGCCGTTATCCATGGGCCGCCAGCGGCCGGGCCCAGGCCCTGGGTCGAACAGATGGCCTCACGAAAATCCTCGTTGACCCCGAATCGGACACCGTCTTGGGCGTCGGGATCGTCGGCCCCGGGGCGGGTGAACTGATTGCCGAAGGCGTGCTGGCGATCGAGATGGGGTGCGCCGCCCGCGATCTGGTGGAGACGATCCACCCCCACCCGACGCTTGGCGAAACCGTGGCGTTTTCGGCCGAAAACTATTTTGGCCTGGCTACCGAGATCTACCGTCCTCGGCCCACGGCCACCGGGGGCTGACCGCGGTCGCCGCCCGGCCTCGGCTTCCGCCGCAGCATGGGGAACCGCCCTAGACGCCCCCCGTCCAGCCGGAATAATCTGAAAAGTCGAGTTAGATCCCGCCCGGAGTCTGTCCATGCCAAGCCCCGAAGTTGATCAGGCCGGCCAGGATGTCGTTCAGAGGGCCGCCGGGTCTGCCGGGGGAGAACTGCCCCGCGGCGGCCATGCCCCGATGGCGATCGGCCAGGTGAGCGAGGCCACGACGGGCCAACCTGAGAAGGTCGACGGCGTCTCGGCGGTTGACTCCGATCCCACCGAGACCCGCGAGTGGCTCGATTCGCTGCGGTACGTGATCAACAGCCGCGGAGGCGGCCGGGCTGCGTATCTTCTGCAGGCCATCGAGCAGGAGGCTTACCGCCTCGGTGTGCCGATTCCCTTCTCGGCGACCACGCCGTACATCAACACGATTCCGGTTGATCGTCAGACGCCCTTCCCGGGCAACCGGGAGATCGAGCGGCGGATCAAGAGCATCATCCGCTGGAACGCGATGGCGATGGTCGTCCGGGCCAACCGGGAAGACAAAAGCATCGGCGGCCACATCTCCACGTTTGCCTCGTCGGCGACACTGGTCGAGGTGGCGATGAACCACTTCATTCGCGGCCGCGGCGAGAACTACTCCGGCGATCAGGTCTATTTCCAAGGTCACGCATCGCCGGGCATTTACGCGCGGGCGTTTGTGGAAGGACGGCTCTCCGAGAAGCAACTGGAGAACTTCCGTCGGGAGCTGGCCGAGGGCGGCGGGCTGTCGAGCTATCCCCATCCCTGGCTGATGCCCGACTTCTGGGAGTTCCCCACGGTGTCGATGGGCTTGGGCCCGCTGATGGCGATCTATCAGGCGCGGTTCAACAAGTACCTGCAGGACCGGGGCATCAAGGACACCAGCAAGCAGCATGTCTGGTGCTTCATCGGCGACGGTGAAACCGATGAGCCGGAGACGCTGGGGAGCATTTCGCTGGCGGCCCGCGAGCAACTCGACAACCTCGTCTTCGTCATCAACTGCAATCTCCAGCGGCTTGACGGGCCCGTTCGCGGCAACGGCAAGATCATCCAGGAACTCGAGGGCGTGTTCCGCGGTGCCGGCTGGAACGTGATCAAGGTGATCTGGGGCGAGGACTGGGATCCGCTCCTCGATAAGGATGACGAGGGGCTGCTCGTCAAGCGGATGAACGAGGTTGTCGACGGCCAGTACCAGAAGTACACCGTCATGCCCGGCGACTACATTCGGGAGCATTTTTTCGGGGTCGATCCCAAGTTGCGCGAGATGGTGGCCCACCTCTCGGACGAGAAACTCAAGAAGCTCAAGCGGGGCGGCCATGACCCGGAAAAGGTTTACGCGGCCTACGCCGCGGCGATGCAGTGTCACGGCAAGCCGACGGTCATCATCGCCAAGACGATCAAGGGCTATGGCCTCGGCGAGGTGGGCGAGGGGCGGAATGTCACCCATCAGCAGAAGAAGCTCAACGAGGAAGAGCTGAGGGCCTTCCGCTCACGGTTCGGGATTCCGATTTCGGACGACGAGGTCGCGAAGGCCCCGTTCTACAAGCCACCGGAAGATTCCGAAGAAATGCGGTATCTCCGCGAACGGCGGGAAGCCCTTGGCGGTTATGTGCCGACCCGGCCGCTGGAGTCGCCGACCCTGTCGACGCCGAAACTCGCCGATTATCTCGGGTTCATCGAGAAAAGCGCGGGCCGCGAGGTCTCCACGACCACCGGCGCCGTCACCCTGATGTCATCGCTTCTCAAAGACAAAAACGTCGGCAAGTACATCGTGCCGATCGTCCCGGACGAGTCGCGGACCTTCGGGATGGACCCGCTCTTTAAGCAGTGCGGGATCTATGCCCACGCCGGGCAGCTCTACGAGCCGGTCGACTCCGATCAGTTGCTCTACTACCGAGAGGCGAAGGACGGG
>JAQCJP010000001.1 GCA_027592945.1 Planctomycetota bacterium
CTCACCAGCTGCCGGCGCCGTCGCCAGCCGCCAGTGGCCGTAGCCGGCCGCCGCGACCACCACAGCCAAGCCGGCGAGGACCTGGGCTGCTGCCGATCGCGGGGCGAGCCGCCCCTGCAGGCCGAGGAGCCCGGCGGCCAGCCCGGCGGCCCCGGCCATCACGATCCCACCCACGCCGACAGCGGCGATCGCATCAGCCGCCTGAATGAGAGCGAGCCACCGCCATTGGGTGTGACCGAGACCGGCGAACGTAAAGCCGCCAAGCAGTTCACCCCGGAGCTGCTCGCAGGCCACCCAGGCAACTGTGGCCGCCGGCAGCAGCGGCCACCGCCAGCGATGAATCAGCCGGCGGGCGGCCCAGGTGAAGAGCAGCGGATAGCAGGCCAGGTAGGCCGCCAGCAGCAGCCAGCCGATGGCGGTTGCCGGATGGGGCAGCCGCAGCCAATGGATCGCGGCGAGCCAGTAGGTCAGCCCGCCGCACCAGACAGCCAGCCAGGGTCTCGGCCCGGCCAGTCGCCCCGGCCAGAGCAGCATCAGCCACGGCAGCGGCGCCAGCCAGGCCAGCAGCCACCAGTCGACCGGAGGCTGGACCAGAAACATCGCCAGCCCGCCGCCGATCGCCAGGCCCCAGGTTCCAACCGGCCGAGCCGCTGCCACCTGCGGAATCATGCCGTTTCAAACTCCGCCAGCACCAGGCCAGGGGCGACCGGTTCGTCTTCCTCGACCAGCTGGACCACCAGCCGGCCGTCGACCGGCGCTTCCAGATCAATGGTCACACCGCCGGCGACCAGCTCGACGACCCGATCGCCCGCAAGCACGGCCGCCGCTTCCGGAACCAGCCAGAGCGAGACCGAGAGCCCCCGATCGGCAAGCCCCAAATCGGGGACCACCAACGGTACCCGCCGGCTACCCGAGGCTGACGAGGCTGCGGCGGCCATCATGGCGTGGGTTCCGATGTCCGGGGCTGGTCCCGCAACCATGCCAGGATCACGCGGCCGACCGTGCCCAGCGACCTCGCGGAACACTGCTCGGGCGTGTCGCGGGTGGTGTGCCAGGCCGGGTAGTCGAAATCGATGATGTCGCAGGTGGGGATCTTGCCGACGTTCCGCAGTGGCACATGGTCGTCGTCGACTTCATGCCGGGGCCGAGGCACGAACTCCCGCACTCCCAGCCGGGCTGCCACCTCCCAGATCGACTCGACCACCGGCCGGGTGTCGGGCCAGCTGATGCTCTTGCGTTCCTGCCAAATCTCCAGATCGCGATCGCCGACCATGTCGAGCAGGACACCGCAGCGGTAGAAGGGCCCGTCGCCCTTCCGTCGGGCTGCCGCGTATTGGCGAGCGAAATACGTCGAGCCGAGGAAGTAGGGATCGCCAGGATGGAACACGTACTCCTCGGCATCGAAGAGCACGAAGTCGACTCCCGGCCCATCAATGCCCGCCATGAACCGGCTCAGTTCCATCAACACCGCGACCCCGCTGGCGCCGTCATTGGCACCGATGAACCGCCCCCAGGGATCGACTGGATCGCGATCCGGATAGGGACGGGTGTCGTAATGGGCCGCCAGCAGGATGCGCTCCTGGCGATCGGGATGCCATTGAATCAGGAGGTTTTCGATGTGGACTGGCTCGCCGCTGCGGCGATCACGAATGCGGAAAGCCTGCCCGGCCACCTTCCCGCCAGCGGCCCGAAAGTGTGCTGCCAGGAGCGCCCGCTGCCGTCGCATCGCCTCAGACCCGCTCGGCCGGGGCCCCAGGTTACAGACTGCCTCAAGGTGCCCCATCGCCCGCTCACCCGAAAATTCCCCCTGCTCCCCGGCGGTGGCGAGCAGGGCAGCACAGACCAGAAGCATCGCCACTGGAGCAGGAACGACAGAGAAACGTGGCATGCGGGGCTCCCGGCTGGCGGTTCACCAGCAGCCTGGGAACCGGTCTCGCAAAAGTCTACCTGCCTCTCGAGCAGATCCTCCACGGGGACGATGCGCACCCGATGGCCGGCGACCCAAAATCTCTTCCCGCCCGACACCCTGTTCCTTCGGTAGACTCCGGAGCGGCGTGGCCGACAAAAGCCCCGAAACGGACTGCATCATGCAACGCTTTTCCGCAAACCTTCGGCACCTTTTCGTCAGCAGGCCGCTGCCCTGCCAACTGCCGGCCTGCCTCCTGCTGGCGGCGATGCTCTCGGCCGGCATGGCCGAGGCGGGCGGCGGACCGGAAAACGTGGCGGTGATCGTCAATCCAACCAGCAGCGAGAGCCTGGCCGTGGCCAACTCGTTTGTGGCAGCCCGCGGTATTCCGGCGATCAACGTCTTCATGGTGCCCTGGCCGGGCAGCAAGGATGCCACGACGATCGACCGGTTTCGCAACGAGATCCTTGCCCCGATCCTCCGGGGCATCGAGTCCCGGCGTTTGACGCCCCAGATCGACTACATCGTCTACTCAGCCGACTTTCCCTGGCGGATCGACTACCGCGACGCGCTCCCGCCGGAAATTGCCAAGCAAGACACCTTCCCGTCGGGATCTCTCACGGGCATGACGATGCTCTATGCGGCCGTCCAGGGCAATGGGCCTGGCTGGCTCGATCCGGAGAGCAACAAGTATTACCGCCCCCTCGGCCGCGACGGCCTGCCGGTGGAAACCGTCGGCTTTCGGGGCTGGTACGGCTGGGGCAACGACAGCCGGCTCCTGGAGGCGGGGGGCACCAACTATCTCCTCTCGGTGATGCTCGGTGTCACGACGGGCCGCGGCAACACGGTCACTGAAGTCGACGCCTACCTGCGCCGGGCCGCCACGGCCGACGGCACCCGTCCCCCCGGCACCATCTACTTGATGACCAATCAAGATGTTCGCACGACCACCCGCTCAGCTGCCTTTCCGGCCACGGTGCAGGCCCTCGAGCAACTCGGCATCAAGGCCGAGATCGCCTCTGGGACGCTGCCGGAGCAGAAGCGGGACGTGGCCGGCCTGATGACCGGCACTCCGAACTTCAACTGGGCCGCCAGCGGGAGCACGATTCTGCCAGGAGCCATCTGTGAGAACCTCACGAGCTTCGGCGGGATCTTCACGCCCACTGTCGGTCAAACACCGCTCTCAGATTTCCTGCGGGCCGGCGCGGCAGGTTCAAGCGGCACCATCATCGAGCCGTATTCGATCCAGGCCAAGTTCCCGCACGCCAGCATCCACATTCATTACGGCCGCGGCGCGAGCCTGGCGGAGGCCTTCTATCAATCCATCAGCGCGCCCTATCAGCTGCTGGTCGTCGGCGATCCGCTCTGCCAGCCCTGGGCGGTCATCCCGCAGGTCTCGGTGACGCTTGCCGGCGGTGGCGGGCCGCTCGAACCGGGAGCCGCCCTCTCGGGGACCATCACGCTCGAACCGCGGGCCACGCTGCCGGACGACGGCACGACCGATCGCTTCGAGTTGTTCGTCGATGGCGTGCGGGCCGACGCCTGCGGCCCGGGGGGCACCCTTAGCCTCGAGACCGAGCCTCTCGCCGACGGACACCATGAACTTCGGGTCGTGGCCATCTCGGCCTCACCGGTCGAGACCCAGGGACGGGCGGTGATCCCGGTCGTGTTCGCCAATCACGATCGCCGACTCGCTCTCACGGTGAGCCCCCGCCGAGTTCCGCTCTCGGGATCGGTGGAGGTGTCGCTCGAGGGCGATGGAGTCGACAGCGTGCTCGTCTTTTCCACCGGCCGAATTCTGGGGCGGCTGACAGAGCCTGGTGGCAAGCTGCAGATTCCTGCCGTGATGCTCGGCCGAGGGACGGTGACGATTCATGCCACGGGCCGCGGGGGCCGGACCCAAGCCGAGTCAGCCAACGCTGTCCCGGTGACGGTGATGGTGGGCAACTGATTCAGCGGTTCGACCGGGGCTGCTGGTCGCCGGCGGCGGCGTGGTGGGCGCGGGAGAGATGCTCGACAAAGTCGCTGCCGGCATCGTTCAGCACGAAGACCTCGCTGCCGCTCTCCGCCGCGTCGTGCGGCCTGACGATGCAGATCACCTCGGCCCGCCCCTCGTGCTGACGGACATGGTCGAGGAGGGCCTGCTCGCCGGGGCTGAGTCGCTCGGCCGCTCCGGCAGCCTGCGGAGGCACCTCGGCTGCAGCAGCAGGCGACAGGCTCGCCCCCCGGGCGGCATCGCCGGCGGCCAGGGCCGCGGAACCAACGACCGCTGCCGAACCTCCGACAGCCGCCGGGTCGTCGAGTCCGCCGGTGGGCGGCATGCCGGGCGCGGAACTGGACGCTGTGGGCACCGCATCGGCACGATCACGGCGGTCGAAGGAGACCTCGGGCATCTCGGACGGCATCGCTGGCACATGAGCCGAGCCACCAGCCGCCGCCAGGGTGTCGAGGCCGTTGCTGGGATAGACGTTGCGGTACACAAACGCGAGTCCCGCCTCCTCGAGCTGCTCATGAATCGCGGGGAGTGCCGCAAAGAGCCCCTCGTTGTCGGCCGGATCGGCCGCATTGCAGACGCCGATGAGCGTGCCATCAATGGCAAACAGCCCGCCCCCGCTGCGGCCCTGCACGGGCTGTCCGGCAACCTGTACGTTGGCCGGGCCCAGATATTTGTCGACGGCCGTGATCCGGCTGTGATGGACGCTCGGATCGGCCCCGCCGTTGCAGCCGACGGTCACGACGGCCTCGCCTGGCTGGACGCGACGATCGGCGGCACCGACCTTGACGGCCTCGAGCGGCACGTCGGTGAAGATGCTCACCAGGGCGAGATCGCGGCGAAGATCCCAGGCGACGACCTGGCCGGCGACACCCCGAGGACCGGCTGAAGAGAAGATGTCGACCTCGATGCCTCCCTCACCTTCGGAATCACGAAAGATGTGGCCGCAGGTCAGGATCAACGCCTCACCCTGTCGGCAATCGATCACCGTTCCGGTGCCCCAGGAGACGCCGGCGGAATCCTCGACCCGCAGCCGGGCGGTCGCCGCCAGGAGCTTGCGTCCCAGGGCATCCCGGGGCGGATCGGCTGGGGGCAAAGGCTGGCGGTCAGCCGCTGGCGGCGGCGTCTGGAGGGGACTGCCGGGGGGCGTTGCCGCAACGGCCGGCGGTGCGGCCCGGTGCTGCGGGAGGCCCTGAGACCGCGCCGGAACAGGCGGCTCGGTCACCAGCGGCGCCCGCGAATCGGCGACCGGCAGCGGTATCCCCGGACCGGCGGGTGGTGCCTCAGGGACGGCCGGCGCAGGCTGGCCGCCGAGTGCGACAGCGGCACCGGCCAGGAGCTGTTCCAGTTCTGCGTGCGTCGTGGCGCCGTTGATGCGGCCCGCCTCGCGGCCGCGCACCAGCAAGACATAGCAGGGAACGCCGGTCACGCCGAACCGGCGCACCAGATCGGCTTCCCGATCGACATCGACATGCCGCACCACCCACCCGGCCGCGGCGATCTCACCCACGATCGGCTCCATCTGCCGACATGGACCGCACCAGCTGGCCGCAAAATCGAGCAGCACGACATCTCCGGCAGCGGCAGCCACAGCCGGGTTTGCAGGGGCCTCGGCCGCGGCGGTGCCGAGCGTCAGCGGGAGAAGCATGGTGGCCAAAAGGCCGCCGAAGATCCGGGCAGGGCTCGTCATCCGTCACTCCACGTGTCGGCACCGGCAAATCACACAGCCCCGCCGACCTGCAATCGATCCGACGGGTGCGGCGGGATAGTGGCCCGCAGCCACGGCAGCCACAAGATCACTTTGACGTGGCAACCGCCGCCGGGTTTGCCCAGTCCGCCACGGCCACCGCTGTTTCCCCGCCAGCGTGCATCCACTTACAATCCGCCGCAGCCGCCCGAGTCACCGCCCCCAGGTCCCGCATGCCCACCGCCCCCCAGCGTCGCCTCCTCGTCACCTCGGCGCTTCCCTACGCCAACGGGCACATTCACCTCGGCCATCTCGTCGAGTATCTCCAGACCGACATCTTCGTGCGGTTCCAGCGGCTCCGCGGTCACCAGGCGATCTACCTCTGCGCCGATGACACCCATGGGACGGCCATCATGCTCCGGGCCCGGGCCGAGGGCCGCAGCGAACAGGAACTGATCGCGGCGATGCGGGAGGCCCACCTCGCCGACTTCACCGATTTTCAGATTGCCTTCGATCACTACGGCTCGACAGACAGCCCGGCCAATCGCCGGCTCTGCGGCGAGCTCTGGCAGGCTCTGCGGGAACGGGAGCTCGTTGTCACCCGGGAGGTGCAGCAGCTCTACGACCCGGAGGCGGGCGTCTTTCTGGCCGACCGGTTCGTGAAAGGGACGTGTCCGAAGTGCGGTGGCGGCGATCAATACGGGGACGCCTGCGAGCAGTGCGGCGCTACCTACGCCCCGACCGAACTGGTCGATCCGGTCAGCACGCTCTCCGGGGCCCGGCCGGAGGTGCGGTCGGCCGAGCACCTGTTCGTGACGATCGAGGCCTTGCACGAGTTCCTTGCCCAGTGGACACAGGACTCGGGGGCGGTCGACCCGCGAATCGCCAACTACCTCAACGGCCACTTTCTCAGTGAGCCGCTCCGCGACTGGGACATCTCCCGACCCGCACCGTACTTCGGCTTCGAGATTCCGGATGCCCCAGGACAGTACTGGTACGTCTGGTTCGATGCTCCAGTCGGCTACATGGCCGCCACGGAGGAATGGTGCCAACAGCAGGGAGGCCGCCTGGAAGACTGGTGGGGCCGTGACGATGCGGGGAACCCTCGGGCCGAGATTCACCATTTCATCGGCAAGGATATCGTCTACTTCCACACCCTCTTCTGGCCGGCGATGCTCGAGGCCGCGGGGCTGGCCCTGCCGACCAAGGTCCGCGTGCACGGCTTCCTGACGGTCAATGGCCAGAAGATGTCGAAGAGCCGGGGCACCTTCATCCTCGCCCGCACCTACCTCGAGCATCTCGATCCCGGCATGCTCCGGTACTACTACGCGGCCAAGATCTCCGGGGGCATCGACGACCTCGATCTCAACCTCGAGGAGTTCACCGCCAAGGTCAACGCCGACATCGTCGGCAAGGTGGCCAACCTGGCCAGCCGCACCGCTCGCTGGCTGACGGCGAGCGGGCTCTCGGCTGTCTATCCCGACGACGGCGGCCTGTTCGCGAAAGCCGCCGCCGACGGCGAGGCGATCGCAGCGGCCTACGAAGCTGGCGACTTCGCCCGGGCGATGCGACTCGTGATGCAGGCCGCCGACCGGGCCAACGCCTACATCGACGCCGAGCAGCCCTGGAAACTCGCGAAGGCCGGTCCCGAAGCAGCCGGCCGGCTGCAGGATGTGGCCAGCGTGGCGGTCAATCTCTTCCGACAACTGGCCGTCTATCTCGCCCCCGTCCTACCCCGGCTCGCCGAGCAGGCGGGGACGTTGGTCGGTGGGCCGATCCGCCACTGGGCCGAAGCCACTCGGCCGCTGGCCGGGATCCCCGTGGCCGGCTTCCAGCCGCTGGCTCGGCGAGTCGAACAGGCCCAGATCGAGGCCCTGGTCGCCGCCTCACGGTCAGCGGTCGAGGCCAGTCCACCAGCTGGATCACCTGTCACGCACACCTCAGGAGCATCAACGATGGATGAAACACCGGCAGCCTTCTCTTCCGCGGATCCAGCCGCGCCGCTCGAGGCCGAGCCCTTGGCCGAGGAATGCACGATTGATGACTTTGGGAAGGTCGACCTGCGGGTGGCGCGGATCGTCGCGGCGGAAGAGGTGCCGGAGGCCCGCAAGCTTTTAAAGCTCACGGTCAGCCTCGGGGGCGACGTGACCCGCACCGTCTTTGCCGGCATCAAGGGCTTTCACGATCCGGCGGCCCTGGTGGGCCGGCTCGTGGTGGTGGTGGCGAATCTCGCGCCTCGCAAGATGAAGTTTGGCCTCAGCGAGGGCATGGTGGTCGCGGCCAGCGGCGCGGGCGCAGAAGGAGTCTTTCTGCTCTCCCCTGACACCGGCGCCCTGCCCGGGATGCGGCTGCGATGAGCGGTTTCCCTCAAATCGGCGCGGCGGCGTTGACCACGCGGTAGAATGATACGTGTGGTCCGGATGCCCCCTGGGAGGTGAGATCGATGGCAACGAGAACGATTCTGTTTCCGACTGACTTCTCAACGGCCAGCGACGCAGCGCTGAAGCATGCCGAAACCCTTGCCAAGTCATCAGACGCCAAGCTCCTGATCCTCCATGTGGAAGAGCCCCCGCTGGCCTACGGTGGGGGAGAGCTCTACTACGGGCTCCCCGAGCCGAACTCCGAGCGGATTCAGAAAATGCTCCAGGACGTCCGGCCCGCGGATCCCGCGGTGCCCTTTGAACATCGGATGACGATGGGCGACCCGGCCGGCGAGGTTGTGCGGATCGCCGAGGAGGAGCAGGCCGAGATGATCGTGATGGGCACCCACGGCCGGACTGGATTGACGCGGCTCCTGATGGGCAGCGTGGCCGAGGCGATCGTGCGGCGGGCGCCCTGCCCGGTGCTCATCTATCGTGAGACGGCCGAGAAGCTGGCCGCCAGCAAGCCAGCCGCGACCTGAAGCCGATGACGACCCGGTCGGTTCTCGAGCTGCGGGCCCGGCTGCGACACACGCTCCGGAATCTCTTTGACACCGCCGGCTTCCTGGAAGTCGATACGCCTGTCCTCGCAGCCGAGGTGCTGCCCGAGTCGCACATCGACCCGGTGCCCGTGCAGGTGGCCGGATGCGGTCCCTGTCGCTGGCTCCAGACCAGTCCCGAAAACCTCATGAAGCGGCTGCTGGCGGAAGGCAGTGGCAGCATCTACCAGTTTGCCCCGTCGTTTCGGGATGGCGAGCGGGGCCGGTGGCATGACATCGAGTTCGTCCTTCTCGAGTGGTATGCGCCGGGCACCACGCTCGATGATGCTGCGGAGTTGCTGGACCGCCTCTGCCGAGTCGCGATCGGCAGCCGGGGTCTCGATCGGATCACCTGCTCGGTGGCATTCGTCGACCACGCCGGCGTCGATCCGCTGCTTGCCTCCGCCGCCCAGCTGCAGACAGCGGTCGAGCGGCTGGGCCTGGCCCGACCGGACGGGCTCGAGACCCTGCCCGAAGCCGACCTCTTCGACCGCTGCTTCGAGTTGCTGCTGGCCGAGGCGGTGCAGCCGCGGCTTGGGCACGACCGACCGGTGATGCTCGAAGGCTGGCCGGCATCCCAGGCCGCCTTTGCCCGCCTCGACCCGGCCTGCCCGCAGCTCGCCCGCCGCTTCGAGCTCTTTGTCGGCGGTGTCGAACTGGCCAACGGCTGGGAGGAAGACCCGTCCCGAGAACTGCTGGCCGAGCGGATCACGGCGGCCAACGAGATCCGTCGCCAGGATGGCCGGGGCGTGCTGCCGATGCCCGAGAAACTCCTGGCAGCCCACGGCCAGGCGATGCCGGCCGGCGTCGGCGCGGCCCTCGGCTTCGACCGCCTGGCGATGCTCGCCGCCGGAGCGTCATCGATCGACGAGGTCCGCTGCTTCCCCGACGGCAGCTGAGCGGGGGGCAGCTGAGCGGGCTTCCGGGAGCCGGTCTCGCCCAACGGCCCGCCGTCCCCCCGGCTCGCGCCGGGGTACTTTTATGCGTATCGCACACCGGAAGACGGGCTCGCGCCGGGATGCTTTTACGGGGAGGGGTCGGTCGGGGGCACGCGCAGAAGCCGGGGAATCTTTGCGACTCAGAGCGGGGGCTCTATCGGCCAGATGAGCACCCTGTAGCAAAATCCCCCGGATTCGAGCATGTCCCTGCCGGCCCCGGTGGTCCCTGCCGAACGGCCCGCAGTCCCGCCCGGCTCGATCAAGGCTCGACCGTCATCTCCTGCACCAGCCATCGCTCGAAACTGCCATCGCGTCGCCGTACCGCTCGCGGCTCGACGACGAGCCGCACCACGGCGGCCGAGCCCCCGCAGGCTGCTACGTCTGCCCGTACGAGCCAAGCAGACCCTCCCAGCTGGGCGGGCCGAGTCTCGATCACCACGGGAGCGGTCCGACCGCAGGCTGCAACGGCCCGGACCACGGGCAGGGCTGCGAAGGCCTGACGTTGCTCCTCCGGCGAGGGCTCTGGCGCCGGTGGCCGGCCCCGGCCCGGCAGGATCAGCGGATTGCAGAGTCCGGCTGCGTCTGTCAGTCGATCTTCGCGGACCGCATCGAGCCACACGGTGGCGGCGGCGGCCGCCCGTTGTCCGGCGATCACCCGGGCTGTGAAGGCTGCGGCAGCCGCCTGAGCCGCGAAACCGACGGCCAGGGCCAGGCCGGCCAGGGCCAGCGGCCGGCCGGTCGTGCGGCCCGCGCCGCGGCGGAGATCCCTCAAGGCAGCGACCGCCATCGCCACCGCCACCAGCGGCACCACCATCGCCAGCGGAGTGAACAAAACCGCTGCCGAGCCAACACCGGCGATCAGCGATGCCACCGCCCAGCCGCTGACTGGCCGATAGCCGGCCATCTCATCGCTCAAAGTACCGTGGGCCATGGGGGCGAACTGGTCAGCAAATGGCGATTACTGCGGCTGCACGCGCAGAGCCGGTTCCTGCTCGAGGCTGCTGCGGCGGCTGGCGTAGCGGAGGATGAAGTCTGCCTCGGGGTCAAACGCCTTGGCCGGCGTGGCGAAGGGGCCGTCACGCGACGAGCCCCGCACCCAGGCAAGCCAGCGGCGGTCGGGAGCGAGCCCGAAGAACATCCGGCTCTCAGGTGTCGGCTGGATGAAGTCTCTCGGCAGCGGCGCCGTATGGAGCGAGGCCGCCGTGAAGCAGACCATCACCCAGGCGGTGATCACGGCGACCAACGGACCAGCAGCGAGTTCCACCGGCTTGCGGAAGCGGACCCGTGTCCGAGACGCCCGATCGGTGACTTCGCGAAACCCCAGCAGGAGCAGGCAGAAGAGGCCCTGGAGGACCACGAAATCAAGAAGGTAGGTATAGGACTTCGCCCGCGGCTCAATCAGGGCCACCACGAACGGATACCAGGCTGTGGCCAGACTGGCGGCCAGCAGCAGATTGAGCAGCATGATCAGGCCGCTCCAGGGGCCCTCCCGCCAGATGGCAAAGGCCACGGCAATGAAGATTCCAAGCAGGATCAGCGAGATGATCATGTCGCTCTCCTCCCGGCCGGCGGTGGCCCCGGGCGGGGGCCGCGGGGGGCCGCAACCGGCGGGGCTGCGGCCGCGTCAGCAGCCGGCCTCGGGCTCGTCGGTCCTGTCGGTGACGGGGCCTTCGCGGCCAGGGCCCGCTGGATCTCGTCGAGGGACGTGGCCCCTTCGACCACGAGCGTCAGCGCCGCATCCCGCAGCGGCTGCATGCCATCGGCCAGGGCCGCCTTGCGGGTTTGGTCCGGCGAGCCGCCGCCGCCGATCGTCCGCCGCAGAGTGCCGCCGGAGGCCAGTTCAAAAACTGCCGTTCGGCCCAGATACTTCGAGCCGCAACAGATCCGGCACCCGTGTTCCGAGGGCCGATGGATCGCTGGCAGATCCTCAGCCGTGCGGCCTACCCGCTTGAGAAGCTGCTCAGGCGGCGGGATCTCCTCGCGGCACTTCGGGCAGACCCGCCGAACCATCCGCTGCGAAAGTGAGCCGAGCAGGACGGCCCCGAGCGACCGCGGGGAGACTCCCATAGCGAGCAGGCGGGCGACCGCATCGTTCGCGTCGCTCGCCTTGAGGCTGACCAGCACGAGTTTGCCCTCGCCCGCCAGCCGGACCAGTTCCACCACCAGTTGTGGATCACGAACATCGCGGGCCACGATCGCCGAAGGATATTCCCGCAGGGCCTCGGCAAGGGCCGCCGTGGGCGGAACGCCGGTACGGGTATCAAACTTCACCGGCTTGACGTTCTGGATCTCCCGCGCGGGACGGGCGGCATCCTCGAGCGAGACGAAATCCCGCAGCAGCCGATCGGCTGCTTCGACCGCCATGTCGAAGGTCGTGGTCAGGCCCGAGCCCGCCGGCCCGGAAAAGAGGATCAGGCCCCGCTCGGCAGCCAAGAGTTCGACCAGCCGGGCGGCGATCGGCGCCGGCATACCGAGGTCGGCAAGCGTCTTGAAGGTAGCCGCCGGGGCCTCGATCTTGATGACGAGATGCTCGACCGGTTCCTTACCTGACGCGGACCGGATGGAAAGTTTGCAGTTGCGAGGCTTCCCGTCGACCAGGAGGGCAAACCGGCCGCTGCCGGCCGTGGCCTTCGCCGGCAGGCCACAGAGGGCCTTGAGGGCGGCCGCCATCGCCTCGCCAACACCGCGACTCGAGGGGACGGCATCGACCCACTTCTCCTTCTCCCGGCGGCTCTGCGGCGGCTGCCGGACCTTCGGCTTGCTCACCACGCCATCGACTTCCTGCCGGATCGTCGTTTCAGCGGCGATCTCGACAGCCAGCGTGGTCGCCCGCGCCACCACGGCCGCCAGCAACTGGCTGCGGGCCTCCTCGAAGCCAGGCAGGTCCCGGGCCGCAGTGAGGCGGGAGTCGTTTTCAGCGGTATCCGTGCCGCCGGCGGCTACCAACTCCACCGTGGGCAGAAGGTCGGCCTCGTTGAGCGGTTCGCTGATCTCGATGCCAATGGGTGCAAGGAGCCGGGCAAGGACGCGGCGGGCGTGGCCGGGAGTGAGGATCTGTTCGTTTGGTGAGACCTGCCGGTTTCGTGCCACCGCGTAGATCACCACGGGCACCAGCCAGGCCAGCAGCGTCAGAGCGATTCCGGCCAAGCCGGAGGGAATCCACCAGGCCAGCAGCGCTGCCAGTGGCAGCGGCAGGCCGCAGACGGTGCTCCAAAACGCCGGCCGGATGCCGCGCTTGGTCGCGTCCCGAGCCACCCAGTCGACGGTTCGGACCCAGGCCACCACCAGCAGCCACCAGCCGAGAGCCGGCAGCACCGCCAGGCCGCCACCCGGACCTCGCCAGTCGGCTCCTACCGATGGCATCGGGGTGGGCCAGCCCTCATCCGCCCGCGTGACCCCGGGACCGAGCAGACTGCCCGCCTGGACGATGATGCCGATCGGCAGCCAGCGGCTCATCAGGACACTCCGATGCCCTTGAGGGCCATCGTCAGCGCCTCGCGGTTGGGGGCGATCTCGAGGGCATCCTTGCGATCGATGAGATCCTGATCGATGAGGCTCTTGAGGCTCATCGTGAAGTCTTGCATCCCGTCGCGGTGCGATTTGCGGATGTGCTCCGGAAGTTCGTCATCTTCTCCCTCGAGGACGAGTTTTCGGACCATCACATCAAAGAACATGATTTCCACCGCCGGAACCCGGCTGACACCCAGCTCCTTGGCCTTGGGTCCTTCGGCTTTGACGAGCTTCTGGGCCACGATCCCCTTCATATTGTTGGCAATCGCGCTCCGCAGGGCGCCATGCATCTCCTCGGGAAAGAGATCGAGAATCCGCCCGATCGTGGTAGCGGCACTGGAGGCGTGGATCGTGCCGAACACGAGATGCCCCGTCTCAGCGGCATGGATCGCCGTCATGAAGGTCTCCTCGTCCCGCATCTCGCCGACGAGAATGATGTCAGGGTCTTCGCGAACCGCATGCTTCATCCCGATGGCGAAGTCTTTGACGTCCTGGCCGACCTCGCGCTGGTTGATCAGGCACTTGTCTTCGGTGAAGACAAACTCGATCGGATCCTCGAGCGTGAGAATGTGCTTGCGATGATGCTGATTGATGTGCTGCAGCATCGAGGCGATCGTGGTGCTCTTGCCTGAGCCGGTGACACCGGCCAGGAGGATCATGCCCTGGTCGTATTCGCAGAGCCTGGCAATCGCCGGCGGCAGATGGAGACCCTCGAAGTTCGGAATCGAGTTGTTGACCCGGCGGGCCACCAGCCCCAGCGACCCCTGCTGCGTCAGCAGATTGACGCGAAACCGCCAGCGGACTCCGTCGATCGTGGCCATGTGGGCGAAGTCGCAGCCCCCGTCGACCTCGAGAATCCGCTGGTTTCGTTCGTTGAGCATCGGCAGGCAGAGCCGCCGCATCTGCTCGTCGTCGATCGGCGGCGTCTTGAGCGGCTGCAGCGACCCCTTGACCCGGATGATCGGTGGCTGGCCAACCTTGAGATGGAGATCACTCCCCTGGAACTTGACCAGCGCCTGAAAGAAGCGATCGATCTCGAGCCGACCGGAGTCCGACGGGACGGAGGCAGCGGACGTCGGTGGAGCCGCGATATCGGCAGTGGACATGGGCGGGACGGGTTGGCGGGGATCGGTCAGTCTGAAGGCGGTCGAACCGGGATGCCATGCTCCTGGAAGACCTGCTTGACATCCCGGATCGTACACTCTCCAAAGTGGAAGATGCCAGCGGCAAGCGCTGCGTCAGCGCCTCCCTCCGAGACGGCGGCGGCCAAATGCTCGGGCCTGCCGGCCCCGCCGCTGGCGACCACCGGAATGCCGACGGCCCGGCTAACGGCGGCGGTGATCTCGAGGTCGTAGCCGTCGCGGGTGCCGTCGCGGTCCATGCAGGTCAGCACGATCTCACCGGCCCCCAGCGACTCGACCTTCTGGGCCCAGGCGACCGCCTCGAGGCCCGTGCCGACCCGCCCGCCGTTGACGAACACCTCCCAGACTTCACGGCCGTCCCGGATCACCCGTTTGGGATCGATGTTGACCACGGTCGCGCAGCTGCCAAGCCGGTCGGCCACCGCCGTGACCAGCTGGGGCGTTCGCACCGCCGCCGAGTTGATGCTCACCTTCTCGGCCCCTGCCTGCACCAGTTGGCAGGCGTCTCCGAGCGTGCGAATCCCGCCGCCGACCGTGAAGGGCATGAAGATCGCCTCCGAGACCCGGCGGACCATGTCGAGCACGATCTCGCGACCCTCATGGCTGGCCGTGATGTCGAGAAAGACGAGCTCGTCTGCCCCTTCGGCCTCATAGCGGGCCGCGACCGCGACCGGATCACCCGCATCGACAAGCTCGAGGAACTTGGTGCCTTTGACGACCCTGCCGCGGTCGACGTCGAGACAAGGAATGATGCGCTTGGCAAGCATGTCAGGTTCCTGACTCGACGATGCGTCCGTCGTCAGGACTCGAGGCGGTGGCGTAGAGCCGCCGAGGGATGCGGCCGGCGAGAAAGGCGTGGCGGCCGGCCCGACAGGCGTCTCGCATGGCGGAGGCCATCCGGAGCGGATCGGCCGCCTGGGCGATCGCCGTGTTGAGCAGCACGCCATCGACGCCGAGTTCCATCGCCGCCGCGACGTCGCTGGCGGTGCCGACGCCGGCATCGACAATCACCGGATAGGCAGGATCGTCATCCTTGAGGTATTCGAGGCAGATCAGCAGGTTGTTGGGGTTGAGGATTCCCTGACCCGAACCGATCGGGCTGCCGGCCGGCATCACGGCGGCGGCACCGAGTTGCTTGAGCCGCCGGGCCACCACCGGATCGTCGCTGGTGTAAACCAAGACGGTGAATCCGTCGGCCACCAGCTGCTCGGTCGCCGCAAGGGTGCCGACCGGATCGGGCAGGAGCGTCTGCCGGTCGCCGAGCACCTCGAGCTTCACCCAGTCGGCAGAGTCGCTCCCCATGTCACGAAGCAACTCCCGGCCCAGGCGGGCCACCCGCACCGCCTCGTCGGCCGTGAAGCAGCCGGCGGTGTTGGGAAGAAGGCGGTACCGGGCGGGATCGAGATGGTCGAGAATGTTCTCTCCGGCAGCGTTGAGCAGCCGATCCCGCCGAACGGCCACGGTCACACAATCAGTGCCGGAGAGCTCGAGGCAGCGGGCCATCTCGGCGTAGGTGACGTACTTGCCGGTCCCGACGACGAGACGACTCTCCAGCCGAACGCCTCCGACCACCAGCGGCCGGTCGGCCGCCAGCCCCTGTTCGGCATGATCCGTCGCCGTGTCGCGCACCTCAGCCACCACCCACGAAGGTCACAATTTCGATCCGCTCACCGCCGCAGAGTCTGATCTCGGCCAGCCGACTGCGAGGCACCACCTCGCCATCAACCTCGACGGCCAACGGACGACCTGCGAGCCCCACCTCCTCGAGGAGGACCGCCAGCGATCCTTCCCGGGGCAGCGGCTGCGGCTGACCATTGACCGTGATCACCGGCGTTTCGCCGGCTCCACCGCTCACGGCACCCGCGGCCCGCCGCCCCGCGGCCGCGCGATATCGAGCGGAATCAGTTCGGCGATGGCGGGCTTGCCGGCTGTCGACTGCTGAGGGGACCAGGGTATGCCATAGGCCACGGTGACGCCTGTCGAGCCGTCCGTCACGTAGAGCACCGACTGGGCCATGCGGTTGCCCGAGTTGCCCCCAAAGGACGCCCGGCCGGGCACGATCAGGAACCGCGGGTTCTGCACCTGTCCCGGCTTGAAACCCAGATCCTTCAGCACGTTGTAGCGGTAGGTCGTCATGAACTTCGCCGTGTTTGGGTTGAGCACGCCGCCGGTGAGATCTCCCGTCTCGAAGTCGAGCATGAAAAAGCCTTCCATGTTCATGTCGATCGGGGCTGTGCAAACGGCAAACGTCTCGTCAGAGAGCGTCGACATCGCCTGGGCCCGGGGCCAGGAGGGAACCGGCAGTCGACCCGGCGCCATGCTGCCGGCCAGGAACGCCACGGCGGCAATCAGCACCATGCCGGCCGGGACAAGCATCTTCGTGAGCGACACCTTCGAGGACATGAAACAGGGCTCCCGTGTTGAAGTTCTTCGCGATGGACAGGGCCGCGGCGAACCCGCAGCTCTCCCGCCACGCCCCGCAGCCTACCGCCCCTGAAGCGGCGGGGCTACTCGCTTGCCTCCGGCTGCGATGCCGGCTGTTCGGCTGCCTGGATCACGGAAATCCGAAACTTCCCGATCGCGTGGCTGCCGTCGGAATACTGCTGATCGAGGGTGATCGCCAGCGGACCGCCCGGCGGCAGGATCAGATCGTCAGGCAGCCGGAAAGTGGCCGTCTGGGCCTTGCCGCTGCCTTGGCTGATGCCCCAACCGGTCTCGGGATTCGCGTCGATCGCGCCGGCGACAACGTAGTTGGGCTGTTCGAAGGTCGCCGTGGCAGAGGCAACCGGCACGGCTGTCGGAGTCTCCGGCGTGCCAGGCTGACCATGGGCCACGCCGAATGTGCTGAGCACAAAGTTGCCGTTACCGGCCCGGCCCGGCCCTTGGGAGGGAAGGCTCGGATCAGGCAAGACCTCGAGTTGGAACGCTTCCACGCGAGGCCCGGAGGGGATGGTTGCCGTGAGCGTGTAGGTGTCTTTGGCGAGAGGCCCGGTCACCATCACGGTGCCGTCCTTGTCAATCGTCGCCGTCGCGCCGGCCGTGCTCGTGAACGCGGCGGGGACAACCACGGCGATGGTCGGCTTCGGCGGTGGCGGCGGTGGTGGTGGCAGCAGTTTGGCTGCTGGCAGGGGCACGATCTGCGGCCCGGCGTGCGTTCCCACAAAGAGCGACTCCGCATCGGGCGTGAAGGCGACACACCAGACGCTGGAGGCCAAGGCCTCCGGCCCCTCCTGGCCTCGTTGCACGGCCACGTCCCAGAGCCTGATCGCACCATCGAGGCTGCCGCTGGCTAGGCGGGTACCGTCGGACGAGAAGGCCAGGCTCGTCACCCAGTCTTTGTGGCCGGCAAGCGTCGCAGCCTCTTTCGCGTCGGCAGTTGTCCAGAGCCGCACGGTTCGATCCGCACCACAGCTGGCGAGCGTCTGCCCGTTCGGCGCATACGCCACCGCCCAGATGGCGTCGCCATGCCCCTCGAGCCGGGCCTGCTCGGACCCGCTTGCCGGATCCCAGAGCTTGATCACCTTGTCACTGCCGCCGCTGGCGAGCGTCTTGCCATCTGGGGAAAAGGCGACGCACGTGGCCGCTCCATCGTGGGCGGTGATGGTCGTGACCTCGGCCCCGCTCGCCGGATCCCAGAGCACGACGCTGCCGTCTTCGCCGGCCGTGGCGAGCCGGCTGCCATCGGGTGAAAAGGCGAGCGACCGTACCCAACCCTTGTGTTTGACCAGGTCATGCCTGACGGTGCGGTCGGCGAGATTCCAGACCTTCACCAGGCCGTCGTAGCCGGCGGTCGCGGCCAGATTCCCGTCTGGCGAAATCCCGACGGCCCAGACCGCCGTCGGATGGCCCTCGAGGGCGGCGAGCTTGGAACCATCGGCAGCGTTCCAGGCCACCACGTCGCCACTGCGATAGAGCAGGCTCTCACCTCCCGCTGTCAGGAGGAGTTTGCCATCCGGCGCGTAGTCGGCGGCAATCACCCAGCGGGTGAAATTGGTCAGCCTGTCCGCGGCAGCAGGCTCCACCGGAGTGGATGCGGGGTCGTCACCACGGCTGCCGACGGTCAGGGAGGCGATCGCCACGGCGGCGATGAGATGCCGCAGGCTGATGATGATCTGCATCGGAAGAGGCTCCAGGGAGGGGGCTGAGGCTTCGAAACTGGCAACACGCTGACCATCTGGGGCAACGAAAGAAGCGGCTCTCCTTTCCGCTCCCTCGAAGACCCGAGATTATAGTGATTTGGGTTAGCCGCTACCGGCACGGTTCGCGGTGTCCAAATACGCTTGCTGAGTGTCGTCTGGGGCGGCACCAATACCCTCGAGAGGTTCTTGCCGATGACCGCCAAGCGTTCCTCGTCTTCCAAACAATCCGGCAGCCGGGCCGTGCTCGTCGCCAGCGGCGACCTGCGAGAAGAGGCCAACCGGGTCTGCTGGCCGGCGCAGCGGGCGATGGAGGGCGATCTGACAGCCGCATTCCGCCGGGCTGGGTGGAGGCTGGAGCGGGGCCATGCTCCGTCCCGCGCCCGGGGCCACGGCTTCATCGCCAGCGCCCGGGAAGGCCTCGATGTGTTCGCGCGGATCGATCCCGATCTCCCCCTGGTCGTCGCTGAGGCCGTCTGGCAGTACTCCAATCATGTCCTTCCGGGGCTGACGAGCCACCGGGGGCCGATCCTGACCGTCGCCAACTGGTCGGGCCAGTGGCCCGGCCTGGTCGGGATGCTCAACCTCAACGGCTCGCTCACCAAGTCGGGCGTCCCCTACGCAACGCTCTGGGCAGACGACTTTGCCAGCCCTTCTTTTGCCCGCCATCTGACCGCCTGGCTCGACGCCCGAGCAGTGCACCATGACACGAGCCACGTTGTGCCAGCCAGGCGGGTTCGGATCCCGGCGACGCTGCAGAAGACGGCCGCATCGCTCGCCACCGACCTCCTGCGACAGAAGGCGCTGATGGGGGTCTTCGACGAGGGATGCATGGGCATGGAAAATGCGATCATTCCTGACCGCCTCCTTCACGCAACCGGTGTCTTCAAGGAACGGCTCAGCCAAAGTGCGCTGTATCACGAGACGCTGCGGGTCTCAGAGCGGGAGGCTCGTGATGTCTTTCGCTGGCTCGAGAAGGCCGGGATGCGGTTTCACTTCGGCCGTGACGAGGCGACCGATCTGACCCGGCGGCAGGTGCTGCTGCAGTGCCGCATGTATGTGGCCGCCCTGCGGATCGCCGACCGCTACGGCTGTGATCTGATCGGGATTCAATACCAGCAGGGCCTCAAGGACCTGCTGCCGGCAAGCGACCTGGTCGAGGGCATGCTCAACGACTCGAAGCGACCACCGGTCACCGCCGAGGGCTCCTCTCGCGTGCTCTTCCGCGGCCGGCCGCTGGTGCACTTCAACGAGGTCGACGAGTGTGCCGGGCTCGACGGCCTCCTCACGCAGCGGGTCCACGAGGCGCTCGGCGAGCCGGTCGAGAACACCCTCCACGACATCCGCTGGGGTGACTGGGACCAGTCGGGCACCACCGACCAGTGGGTCTGGGTGTTCGAGATTTCCGGTGGCGCGCCTCCGAGCCATTTCACGGGCGGCTGGAAGGGAGCTGCGGGGTTCCGACAGCCGCCGATGTACTTCCGGCTTGGCGGCAGCACGTTGGCGGGCGTCAGCCGGCCGGGGGAGATCGTCTGGAGCAGGATCTGGGTGGACGGCCGGGGTGGATCCGAAAAGCTCTGCATGGATATCGGACGGGCTGGCGTCGTCGCGTTGCCGGAGGCGGAGACCCGCCGTCGTCTCGAGGCGACCACGCCGCAGTGGCCGATCATGCATGCGGTCACCTACGGCGTGACTCGCGACCAAATGATGGCCCGCCACAAGGCCAACCATGTGCAGGTCGCCTACGCCCGCGACGCGGCGGCGGCCGACCGGGCGGCGCTGGCCAAGGCGGCGGTCGCTTCGGCGCTGGGAATCGAGGTCTCGTTCTGCGGCACGCGAGGCCCAGGCGGCACTCCGGCGGCGAATTGGTAGGCGTGGGGTAGCCGCGGCTTTCCCTCAGCCGGGGTGCGCGAGGGGTGAGCCCGTGCCGTGGAGCCGGCGTTGCTGGCGACGTGAAGGCAGGGATGCCGAAAGCGAGCGTCCGGGCGACACGGCACGGGCTTGCCCCGAGCCTGAGCGAGTCGAACCCGACCGACCGAATCCTTGCGGTCGCCGCCCGGCGTGCAGAAATTAGGATTCGAACAGGCCGGGGGGCAGGGCCGTAGGACTTTTCAGCGACAGCCAGCGGGGTTTCTTCCTCGCACGAAAAAAGGTTGCTTCGCTGCAGGTCATTCCACGTGCATGGATTGGAGCGTCCCTATGGTCACTCGCAACGGGGGTATCGAAGAGGGCAACGAGACCGGCGGTCGCCGGGATGCAGGCCGGGCCGCCAGCCGGCAGATGCGTCGCCGGCACGAACGGCGGCTGCGGGCGAAGCGTGCCAAAGGGCCTGCTCAACTGACTGCCGAATCGCTCGAGACGCGAGCCCTGCTGGCGGCGGTCGTGGCCGACTATGGCGTGGCCGGTGACTGGGGCAGCGGCTTTCAGGCGGGGATCACCCTTGAGAGCCAGGACGCCGCGGCGGTGGAGAACTGGACGCTTTCCTTTGACTACGAGGCCACGATCGGCTCGATCTGGGATGCCCAAGTCGTCTCCCGAGACGGCTCGACGTACACGATCCAGGGGGCGGGCTGGAACAGTGACCTGGCCCCGGGTGGCAAGATCTCCTTCGGCTTTATCGGCATACCCGAGGGCATGGGACCGGCCGCTCCGCCGACCAACTACACGCTCAACGGCGAACTGCTCGGTGAATTCACGCCCGCTCCCGAGCCGGTGCCGACACCACTGCCGACGCCCGTACCCGCCCCCACGCCAACCCCCGAACCTGCCCCGACCGACCCTGCGGTCGCCTTCATAGTGACGAGCGACTGGGGCAGTGGCTTCAATGGCGATCTGACTGTGACCAACACCGGGACTGCAGCGATCACCGAGTGGGAGGTATCCTTCGACTTTGATGGCGAGATCGCCAGCCTCTGGAACGGCGAGATCGTCTCGCGGTCGGGTTCGAGGTACACCGTGACCAACACCTCCTGGAACGGTTCGCTGGCGGCGGGCGGGTCGGCCACGATCGGGTTCACGGCATCGCCCGGCGGCGCAGCGGCCGTGCTGCGAAACGTTGCCGTCGTGCTGGGCGGGGCAGTCGCGCCGCTGCCTGAGCCAGCCCCGGCACCCGAGCCGACACCTGCTCCGGCCCCCGCGCCTGAGCCCGCCCCGACCCCCGGCGACGGCACGCCGATCGACGACGCCACCGCCGGCCTCAACACCGGCAACCCCGGCGACGAGAAGTGGGGCGAGGCCCACTTCGCCCCCTACGTCGACATGGGGCTCTGGCCGGTGCCCGATCTCACCGAGATCGCCCGCACCCGCGGCACCTCGCTGTTGACGCTCGGCTTCATGCAGGCCGCACCCAACGGCGAGCCCGCCTGGGCCGGGCTGGCGGCGCTGGCGCCCGATGCCGACTTCGACCAGGCCCGGGCGATCAACGCCTCGATCGCCGACTTCCAGGCAGCTGGCGGCGATGTGATGATCTCGCTGGGCGGGGCATTCGGCACGAGCCTGGCCCAGTCGTTTGTCGCCTCGGGCCGCAGTGCCACCGCCCTGGCAGCGACCTACGCCTCGATCGTCGACTGGTATTCGCTCAACCGGCTCGACTTCGACATCGAGGGGGCAGCGGTGGCCGATCCCGCTTCGATCGCCCTGCGGAGCGAGGCGATCGCGATCCTCCAGCAGGTTCGGCCCGATCTCGAGGTCTGGTACACGCTGCCGGTGCTGCCGGCCGGCCTGACGGCCGACGGCCTGAATGTCGTCCGATCGGCCCTGGCCGCCGGCGTGACCCTCGACGGCGTCAACGTGATGGCGATGAACTACGGCTCCTGGGCGGCACCAACCAGCGGGCCAGACGCCCGGCCGATGGGCGAGTATGCGATCGCCGCGGCCGAGAGCACCCACGCCCAGTTGACCACGCTCTTCGCCGAGCAGGGTCAGGCCTTTGCCTGGCGGATGCTCGGAGTGACGCCGATGATCGGGGTCAACGATCTGACGTCCGAGGTCTTCACCGTCTCCGACGCCCAGCTGCTTGAAGACTTCGCCCGCGAGAAGGGCCTCGGCATGCTCTCGATGTGGTCGGTGGCCCGCGACAATCCGGGCGACCTCGGCCGCGCGACCGCCACCGCCTCCGGCCTCGACGTGGCCGCCGGCAGCTTCAGCGGCGTGTTCACCGATTACGGCACGCAGAACACGCTCGACCTCGGCGGAGGCGATCCGGTTGCCCCGCCGGTCGACCCGGTGCCGCCCGCGGACCCGGTGCCGAGCGACCCGGTCGACGAGGGGCCGACGGATCCCGTGCCGACCGACCCCGTCCCGACCGATCCTGCTCCGCAGCCCGAGCCGGAGCCGGTCGATCCCGCTCCGGTCGTGCCCCCGCCGGTCACCGAGACTCCGATCGATCCGGCTCCGGTCGACCCGGTGCCCGTCGATCCCACCCCGGCTGATCCCGGCGACCCGGCGGCCCTGCCGATCGCCAGCCACGACAAGGTCCTGGCGGCCTACTTCCCCGAGTGGGGCATCTACGGTCGCAACTTCCAGGTCGCCGACGTGCCGGCTGAGAACCTCACCCACCTGATTTATTCGTTCCTCGATCTCAAGAGCTCGGGCGAGGTCGCCATCTACGACTCCTATGCGGCGGTCGAGAAGCGGTTCGCCGCCCACGAGACGGTCAGCGGGGAGGCCGACCAGTGGTACTACCCGCCGGGCGATCCGCGGGCCGAGCAGACCGTCTGGGGCAACTTCGCCCAGCTGGCCCAGCTCAAGGAGAAGTATCCGCACCTCAAGGTGACGATCGCGGTCGGCGGCTGGACGCTCTCCGACCACTTCAGCACGGTCGCCGCGACCGAGGCGGGCCGGGAGACCATGGCGCGTTCGATCGAGACCTTCCTCGACACCTACCGGATGTTCGACGGGATCGACTTCGACTGGGAGTATCCAGGTGGCGGCGGCGAGGCGGGCAACTCGGTCAGCCCCGACGACGGGGCCAACTATGCCCTCCTGCTGGCCAACGTCCGCGGCAAGCTCGACGCCCTCGGGGCCCGGCTGGGCCGCAGGTACGAGATCTCGGTGGCCGCCCCGGGCGGCTCCGACAAGATCGTGAACTTCAACGCGGCGGGCCTCGCCCCCCACATCGATTACTTCAACCTGATGTCGTATGACTTCCACGGCACCTGGGAGACCACGACGGGCCATCAGTCGGCCTTCACCGCCGACCCGATCGGCTACGACATCGAGACGGCCGTCCAGGCCTACCTCGACGCGGGCATCGATCCGGGCCAGCTCGTCCTGGGGGCGCCGCTCTACACGCGGGCCTGGCAGGGCGCGGCCGACGGGGGCGACGGCGGCTACGCCGAGTCGACCAGCGGGGCCGCCCCGGGCACGTTCGAGAAGGGCGTCTACGACTACAAGGACCTGCTCGGCCAGGTGCAGGATCCGGCCAACGGCTGGCAGCTCTACTGGGACGACACCGCCCAGGCGAGCTACGTCTACCAGCCGAGCACCGGGATCTTCAGCTCGTTCGAGACTCCCAGCTCGATTGCCCAGAAGAGCGAATGGGCCACCGCCCTGGGGCTCGGCGGCATGATGTTCTGGGACATCACCAACGACGCCCTTGATTCCTCGGAGAGCCTGGTGAAGGCGGCCTACGACTCGTGGGTGCTCGATGACGACTTCGCCACGATCCGCGAGCGGTCGAGCCTGACCAACGAGATCGTCGTCGGCGGCGACGGCAGCATCGGCCCGCTCCCGCTCCTGGAATGAGCGGAGCGGTTTGCACGCCCAGCCGGCTTCGCTGAAGATGCTTCGGTTTTGCATCTTCCAGCAGCAGGCAACCATGAAAACCCAAGGCTACCTCGGCATCGACGTCGGCACCTCGGGCCTCTCGGTCAGCTTCGTCGACGCGGCGATGCGGATCCGCGGCACCGGCGACGGCTCCTACGAGATGGTCCCTGGGCTCGAGCCAGGCTGCTACGAGCAGCAGCCGGCCGATTGGGAGCATGCCCTGGAAGCAGCGATGGCCGACCTGCGGGCAAAGCTTGCCCCGCTCGACATCGAACTGGAGATCCGGGCGATCGGGATTTCCGGACAGATGCACGGCGAGGTGCTCTGCGATGCCGGCGGTGAGCCGCTGGCCCCGGCCCGGCTCTGGTGCGACGGCCGCAACGAGGCCGAGGGACACGAACTGACCGACCTGTTGGGTGTGAAGTGCCCCAAGCGGATGACCGCCAGCCGCTGGCTGTGGACGATCCGCAATCGGCTCGAGCTTGCCCGCCACGTTGCGCACCTCACGACCCCCGGCGGCTGGATCGCCCGGCGACTGACCGGCGCGTGGACCCTCGGCATCGGCGACGCCTCGGGGATGTTTCCGATCGACCAGGCGACGCTCGACTACGACTCGCGACGGCTCGCCGACGTCGATGCGATGATCGCCCGCACGGCTCCCAACCTGAAGCTGCCATCGCTCGCTGAACTCCTCCCGACGGTCCGCCAAGCGGGTGACGACGCCGGCTCGCTTGATGCCCACGGGGCGGCCCTGCTCGGCCTCCCGGAGGGAATTCCCGTCGCCGCCGCCGAGGGCGACCAGCCGGCGGCCCTGGCCGGCTCGCTGATCGCAGCGGCCGGCACCGTCTCGATGAGCTTTGGCACGAGCGTCGTGGCCAACTCCGTGGGCGACCGGCCCTTTGAGGGCGTGGACCGGGCGGTCGATCACTTCTGCGCGGTTGATGGCAAGCCGATCAACATGGTCTGGCTGCGGAACGGCACGACCGCGCTGAACATGGTCGTGGAAATGTTCGGCCGCGTGCTGCCGACCGGCAGCGATCCGTTTACCGCCGTGATGCCGCTGTTGCTGGCCGCCTCGGACGACTGCGGCGGGCTGGCTGCCCTGCCCTTCATCGACGACGAGCCCGGCCTGGGCGTCTCGACCGGCGGCTCCGCCTGCCTGGTTGGTCTGACCGATGCCAACGCCACGCCCGGCAACGCTGCCCGGGCGATGCTGTTGGCAACGATCTTCAATCTCAGGATCGGCAGCGACGTGCTTGAGGCCCAGGGCTATCCGCGGACGGAAATCGTTCTCTCCGGCGGGCTTGTCAAGACACCGGCACTCGGCCAACTCGTCGCCGACGTCTTCAACACGCCGGTGGTGATTCTCGACTGCGGCAGCGAGGGCAGCGGCTTCGGTGCAGCCCTGCTGGCAGCCTACCGGGACCGGCGGCAGGCCGGCGACGCGGCTTCCTGGGAGGCCTTCCTCGCCGATCAGGCCCCGACGCCAGCCCACCGGTTCACGCCCCACAGTGCCGCCGTCGCCGTGCTCGAGCGATCCTACGCCCGCCACCGCCAGCTGGTGGCGGCACAGCGGGAGCTCGCGTGAAGTATTGGGGGCCAGTGGGCTTCTATTGTGTTCGCGCGGACACGGAATCCGGGTTCGTGAGGGGTGAGCCCGTGCCGTGGAGCCGGCGTTGCTGGCGACGTGAAGGCAGGGATGCCGAGAACGAGCCAGCATCGAGCGAGCGGAAGGCAGGATGCCTGAAGCGAGCGTCCGAGCGACACGGCACGGGCTCACCCCGAGCTTGCGCGAGGCCAGCCCACCAGACGCGCCACGCTCAGCCGCGGCGGCCTTTGAAGCGGCGGCTGGCGCGGGCGAGGGTTTCCCGCTCGCCTTCGGTGAGGCTCGCCTCACCGGAGCGACCGATCTTCTCGAGGATGCGGTCGACCTCCTCCTCGAGCGGCGGCTCGTCATCATCGCTGCCGAAACGACGGCCGGCTTCGTCATCTGGGCTGAAGACCCGCAGCCGGCGGGTGCGGATGCTCTGCCGGATCCGGTCCCAGGACTCGGCCAGCCCGTCGAGCCGCCAGCCCCGCCAGACGTAGAGAATCCCGAAGGCCGCTCCGGCCAGGTGCGCGACATGGGCGACGTCGCTGGCCTGGCTGCCGGCACCCTGCAGGTCCGAAAACAGATAGAGGACCCCGAGGGCCCAGGCCGGTACCGGGAGGATGCCGTAGATCAGCACCGTCTGCCGGGGATAGTACCAGATGAAGGCGGCCAGCACCGCCATCACGCCGCCGGAGGCGCCCACCAGCCGGCTGTTGTCCATCATGCCGCCGGTGAGCCGTTCCCCGATCAGCCAGGCGAGCCCCGCCACGATGATCGAGACGCAGTAGAACCGGGTGAACTCCGCCCGCCCCAGGACCGCCTCGATCGGCCGGCCGAAGAACCAGAGCGTGAGCATGTTGAAGAGGATGTGGAGGATGTGCCACGGCGGGCGGTCGTCATGCAAAAAGCCGTAGGTCAGGAGGGTCCAGAACTTCCAGAGGTGGCTGGGCAGGTCGCTCTGCAGGCAGCAGAAGTTGTTGAGCGAGAAGTTCACCGACACGACCTCCCGGAGGAGGTTGCCGGCGAGGATGAAGTTCGCCAGCCAGACGGCGACGTTGATCGCGATGATCGCGTTGACGGCCGACCATTCCGGGGCGAAGCCCGACGTCGGCGAGCGATAGTAGCCGCGGTCTTGAAAACCCATGAGAGCCGCCGCGTGATGCGGTCGGGAGGGAGGGAGGATGGCTCAGAAACCTCCCCATCGTACCGATACGCAGCGGCCTGAATCAAAACGTCGTGAACTCTGGCGGGGAGCCGGGGGTGAAAGCCTCCGTCGCCAGGGATATTTCGCCGCCGCGCCAATCGTGATAGCAACGTCCGATGGGCGAAATCTCCAAAGGCTCCTTCGGCTTCCACCCCCGGCTCTGCACCGCGGCCCTGCGTTGGCGAGGCTGCCGGAATCGGCGAACGCTCGACGAGCCTTTTGGGGATTTCGCCCCCTCGAGGAAGACGCTTCACAACGGGTGCCGCGAAATCCCCCGGCGAGGAGACTTTCGCCGTTCCGGCAGCCGGCGGGCGATGCTATCCGATCCGCCTTCCGGGATTCGCCCCATTGAAATAGTCACTTCGGCTACGGACGCCGCCAAAACACCCAGCAAGGAGACGTTTGCGGTTCCGGCAGCCGGCACGTTACGCTGCCCGACCCGCTCGAATCGGGCGGGCCTACCACCAGGAGCGAGCGATGGCGACTAACGGGGAACTAGGCCGAAAACTGCGGATGGGAATCGTCGGGGGCGGGCAGGGCTCGTTCATCGGACGGGTGCATGTCACGGCGGCGGTGCTCGACAACCGGGCCGAGCTCGTGGCCGGTGCCTTCTCTAGTGATCCGGCCCGCTCCAAGGCCAGTGCCGCCGACTACGCCGTCTCCGAGGACCGGGCCTACGGGTCGTTTGAGGAGATGCTCGATGCCGAGCAGGCCAAGCCGGCCGGGGAGCGGATCGACTTCGTCTCGATCGCGACGCCCAACCACATGCATTTTCCGGTGGCCAAGGCTGCTCTGGCGGCCGGCTTCCACGTCGTCTGCGACAAGCCGCTGACGATCACGCTTGCCGAAGCGGAGGAACTCGCGTCCCTGGTCGACGCCTCCCAGCAGGTCTTCGTGGTCACCCACAACTACACCGGCTACCCGCTGGTCCGGCAGGCCCGCGAGATGATCCTGGCCGGGGAGCTGGGCGAGATCCAGGCGATTCGAGCAGAGTACATCCAGGGCTGGCTGAGAACCCGGCTCGAGAGCGAGGGGCAGAAGCAGGCCGTCTGGCGGGCCGACCCTGCCAAGAGCGGGGCGGCGGGCTCCTTCGGCGACATCGGCACCCACGCCTTCAACCTGGGCCGCTACATGACCGGCCTGCTTCCTGAGAAAATCGCCGCCAATCTCAAGGTCTTCGTGCCCGGCCGCCCGCTCGACGACTACGGCCACGCGGTGATTCGCTACCAGAACGGAGCCCTCGGTACCGTCACCGCCTCCCAAATCAGTCACGGCCGCGAGAACGATCTCCGAATCGAAATCGACGGTACGCTCGGCAGCCTCGAGTGGCATCAGGAGGAGCCCAACAAGCTGGTGGTGCGGCACAACGGCAAGCCGCACTATCTCTACACCCGCGATCCCAACGCCCCCTTCACCAACGAGTCGGGGAAGGCCGCCTGCCGGCTCCCGGCGGGCCATCCTGAAGGCTTTTTCGAGGCCTTCGCCAACGTCTATCGGGCCGGATTTGATGCGATGGCCGAGGCCCTCACGGGGCGGCCGTTCGAGAAGGTCGACACGGTCTATCCGAACGTCCGCGACGGCGCGGAAGGCATGTACTTTATCCAGCAATCGGTCGCTTCCAGCCAGGCAGACGGGGCCTGGCTGCCGCTGGCCTATCCGCTGGCGAGGCGCTGAGCATGGCGGCAGGCGACCCCAGACATCTGATCTTCGACATCGAGAGCGTGGCCGACGGGGCCCTTGTGTCGCGGCTCCGATATCCCGCCGACGACCTCTCGCCGGACAAGGCGATCGCCCGCTACCGCGGTGAACTCCAGGCCGAGACCGGCAAGGACTTCATCCCCTACACCTACCAGCTGCCGGTGTCGCTGGTGATCGCCAAGGTCGGCGGCGACCTGGTCCTTCAGGACCTGGTCGCCCTCGACGAGGAGCAGTCGCGGCCCCACGAGATTGCCCGCCGCTTCTGGGAAGGCTGGCGGCGATACCGCAAGCCGCAGCTGGTGAGCTTCAACGGCCGGGGCTTCGACATGCCGCTCTTGGAGCTGTGCGCCTTTCGGTACGGGATCCAGATTCCCGACTGGTTCGCCGAGGATCTCCGCAACTTCGACCAGCCCCGCTACCGGTACAACACGCGGGCCCACTTCGACCTGCACGAGTGGCTGACCAACTCGGGCGCCAGCCGGTTCGCCGGCGGCCTCTCGCTGGCCGCCAACCTGATCGGCAAGCCCGGCAAGATGGACGTCGCCGGCCACATGGTGCAGGACCTCTGGGACGCCGGCCGCGCCGCGGAAATCCATGACTATTGCCGGGGCGACGTCCTCGACACCTACTTTGTCTTTCTCCGCAGCCGCGTGGTGGCCGGAGAGATCACGCTGGAGCGGGAGCAGGAGCTGATCCTCCTGGCCAAGGAGTGGATCGAGGCCCACGCCGCCGAGTCCCCGGGCCTGACCCGCTACCTCGCTGCCTGGGGCGACTGGGAGAATCCTCGCGGCGGCTGAGCCGTTCAGGCTGCCGGGGCCGGTTCGGGAGCAGCCTGATCCGCTTCGGGCTCAGCTTCAGGCTCCGCTTCGGGCTCCGCTTCGGGCTCACTCGGGGGCACCAGCGGCGGAAGCCCTTCCAGCGGCTCGAGCGACGGAATGCAGAGGGCCGCCGCGACAGCCCTGGCGGCGGCCCGAGCCTTGTCATCGAGCCCGCCCCGCAGGGCCCAGGCCTCGACCGTGTAGAGCCTGCCGTCGATCACGACCGCCAGGCAGTCTCGCTCGATCTGCTTGGGGAGCCTGTCGAGCTTGGCCGTGCCGGTGGCGGCCCATTCGACCCCAGCGTGCGGCCCGGCAGACGCTGCAGCCGGCGGGCGAGTGAGATTGTCACCCTCCCGCTCGGCGAGGAGGCTCGCCATCGCCTCGACAAAAGCCGCCTGGGAGTCGGCCGTCACCTCGGTGATGTCAGCCGGCGGGTCAGCGGCCAGCACGACCACTGACGGGTAGGACACCTGCGGTGTCGCCTGATACCGCACGAGGTAATCATACGATCGGGGGGCCCGCCGCCAGCCGGCAGGCGAGAAGACACTCACCCGGCCGCCGTCGAGATCGAGCCGAGAGGCCGGATCAATGCCGGGGATCGCGGCTGCCCCTGGAGCCGCTCCGGCTGCATTCGCTGCCGGAGACTCTTCCCGGTCGGCGGAACATCCTGCCACCAGCACCGCGGAGGCGGAGAGGAGGCCGGCCAACAGGCTGAGAGGAGGCCAAAAGCTGGTAGTCCGATGCATCGGGCCCTCCGTTGTCGGGGCGACCAAACTCTCAATTCGGCCCTTATTCGGTGATCGGTTCCTTGACGAGCCCGACGAAGTGATGGGCCTTGGACGACGAAACCAGTTCGCCCGCCTTCTTGTCGGCCGCCTTCCGGTCGGCATACTCGAACATCGCGACCCGTTTCATCCCCTGGGTGAACACGCCCCAGTAGGCCTTGTATCGCGCCTCCTTGGCCACCTTGCGGCGAGTCGTCTTCTTGGCAGCCGTCTTCTTGGCGGCCGTCTTCTTGACGGCGGTCTTCTTGGCCGTCTTCTTGACGGCCTTCTTGGTCGCCTTCTTGGCCTTCGTCGTCTTGCCGAGGGCCTCTGCAGCCTCGGCCTCGGCCCGCAGTTCCCGGATGCTTCGTGTCTTTCGTGCCATCTCGCCGTCGTTGTCTTTCGTGGTGCCTGGAAGTGGTGCTGGACCGCGGAGGGGACCCTCCGAAGCCTCGCAGTATAGCGTCCCCGGCGGGCCTCGCACGGAGGGCCTATACTGCCCCGGATGACCGCTGAATCGCCTCCCGACATCGCCCTGGCCAGCCCACTGCCGGCCTATCGGGAACTGCCCGACGAGCTCCTCCGGGAGCGGATCGAGGCGGTTCGCCGCCGGATGGGCTCCCGGCTGGTCATCCTCGGCCATCATTATCAGCAGGACGGGGTGATCGCCCACGCCGATCTCACTGGCGACAGCTACCAGCTCTCCCAGGGGGCTGCCGAGCGGGAGGCCTGCGAAGCGATCGTATTCTGCGGTGTCCACTTCATGGCCGAGACGGCCGACATCCTGGCCAACCGCCCGGACCAGGTGGCGGCCCGCGGCGGCCGCCGTGTCACCGTGGTGCTGCCCGACATGGCTGCCGGCTGCTCGATGGCCGACATGGCGGCCATCGAGCAGGTGGAAGATGCCTGGGATGATCTCGGGACGGTGATCGATACCGCCGACATCACGCCGGTCACCTACATCAACTCCGCCGCCAGCCTCAAGGCCTTCTGCGGCCGTCATGGCGGCATTGTCTGCACCTCCAGCAACGCCCGAGCCGTGCTCGATTGGGCCTTTGCCCGCACCAAGCGGGTGCTCTTCTTTCCCGACCAGCACCTGGGCCGGAACACCGCCCGGTCGATGGGCATCCCGCTCGATGAGATGGCCCTCTGGAACCCGCACGATCCCACGCTCGGAGGCAACACCCGCCGGCAGCTCGAGCAGGCCCGTGTGATCCTCTGGCAGGGCCACTGCAGCGTCCATGCCATGTTTCGGCCGGAGCACGTCGATGCCGTTCGGGAGCATGTCCCCGGCGTGAAGATTCTCGTCCATCCCGAGTGTTCGATGGAGGTGGTCGATAAGGCCGATCTGGTCGGTTCGACCAGCTACATCCTCCGCCAGGTCGAGGAGGCCCCGCCGGGGACATCCTGGGCCATCGGCACGGAACTCCACCTGGTCAAACGGCTCGAACAGCAGCATCCCGAGCAGACGATCCGGTTTCTCTCGCCAACCGTCTGCATGTGCGCCACGATGTATCGGATCGACCTGGCCCACCTCTGCTGGAGCCTCGAGCACCTCGAGCGGGGCAAACCGGTCAACGTCATCCGGGTCGACGACGAGACGGCGGCCTGGGCTGTGACCGCCCTCGAACGAATGCTCGCAGTGCGGTGACGGCCGGGGCCGCCTGCTCGAGCACGGCGGGCCACCCGCTGATTTTCCGGGGCCCTACCGCACGACCGGAGCAGGAAACGAGGCGGTACGGATCTCGGGGAGCGACTGCTTGCGGAGGCCGTCGATCAGGCCGACCACCTCGTGGAACTGGGCCTCGTCGAGGTGGCCGGAGATCGTGCCCCGGCAGCAGCCACGGGTGTCGATCAGGAGCACGTTGGGCTCATCGGCCACCATCCCGAAACTCGGCCGCATCACGTCTTCGAAATCGAGCCAGACCGGCACGACCGGCGACTCCTTCTTCAGTCGCCGCCGAACCATGCCCCGCAACGCCTTGGGCACCTCGGGTACGCAAGCAATCGGAATCACCTGGACATCGGGCACCGGCTGGCCGGCCGGCCAGCCCGCGATCCCGACGACCGGCTGGGTCGACCATTCCGTGGCGGCCGCACCGTCGGCGGTGGGATGGAAGAGGGTGTGCAGCCGCCGGCCGAGTTCCATGGCAGCCTCGGCTCCGTGGCGACCGGCATAGACGAGCACGACCACGTCGCCCTGCATCGCCGCGGTCTGGCAGTTATTGCCGAACTGATCCTCCATGGCGACGTTGACCGGTCGCTGCTCGCCCCGAACGCTCGCAGCAGGCAGGCAGATCGCCGCCAGGGCCACGGCAGCGGACACGACGAGACGGAGAGGAGGTTTCATGGCAGCACCTGAAGCGGGGAAGCGGGCGGGAGGAAATACCGCGCAGCGGCCGGCCGGCACAATGCTGGTTTCACCGCCGCTCCAGGCCGCTGACGGGACCGTCTGCTCAGGCTGCCAGCCGGGGCTCCGGCACCACCGCTGAGTCCTCGGCAGCCGATGGCTCGCTGGTCTCTGGTTGGTCGCTGCCGGCGGCATCCGCCCCCGGCCGCATCCAGGTGAGGATCGCCGGGAGGAAGACGAGCGAGGTGATCGTGCAGGTCGTCACGCCGAGGGTCAGCAGCCGGCCGAGGCTCTCCAGGCCCCGGTGGCTGGCCACCATCAGGGCGCCGAAGCCGAGGATCGTTGTCAGGGCATCGACGAGCACCGAGTTGGCCGTCGAGGCGCTCATCCGGTAGGGACCGTCCCGCTCCAGGAAATCGTGGACGACATGCACGCCGTAGTCGACCGCGATGCCCATGATCAGCGGGATGCCGATCAGGTTGGCCGGATTGAGGTCGATCCCGACGAGCCCCATCAGGCCGAGCATCTGGACGATCCCGACGGCCAGCGGGAGGACTGCCAGCAGCGAGTGGCGAAGACTGCGGAAGTCGAACCAGAGCACCACCAAGATCACCGCCAGCGCCGAGAACCCGGCCTGCTCGTAACTCCGCTTCATCTCGAGCGAGGCCTCATAGGCCTGGAGGGGGTTGCCGGTGGCCCGCGGATCGACGCTCCGAACATCGCCCACGAACCGCTTGAGCGCCTCGAAGTTCCAGATGTCGCCGCGGCCGTAGATCTTGAGAAGATGCCTGCCGCTCGAGCCGACGAACCGCTCGACGAGACTCGGCGGCAGGTCGTCGAGGGCCGGCGGTTCGGGATTGGTCACCGCTGCCAGAGCGTGCAGCCGGGTGAGCAGGTCGCCAGCGGCCCGCTGCTGGAAGGCGGCCAGGGCCCGATAGCACTCCTCGGGGCCCTTGGTACGCAGGCTCTCGCGGGCCCGCTCGAGGTGCCAGGCCGTCCGCAGGCCGCCGGGCCGCTTGGAGGCCTCCCCCTGGGCCCAGGCGAGGGTCTCGCCGAGGGCATCGAGCCGGTCGACGGAAATCTGTGGGGGCCGTTCCGGCAGGGCGGCGAGCCGCTGGCCGATCCGCTCGATCGTGGGCCGCTTGAGCTCTTCGTCGACCGGCAGGAGCGAGGCGATCTCATCGACCCGCTCGACGCTCGGCAGGGCGACGAGCTTTTCCTTCCGCTCGATCAACTCCTCGCGGGAGTCGGCGATCGAGAGGGCATACCAGACGCTCTGGTCGCACTCCTCGAGCAGCTTCTTCTCGACTTCGACGCTCTCCAGCCCGTCGGCCTGCATGTTGAGCAGGTTGTGATCGTAGTCCAACTCGTGCAGCCCGCCGGCCAAGGCGAGCGACCCGGCCACCGCCGCCAGCGTGACAAACCGCGGGTGTCGCGTCAGCGGGGCGAGCCAGGAGTGCACCGGCACCGGCTCGGGGATGCGTCGTCCCAGGAAGCTGCGATCGACGATCGCCACCGCCGCCGGCAAGACCAGGAGTTCCGCAGCGCAGCACAAGAGGATGCCGCCGCCGGCGATCAGCCCCAACTCGGCGACGCCGACGAAACTCGTCAGGGCGGCCGAGAAGAAGGCGACGCTGGTGGTGATCGCCCCGGTGAGGATGCCCGGGCCGACGCTGCCGCTGGTGGAGAGGAGGGCCTCCTCGCAACCGAGACCCCGACGGCGATTCTCCAGGTAGCGGCCGATGTAGTAGGTGCCGTAGTCGATCCCAACGCCGATCATCGTGACGGTGAAGGTGACACTCAGGATGTTGAGATGGCCCACACTGGCGGTGGCCCAGCCGAAGGCCCAGGCCATCCCGATCACGAGCACGCCATTGGCCAGGAGGGCATGCCGCACGCCCCCGAAGCCCGCCACGATCACCACCGCCACCGCCAGCAGCGAGAGACCGCTGGCCCAGACCATCGACTGCTGGCTGGTTCGCATCTCATCGTCTTCCATCACCGGTAGGCCGGTGAGGCCGATCTCGGCCGTCGGATGGCGGGCGGCAACGCGGTCGATGATCTGGCGGAGTTCATCCGTCGCGGCCGAGGCACCCGCAAACCCTCCCTCCTCCTTCACCAGCCGCAGGAGGACGAAACCGAGCCGGCCATCCTTGGCCAGGAGATGTTCGCTGGAGAGGTCGCGGAGGGTGCCGAGCGATTCGGGCATGTTCGGCCAGGGAGAGACATACTCGGGCGGGCGGCCGGGCACGCCCGCGGGGGCCTCGAGCCCTGCCAGCAGGCTCTCGCTATACCGCTCGAGGGCGGCCAGCGGCTGCTGTGTGGCCCCGCCGGCTTCGCCGCCAGCGACCACCTGGCCGGCCATGCCGGCGACCATCGTGCCGACCCGCAACTGCGTCCAACCACCGGCCAGGACAGGCTCCGTCCGCTCAACAAAGCGGTCGATGTCGACAAGATCGGACGCCGCGAGGTAGTGCAGCCCCTTGGACCGAATCCGGGAGAGATCGACCTCGTGGAGCACCGATCGGAAGAGGCCGCTCTCCCGGGCCACCTCCCCGGAGAGTTCCTCGAGCACTTCGATCACTTCCGGCCGTGACGGCCCCTCGACCACGACCACCGCGTCATCGTCTTCACCGAACTCACGGATGTAGTCGATCCAGAGCTTGTTGTATTCGCTGTCGGGATCGAGCAGATCGGTGCGGCTCACCTTGTAGCCGAGGTTGCCGACCGTCCAGGCTCCGGCCGCGGCGGCACTGGCGATCGCCAGCAGCAGGATCACCCAGGGCTGACGGAGGCAAAGCCGCGTCCAGCCGACCAGTCCGCGGGCGAGCAGCCCCGGCGGATGGCCAGTCTCGGCCTTTGGCGACGCCCGTTCGGGGCAAGAGCCGGTGGCGGGCGCTGGGTCGTGGATCGTGAACATCGATGAGGGCGCGGCGGTCGGTCGGCAGAATCGGTCGGCTGGGTCGGCCGCCGGCGGGATGCTACGGATCGGTCCGCCCTGGGCCAAGAGACGCTCGGGACGGCGTGCGAAGCCGCCCTGGCTGTCTGGGAGGGCTGGGCAAGTCCCGCGTGTCGTGACGAAAATTCATTGGCCCCGGGGTTAGCCGTGAACCGATGCCATTCCCTGGGGAGCGGTGCCGGGGCGGCGCCGCCAGGGGAGGCACGACGGGGGGATTCTGGCATGACCGCGCGAACCGCTGCGGCGTTGGCCCTGGGGATGATCTGCAGTCTGGCTGGAGGACAAGGCAGCGAAGCGGCCGAGCGACCGCCTGCCAGCGGCGGCATCACGGCCGCCCTGGCCGACGTCGCCACCGCCGGCCGCTCGGCCTGCAGCCGCGCGATCGACCGGCTGCCGGTTGACCGGATGACGCCTGCGGCCCGGCAGACGATCGATCATTTCCGGCAGTCCACCACGATCCATCGCCGCCTCCCGGCCGAGACAATCCGCTGCAACCGCCCGCTGTTGGAGTTCATCCTGGCCAAGCCCGAGGCCCTGGTCGATGTCTGGCGGGTGCTCGGCATCAGCCGTGTCTCGCTCGATCCAGTCGGCCCTGGCCGCTGGCAGCTCTGCGACGGCTACGGCACGACCGGTAGCATCCATATGCTCCATCGGGAGCGGCACGACGGCAATGGCCTGGTGGTGCTCTACGGCCGCGGCGGCTACGCCGGTCCGCTCTCGCCCAAGGATCTGACGGGCTCCTGCCTGGTGGTCATCCGCCACGAGACGGTCACCAGCGCGGATGGCTCCCCCGAGCAGCAGATCGAACTCGAGGCCTTTCTCGATGTCGACGGCATCGGGCTCGAGATCGTGACTCGCACGCTGCAGCCCTTGATCGCCCACTCGGCGGCAAGCAACGTCCACGAGATCTGTCTGTTTGTCGGCCAGTTTGCCGATGCCGCCAACCGCAATCCGGCAGGTGTCGCCCGACTGGCAGACCGGATGCCGCGGACCGAGACGGCCGACCGCAGGCTGCTTGTCGCGCTGGCCTGCGGCCATGGCACTCCGCCGCCCGCGGCCCTCGGCGATCCGGCCGGCGAGCGGGTCCACGAAGAACTCGCCGCCCGCTGGCTCCCCGCGCAGGCGATTGAGTAATCGCACCGCACAACCCGCCGCTGCCGTCCCGCGGCGGTTCCTAGAGCGCGTCGTCGGTGCGAAGGGTCAGCTCCACGAGCCGCTCGAGCGCCTCGGCCGGTGAACCGTCCGGGAAGTTGGAGAGCACAACCTCCTTGGCGTAGAGTTTGCCGATGTAGCGCCGATGGCGGCCGGCCGAGGAGCGACTGGCAAGAAAATCGCGATGGGCCGAGTTGATCACGATCTCGTTGACGGCGGCATCGTATCGCGACCGCCAGAGCTGGCCCGGTTCGGCAGCGAGCCGATAGGACGGAAGCCCCCGCCTGCTCGGGGACACTGATGCGGGCAGCTCTCTGACGCAGCGAACCTCGACCCGGTCACGCACCTCGACGTCACCCTGGCGGGCCAGCACCTCGACCGTCGCCAGCCCCTCCTGGTCACCGTGTACCAGGCAGGCAGCAGCATCGGCGGTCAGCCAGGCGGTTCCCGACACGATCCGCCAATGGAGGCTGACGCCCTCGCTGATGCGATGGCTGTCGGCATCGACGACCCGCGCCGACAACCGCACCTCCTCCCCGGGCCGGTGCCGAGGATGCCGGGGTGAGATCATGACTGTGGCCGGTGGTCCCGGATCGCGGCGAAAGAGCCCCGGCTGGACCGACCCCGGCTCCGCTGCCTGGCGGGCGGCACCGGGCTTGGGAATGTCGAAGTAGAGGTACTCCTCGGCAGGCAGCTGCGAGAGGGCCGACGTGAAGGCCTTGTGGACCTGCTTGAGGAGCTGCTGACTGGCCCGCTCCGCCTCAGCTTCGTCACGCTCGGCAAGAGCCGCCAGCATGTCCCGGGCGATCGCCTCACCGGTGGACGCGAGCGTTTCGAGGGCCGCATCGGCCACCACGCCCCCCCGCGTTCCCGGCGCGAGCGCCAGCGGCTCGAAGTCGATGATTCCCTCGATCCTGCCATCGGTCCAGGGCGGGCCTTGAAACGACAGCAGATCGCTGATGCGGGGCAGAACGCGAGTCCCGTCCTTGCAGAGGGCGATGCTGCCGGTTCCGCTCTCGTCCTGCAGGTAGACCTCCACCTGCACGTCACCCAGCGGCGTTGCATAGCGGCGCGGGATCTCGAGCCGCTCCCCGGCAAACTCACGCGGTTTGACCGCCAGCCGCTTCCGAGCAACGTTGTCGACGACGAGGATCTGCACGCCCGACCGGCGAATCCGGTCGCGGAGTTCCGCCGACAGGTAGCGGGCGATCTTCTCGCCGGTGACAAGGTTGCGGGTCGCTTCGAGGAGCGGCCCGACGACCACCTGGGTGCCACTGGCGGCGAGCAGGCCTCCGACCGGCCGGATCTGATACTCCCGCTGGCCGCGGATCAGCCGCAGTTCACGGGCCCGGCCATCCCGGCCGGCGGAGGTCATGGTGAGGTTTTCACCGAGGCTCCAGAAACTCAGCAGGCCGATGCCAAACTCGCCGTGCACGCCCCGCCGGGCGGGAGCGTCGAGCCGGCGTTTCATCGAGTCGCAGAGATGGGTGGCGATCCGCTCGAAATCGGGCCGTCCCTCGCCGTCCGCGGCGACCCCGCGACCGTCGTCCTCAAACTCGATGAAGGCCTCGCCCTGCCGCCGGCGCCGGATGATCCGCACCGTCTTCGCACCGGCGTCGATGGCATTCTCAGTCAGCTCGCAGATCGCCTTGAGCGGATGGGTCTGCGAGTGCGCGATGATCGTGATCGCGTTCCACTGGTCACCGATCTGGAGCGTTCCGGTGGCCGTCGAGTCGGTGCGAGTCGTCATGCGACCCATCGTACGGCTTTTCTGGCCGTCCGCTACCGCGGGCCACCGCTGGGCGACGGCACCTCGGCAACCCGGGGGCGGGCCTCGGAGGCCACCAGGTAGGGCCGCTTGTATTCGGGCATGTAGCCCCGCGCCCCGCGAACGGTCACCTGCTGGCCAACCATGGGCGCCAGGCTGACGCCGGGCCGGGGCGTGACAAAGACCAGCACGTTGTTGTTACCGTCGACCAGGGCCCACCGCGGGGCGTCGGGCCGCCGCGAGATCACCGTCGCCAGCCGGCCGGTCGTCTCCATCTGATCCGGAGGCGTCCAGTCGGGGCGTCCATCGGCCGGCCGACCCCCGGGCAGCACACCGGGTCGGATCGGCCGCGACCCGAGGGTGGAGAGACTCGACCACATGCTGCCCAGCCGGAGGGGCGAGTCGGCCTGCTCGGCGGGAGTCACCAGGGCCTGTTGCCTGGCCTGGATCGCCTCGAACCGCGAGAGCCGGGCGTCGATCGCCTCGGCACGGGTTCGCTCGGCGCCGCTGGTCGCCCGCGTGGCAGCCAGCCGGAGGCGTTCCCGAATCGGCGAAAGGTTCCACTGCTCGCTCGGCCCGGCCACCGCCAGCGAGAGGGCCAGATCGATGTCGGCCAGTTCGTCAGCGGGCACGGCGGCCGCACCGCCAGCCACGGCCGGAGCTGCCGGCGGCGAGCTCAGATCGAAGACGTTCGTACCCCGCGGCAGCCAGCCCGACAGCAGCCGCACGACGCCGGCAGGATCCGCAAACATGCCCGGTTCATCGTCGGCCACACCGGCCTCGACGCCCGGCTCCACATCCGCGACCGCCTGGGTGACGGCCACGCTGGCATCGCGGACCGCGGCGATTGCCTCGGCTGCGGCGGCCAGCCCGGCCCCGGCCCCGGCTCCTGACGGGGTCTCGTCTGCCACAGCCACAAGCGCCGGCGGCAGGTCGAGATCGGCAGCCCAGGCCCAGCGAAACTCGCCGGCAGGGGCTTTAATCCGCAACCAGTCCCCCGCATGCCGACCGTTCGGAATGCTGACTCGCTCGAGTACGACCACCCGTTCCCCTGCCTCGAGCGCCACCTGGCTGACGTGCCGCAGATCGTTGAGCTGCGAACCGATGCGGGCCACGGTCGCGTCGTTCACGACAACGCCGACTGATTCCGTTGTTGCATGGCCTGGAGCCCGCGAGGCATCCTCAGGAATCTCGACATCGGCCGCCCGCACCCAGCTGAAGCTGCCCTCGAGCGGCCGCACGGCACAGTAGCCGGAGAGATCGATCGCCCAGACCTCGACCTCCGTTGAGCGGCCCAGCCGGGCCGTCGGATAGAAGTCGTCGCCCGGCCCTGCCCGCAGAAGCGTCTGGCTGGCCGTCACCCGCGCGGTCACCGGCAGGGCGTGCTCCCGCTGCTCGCCAGCCACCGCTCCAGCGGCAAGCAGGCTCATGATCAAGAGGGCGAGCCAACGCATCGCAAACGTTCCGATTGGTCAAAACCTCGTGGAGTTCGACGAGGGGCCAACGGCTGGCAACAGGCCGCGCACTCCGCCGCAGGCGGTGGGAAGAGATACAGACCACCGCCGGCTCCGACAAGCCGGAAAGCCATGAAAAAAGCGTGTAGACGAGGCTTGGGCTCCCTCGTCTACACGCTCGCGGCCGGGCTGTTCGACGAGCCCGACACCGCTCTTGTAGACCAGCCGTCGGCCGGGCTCAAGCCACGAAAACAGCCCGTCTCTCTGCCCCGAGAAAACGGCTCACCACGTCCCGAAAAACCCCTCGCCAGGAGGGATTCCTGGCAGGCCGGGCGAGCGGGGGAAACCCGGCTACCCGGCACGCCTCGACGCGGGGCGTGACAGCAGCCGGATGACAGCAGCGGGCCGCAGTCTGGCCGAGGCCCGCCGGCGGATCCATCACCAGCGCTCGGTTGGGCGGTCGAGCACTTCCCGCATCAAGATCAACTGCCGCAGCCCTCCGGGCGAGCGGAGGGCCGTGAGGAGTTCGGTGGCTGCCGAAGCTGGCTGGGGCTGCGGCGATCCATCGCCGGCGAGCGGTGATTCATGCGCCAGGTCATGGGCGAAGGCGGCGGCCACATGGCTGGCGACATCCTCTCGTGATCCGACAGCGGCCGGCAACGGCGGGGGCACCTCCAGCCGCTCCTGCCGCCGTCGCTCCTTCGACCGCGGACCCCGGCGCTTCGACTGCGGCTGGCGACCGCCGCGTCGCTCCCGCTCGCCCGACTCCAAGGTCCGCCGCAGGAATTCCTCGATCTCTTCGTCCAACGATTCGCTCGCCGCGTCCGCCGGTCCGCGACCAGCAGCAGGCCGCCGGGGTGGCGCGGGCTGTTCTCCGGGCTGCCTCGCCGCCTTGCGAAATAGGCCGAGCACCTGGGAGACAACCCAGATGATGACGAACAAGAGCGGCAGGAGGCCCTCGAGCCAGTCGCCCCGAGCCGCCACAAGCAGCATCTCGGCCGGTCGCATCGCCTCACCTCCTCGTCATGCGTCTGCCGCTGCCATCGCTCAGGATGCCGTCGCGACCGGCAGCGAGGTCGGCGGTGTCGCGATCGATCGCCGCATTTCGGTGTCGGCCTGCAGATTCCGCAATCGATAATAGTCGAAGATGCCCAGCTGGCCGCCGGCCAGCGACTCGGCAATCGCCTTGGGTACTTCGGCTTCAGCCTCAACGAGCCCCGCCCGGCTCTCCTCGATGCTGGCGATCATCTCCTGCTCGCGAGCCACGGCCATCGCCCGCCGGCCCTCTGCCTTGGCCCGGGCGACCCGGGTGTCGGCCTCGGCCTGATCGGCCTGCAGGCGGGCCCCGATGTTGGCCCCGACGTCGATGTCAGCGATGTCGATCGAGACGATTTCGAAGGCAGTGTTGGCATCGAGCCGCCGCCCGAGGACCGTCTTGGAGATGACGTCGGGATTCTCGAGGACGTTGGTGTGTCGCTCAGCCGAGCCGATCGCCGAGACGATCCCTTCGCCGACCCGGGCGATGATCGTCTCCTCGGTGGCTCCTCCGATCAGCTGGTAGAGATTGGTCCGCACCGTGACCCGCGCCTTGACCTTGAGCTGGATGCCATTCTTGGCCACCGCATCGAGCGAGGTCCGACCGCTGTTCTTGCCTGGGCAGTCGATCACCTTCGGATAGACAGATGTCTGGACCGCCTCGCGGACGTTCCGCCCGGCCAGATCGATCGCGGCGGCCCGCTTGAAATCGAGTTCGGTGATCTTGGCCTTGTTGGCGGCGATCAATGCCTGCACCACCAGCGGCACGCGGCCGCCAGCGAGGTAGTGGGCCTCGAGGGCCTGGCCGGTGACGCCGCTGGAATCGCCAAGCCCCGCCTGAACGGCCATGATTTTGCTGCGAACGATGACCGTCGGGTTCACCTTCTTGAAGCTCATCGCCACCATGTCAAACAGCCCGATCCCGGCACTCGATGCGTACGACTGGACCCAGAGCCGCAGGTAACGGGCCACCAGCCCGAAGATGACCAGGACCACCAGGATGGCCAGGCCGAGCAAGACGAGCGGCACAAAATTCATGGCAGCGGAGGCTCCGAGTGGAGAGGCGGAGGAACGTGGCCGAGCACGCAGCGGGCAGCCAGACGCCGCCGAAACGGACTCGCAACCCGTGCCTTAAGACTGGTTCGCGGGAGGCGGCGAGTCAAGCGAGCCAGAACCCCGTTCATTTCGCTGGATATCCTCAAAATCGAACTCCTCGAGCACGCTGGAGAGTCGGGCCGGTGGCGGCGCGGACGGCTCAGGGGCGGACGGCTCGATCGCAACGGGCTGCGGCGGGACGACGGCGACCCGCACCACCAGCGCCCGCCCCTCGAGTCCGACGACCTCAACCGCCGTGGCCCTGTCGATCGCCGGCCCTTCACTCAGGGCGTCGAACCGTTCTCCGTCGACTTCGATCTGCCCCCACGGCATCAGTTCGCTCGTGGTCCGGCCTGAGCGGCCTACGAGGTCGCGGAGCCGGCGGCGAGCGGCAGCATCGGGGAGCACCTCTTCCGGCTCAGGAGGCGGCGGCAGGACGCGCCGCCCGAGCGGCGTCGAGGGAAACCAGCGAAAGGCGACCATCAGCACGGCCGGCACGGCGACAAATGCTCCCCCCAACACGGCCATCCCGGTCGCCAGGCCTCCTTCGAGGAACGCCATCACGATACCCACCACCAGCGCCGTCACCGCCAGCAACCCGAGCACGCCACCCGATGGCACGAAGACCTCGAGCAGAATCAGAGCCAGCCCAACGGCCAGCAGCAGCAGAATCCAAACCAGCGAGCTCATGCCTCTTCCACCGGTCGGACGACCAGCCGGCCGCCGCGGACGCCCACGACCCGGACGTGCATCCCGGACTCCACGAGGACTCCGTCGCTGACGACATCCCGAACCGCCCCCTCAACCCGTGCCTTGCCAGCGAGCGCCAGCCGGCTCGTTGTCATGCCTTCGGCACCGACCAGATCGGCCAGGGATTCCGCATCGTCGAAGGCCGACTCAGCCGGCGGTTCAAGCAGCACCGTCCGCAGCCCAGGCGTCGCCGGCAGCCACCGCTGCACGAGCATGGCGACGACGGCCACGCCTGCCACGGCCCCCAGGATTCCCACCAGCGACCACTGCATCTGTTCCACCTGATAGTCGTTCATCGGCACGACGAACGACTGACTGGCCAGCACCAACGATGCGATCACGAGCAGTCCGCCACCGAGTCCGAGCACACCGAAACCGGGCAGTACGAAGATCTCGGCCAGGACACAGATGATGCCGGCCAGGAAGAGCATCACTTCCAGCCAGCCTGAGGTGCCGTGGAGATACTGGCTCCAGAAATAAACGATGAAGGCCACCATCGCCACAAACCCACCGAACCCGAAGCCGGGCGTCTTCAGTTCGATGTAAAGCCCGGCCCCGCCTATCAAGAGCAGCAGCCAGGCCAGCCCGGGACTGGCCAAAGCGGCCAGGAGCTCATCGGCCCAGCCCGGCTCCGAGAGGGCCACCTCGCCCTCGAGCCCGTACGCCTTTCGAAGGCCCGCGAAGTCGGTGACCGTGAGGGCAGCGAGGCCAAGCTCTTCAGCCCGGCGGCCATCGAGCCGGATGGGCCCCGTGCCGAGCTCGGCTCCCTCCCGCCACTCAGCGCGGTCGGGACGGGCTGCCAGTTCGACGTCTGAAAAGTATTCGATCCTGCCGGTCCCCTGCTGCTGTGCCCGCCGCACCACCAACCCCGGCACCACGGTCGCCAGGGGAAGCGACCAGGTTCGATCCCGCAACTGGGCCACGCCTCCCCGCCAGGCCACGGCGATCGCCTCGCCCCGCCGCTCATCAATCGCCGCGGCACCCTCGCCCCCGAGAACCGCCGCGGGCCGCATTGCCAGTTCGTCGCAGGCCAGCGCCACAAGCGCCGCATCGCCCCGCGCCTCCCGGGGCACCCAGGCCACCGTCCGCACCCGCGTCGGATCGAGTCCTGCCAGCCAGTTGGCCAACACGAGGCTCTGCTCGGGCGACCCGCCGCTGCTGTCGATCCTGAGGCAGACGAAGTTGGCGCCGTTCTCGACGGCCCCTTCGATCCGACTGCGGGTCCGGGCGACCGCCTCGGCGGTGATCCCGCCGGAGAGTACGACCTGCACGCCCTGCCAGCCCCGCTCGAGCGACGGATCGCCCGCCAGATCCCGCTGATCGACGCCGATCCGCCGGGCGAGGTCTGCCGGCGAATCGGCCAGCCCCGCCACGAAGCCGAGCCGACGGGCCTCCCGGCCGGAAAAGGCGAGCGGTCGCGGCTCCATTTCCTCGACAGCCGCCACAGCGGTCCGATCACGAACCTCCTGCAGTTTGTCGGCAGTGACAAACGTCTCCCCGTCGGCGGTGGAAACGCGGAGGACCTGCACCCGCCGATCGAGCATGCCCAGGGCGACCTCGCCCGGCACGGTTCGTCGCCGGGCGGCGATCTCGCGGTAGGCCGCCCGCATCGCCTCATCGACGGTGGCATCGGCCTCGGCTGCCGGCCCGAGCACCGCCCCGCCGGCCATCACGATCTCGTCGCAGGCAACCGCCACGAGCACCGCATGTCCGCTGACGTTCTCCGGCAGCCAGGCTACCGTCTTGACGCCGGAGAGACGGTCGCTCGAAAGAAACCGAGCCAACTCCAAGGCCCGGCCGAAGTCACTGGCAGCGGCGTCAGCGGCCCCGGCATCGAACCGCAGCACGAGCACACCCCGCTGCGGGGCTCCGCGCTGCAGCTGGCCGAGCTGCCGCATGATCGCACCGGTGATCTGCGTGTCGCGGGTGCCGGTGATCGGAAGCCGCACCGTCAGCGTCACCGTCGCCGGCGGATCGGCCGCTTCGGCCCCGTGGACGGGCCCGGGGAGAAACCCTCCGATCAGCAGCGCGACCACGCGGGGCCAGACACGATCGACCCCAAACTGCCTCATGGCCTCGCTCCAGAAACCGAACGATCCTTCCAGGATTCTAAGATGCTGCCGGGGGGAGTCAAAAAACGGGGCCTGGAGTCGGGCGGGCGACGGATATACTCAGTGGCCCGTGAATGCCGAGCCCGCACCAGCAGCTGCCCCACCTCCGGCCGATCTCGTCGGCTGGATCGCCGAACGAGCGGTCCGGCGAGGCCGGTTCACCCTCGCCAGCGGCCGCGAGGCGAGTTTCTACATCGATGCCAAGCAGGTGGTGCTCGAGGCCCACGGGGCGATGCTCGTTGGCCGAGCCATTCTGGAGCGGCTCCAGTCGCTCGGTCCGCTTCCCGACGCCGTCGGCGGCATGGCGATCGGAGCCGATCCAATCACCGCCGCGGTGGTGACGATGGCCGGCGTGGCGGGAGTGTCACTCAAGGGTTTCATGGTTCGCAAGGAACCCAAGGGGCATGGCCTCCAGCGCTACGTGGAGGGCCCCGTCGAGCCGGGGCAGCGGGTGGTGATCGTGGAAGACGTGGTCACGACCGGAGGCTCGTCGCTCGTGGCAATCGACCGGGTGATCGAGTTCGGCCTGGTGGTCGAGCGGTTGGTGACCGTCATCGATCGGCTGGCGGGGGGCCGGGAAGCCCTCGCTGCCCGAGGAATCGCGATGGAGTCGCTGGTGACGATCCGCGATCTCGGGATTGATCCCGACGCCGAGTGATGCTTGCCTGCCGCCCCCGCCCCGCCGTACTGTTCCTGGAGAGGACTGTGTCGCCTGTCTGCTTCCGGGGGTGCCGCTCCCGTTCGAGTCGCCCGTCGCCAGACCGTTCCTGCTCGTCGCGGCGGAGGCCAGCCCCGTGATGGCTCCTGTGAAAGACTTCTTCCGGCATTGGCATCCGCTGCAGTTCTGCCGCGGTGGAGTGGGGATTCTCGTGCTGCTGGTCTGCCCGCTCCGCGCAGCAGCCGATGCCGACGGCCCGCCCGTCACGGCGACGACGATCGAGCGGTTGGTTGCGGAACTTGGCGACCCAGAATACGCGGTCCGCGAAACAGCCAGCGAACAGCTCGCGACCCTCGGGCATGAGGCGGCCGACGCTTTGCTGACGGCGGCCGAGGCGAGCGCCGATCTTGAGGTTGCCTTGCGGGCCCGCTGGCTGGCAGACCCGGGATTACCGGGGCGGCCGTCCGATCCGCCGGCCGTGGCGACGCTCCTTGAAGCCCTCGAGCGGGCAGCCGGGGCTGATCGGATCAGGATCATGTACCGGCTGCTAAGGCTGGACGATGATGCCGGCATCGAGCCGTTGGCGAGACTGGTGCGACTGGCGCCGACGGCCGCCGGCTCACGGATCGCGGCGGCGCTCCTGGCCGGCGAGTGGCAGCCCGACGACCCCTACTGGCCGGCCATCGGGCCACGGATTCTGGCCGGCCTCGGCCAGAGTCAGCGGCCCGCGGCGGTATTTGTCCGCGGGCTGGTGGCCCAGACCACCGCCGCGAACCAGCCGGCTCCCGACGAAGGCCTGCAGGCCTGTCTCACGGCGCTCGACCTGCTCGACAGGGGTCTCGAGGTTGGTCCGCTGGCCGCAGCCGCGTCCGACGGCGAGCTCGCCGGGGCGTTGGAAACCGGGCGGATCTTTCGTCGCTGCCTTGTAGAACTGTTGGTCTGGAGCGGCCGCCGCAACGATGCCCTCGCGCTGGCGGAAGCACTCTTTGAGCCTCCTCCCCCGGCCGCTGTTGACGATTCTGATGAACAGGCCGCTGCCGAACTCCAGTGGCTCGCGGATCACGGGCTGCCCGAGGCGGTCGACCTGGTGGCTGGTCGACTTGATCAGGACGATGTCTCGCCGCTGCTGCTCTACGCAGCCGCCATCGCCCGTCGGCCCGCCGCCGCGGAGGAGGCGGCGACACTGGCAGAACGCGCCCGTCGGCAGGTCACCGCGGCTGCCCCTGGCGATCGGGAACGCCTCCAACTGATCACCGCTATCACGCTGGCGAGCTGGGGCGGCTTTGAATGGGCCGGCCAGGCCTACCGTGATCTGCTTGCCGATCCCGACGCCACCCCGGAGCGGCGGGTGCAGACCTCGATCCTCTATTCCGAGCTGCTCCACGAGCAGGGGCACGACGAGGCTGCCGCTGCCGTCCTGGCTGCAATCCTCGAGCCCGCCGGAGAACAGGCCGAGCAGGCAGCCATCCTCTTTAACCGCGACCCCCGCTCACTCCGATCTCGGATGCTCTACTTCGCGGCGTCGGCCGAGCCCGACCCAACCGCCTCCCGTCTGCTGCTGGAGAAATCCTTGGAGGCCTACTCCCGCGACGTCGACGCATTGATCGCGGTCTATCAGCGAGCAGACAACACGCCAGCGGAACAGGCCGAGGCTGCCGCACGCATTGCCCGGGCGGCCGCCCAGATCGAAGAGGAGATTCAGGCCGTGCCCGACGACCCCACGGGAAAAAACGAATACGCCTGGCTGGTGGCCAACACCGAGGGAGACCTCGATAAGGCGGTCCGCTACTCCCGGTCGTCTTTGGAGTCCTCACCGGAAAACGGCAGCTATCTCGACACGCTGGCCCATTGCCATGCCGCCGTCGGGAACCTGGAGCGGGCCGTTCGCACGCAGTGGCTTGCCGTCAAGCAGGAGCCGCACAGCCCACTGATCCGTCGCAACTACAAACGCTTTTTGTCGCGCGCCTCCGGAGCCCGTTCTGAATGAGCTTTTCGACCCACCACCTCGCCGTCCGCGGCACCCGGCTGGCTGTTTCCACGGCCGGGTCGGGAGTGCCGCTGCTGCTGCTTCACGCCTTCCCCCTCGACCACCGGATGTGGGAGCAGCAGGAGCCACTTGCCGATTCGGTCCGGCTGATCGTGCCGGATCAGCGGGGCTTCGGAGCCAGCGGGGGGAGCCTCCCGGAGAGCATCGAGCAACTCGCCGACGATGCGGTGGCCCTGCTCGATGCCCTTCACATCGCCGGTCCGGCCGTCATCGCTGGCATCTCGATGGGTGGCTACGTCGCTCAGCATGTGGCCGCCCGGCATCCTGATCGTGTCGCGGCGGTGATCCTGATCGACACCAAGCTCGAGGCCGACACCCCCGAGGCTCGAGCGGGCCGCACCGATCTGGCGGCCAAAGTTGGCCGGCTCGGTCAGGGAATCCTCGCCGACGCGATGATCCCCAGGCTGCTGGCGGTCAGCACCGATACCGAAACGCCCGAAGACCGCAGCCGCGTGGAGTCGGCCCTCCGCCGCATGATCATCGCCCAGCCGGTGGCGACGATCCAAGCGGCGCTCTCGGCGTTGGGCGACCGGCCCGACATGACCGAAGCGATGCGGCATCTCCACGTTCCCGCGCTGCTGGTTGCGGGGAGCGAAGACGCGATCACCCCGCCATCCTGCCTGGAAGCGGCCGAGGCGATCATCCCCCGGGCGAAACTGCTGATCGTCCCGGGTGCCGGCCACATGACGCCCCTCGAGCAGCCGGCCGTGTTCAACGAGGGAGTGCTCGAGTTTCTTCGGGAACTTCCCGCGGACCGGATGCGGGGGGCGGCCCAGGAGGCCTGACCGACCGAGGGCCCGGTCCGGCCGCATGATCGTCAGCCGGCCGCGGCGTGCGAGCCGGACGTTCCTGAGAACCACGGAGCGGGGGGCCGGGAGTCCTGCCTGGCCGCCGGGGGCCATTCCAGCCATCCCGCGGCTGTTCTCGCCCTTCCCCCTCCCGGCGGTCGCGGCCATCGTCCCAGCGGCGGGATAGCGACCGCGGATCGAAGCGGCCCAGCCACTCGAGCCGATCTTCAAGCGTCATCTCGATCGTGCCCCGCCGCATTGGCGGCGGCGTGGCCGCCACGATCACATGCCAAAGTCGGGCCGCGTCCCGGGCTCGGTCGTTGCGTGGATCGGCCAGCACCCGGGCCACCGCAACGAGATCCCGCCGCTCGATGCGGGAAAGCTCGCCCATCGAATCAACCGCCCGCTCCAGCCGGCTGCGTGCATCCACTGGCATTCCCAAGATTCGCCCCCGGCGGGCAGCGATCACCGCCTCGCCGCCATTGCCGGCTGCCTCCGCGGCGGCCAGGCTTTCGATCGCTTTGTCGAACTCTTGCGCCTCCTCGTGGAGCGCCTCCGGATCACGGCCGAATCGCAGCCACCGGGGTGGCGGTCCCTGGCCGGCGGCCATCCGGTTCGCCAATGCTTCAAGAAAGGCGACGCTGCCCGCCTCGCGAAGGAGATCGAAGTTCTCGATGAGGGGCAGACTCTCGAGCACCTGCCGATCAGGATCAGGAGCCGTGATCCGGCCGGCGACCACGCCAGTCGCCAGGGCGACGGCGACAGCAAGGAGGGGAACCCCCCAACGCCGGCCGATACCGCCGTTCTCGGCACCGGGCCGAGCCCCGCCGGCAACCTTGGCAGCCACCAGGTCGACCGTGGTGGCGGCCAGGTCGATCCGCGCCGGCACCGTCGGCAGGCAGTCGAGCAAATCCCAGACCTCCCCGAGGTCGGCAGCGGGGCCATCGCGGCAGTCCCCTGTCGCTTCAGGCCGGGATGCCTGCTCCGGCCGAGTGTGCAGGTCGTGGTGGTCGGCTGGCTGAGCCACGACGTTCACTCCTCGAGATAGGGCTTGATCGCGTCGCGGAGCTGCTCGCGGGCTCGAAAGAGCAGCGACTTCACCGCCGCCACCGAGAGCCCCATCGCGGCAGCAATCTCCTCGTGGGAGCACTGCTCGAACTTCGCAAGCAGGATCGCCATCCGCTGCCGGTCGCCGAGGCTCTCGACGGCCTTGCGGACCACGCCCTGGAGTTCGCCGCGGTCAGCAATGCGGGCGGGCAAGAGCCCGCTGGCCGCCACCGCCAACTGGTCGAGGCCGATCTGGCTCGACGAGGCTGAGGCGGCCTGTGGCACGCCCCGTTCGCGGCGGCGGTAGGCCCGCTGCTTGAGGTCGCTGCAGACGTTGTTGGCGATCGTGTGCACCCAGGTGGTGAACTTGGCGGTCGGCTGGTAGCGGCCGCGGGCCCGGTAGACCCGCATGAAGGTCTCCTGGGCCAAGTCCTCGGCGGCGGCGTGGTCGCCGAGCTGGTGAAAGAAGAGCGTGACGAGCCGGTCCTGCCAAAGCTCGACGAGTTGGGCGAAGGCAGCCACGTCGCCATCGCGGACGCGGAGCATTAATGCGGTGGAGCGGTCACCCGCCGCGGAAGCCGGCAACACCGCCGAGTCAGTCGCCATCACCGAGCCTCTGGCGGGCGTGAAATGAATGGAGCGGAGGAGGATCGAACTCCCAACCTCGGCATTGCGAACGCCGCGCTCTCCCAGTTGAGCTACCGCCCCGTGAGGATCCCAACCAAGGCCGTCGGCCGGGACGTTTCCCTCGCGAATCCTCGATCCTACGGCAGCCCCCGCGGGCTGTCCAGCGAGGGCCGGCCGGCGGCGAGGGACGTTCCGATCCGATCGTCTATTCTTTAGAGGATCACGACCTGGACCACGCTACGGGGCCGCCGCGGCGGCTCCGGACGACCGATCCGCGTGCCCCGCTCCTGGCTTCAGGCTTTCGCTCCCTCTTCAACGCTCGCATGCCCGTCCCCCCGATCGTCGTCCGCGGCGCCCGCGAGCACAATCTCCGTGACGTAACCGTCGGGCTGCCCCGCGGCCGGCTGGTCTGCCTGTCGGGGGTGAGCGGCTCGGGCAAGTCGAGCCTCGCCTTCGACACGCTCTACGCCGAGGGCCAGCGGCGGTATGTCGAGAGCCTCTCGACCTTCGCCCGCCAGTTTCTCGGGCAGCTGCCCCGGCCTGACGTTGATGCCGTCACCGGCCTCTCCCCTTCGATCTCGATCGCTCAGAAGTCGGCCGGCACCAACCCCCGCTCGACCGTGGCGACGATGACGGAGATCCATGACTTCCTGCGGGTGCTCTTCGCCCGCGTCGGCACGGCCCACTGCCCGGAGTGCGACGCGGTGCTCGAGGCCCAGCCGAGGGATCAGATCGTGGAGCGAATCCTGGCGGCCCGCGAGGGCCGGCGGGTGATGATCCTCGCGCCGGTGGTGCGGGAGGCGAAGGGCACGCACCGCGAGTTGTTCACCGATCTCGTCCGGCAAGGCTTCACCCGGGCCCGGGTCGACGGCGGCATCTGCCGGGTCGAGGATCCGCCCAAGCTCGAGAAACTTCTCAAGCACACGATCGACGTCGTGATCGACCGGCTCGTGCCCGGCGAGAGCTCCCGCAGCCGGCTGGCCGAGGCGGTCGAGCTGGCCCTCAAGACCAGCGGCGGCCAGGTGATCGTCGCCGAAGAAGAGCCCGACACAAAAAGGGGACATTCTGCTTTTTCTGAGAGGCCCGAGAAGCACCTGAACGCAAAGGGTGAAAAAAGCAGAATGTCCCCTTTTTCCGATCTCGTGCTCTCCAGCCGCTATGCCTGCGCCGCCTGCGGGCTGAGCTACGACACGCCGGAACCGCAGCTGTTCAGTTTCAACAGCCCCCAAGGCGCCTGCCCGACCTGCGAGGGCCTCGGCGACATCTACGGGATCGACCCGGCCAAGCTCGTCACCGATCCCGACAAGTCGCTCCGCAAGGGAGCCCTCGGCGTGCTCGGCCGCTTCCGCGACATGCCCCGCTGGCTGCGGCGGCTCTTGAACGGCGTGGCCAACCATGCCGAGGCCAAAAAGAAGCTCGCACCGGGCACGCTCCTCGACACGCCCTGGCAGGATCTGACGCCGGCCCAGAAGAAGATCTGGCTCGACGGCACCGGCCTCGACACGATCAAGCTCTCCTGGCGGCGGGGCCGGGCCGAGCGAGGAGCCAACACGAAGTTCGAGGGCATCCGGGCCCTCCTGGCCAACCGCTGGCGAAACGCCAGAAGCGGCATCATCCGGCGGATGCTCGAGAAGCTGATGAGCGTCACGCCCTGCCACGACTGCCGGGGCGCCAGGCTCTCCCCGCAGGCCCGGGCTGTCAGGATCACCACCGGCTCGGCCAGCTGGGCTGCGGCGGCGAAAGCAGGGGGCCGCGGTCCGGCCGCCACCGCGGCCGGCCGGAAGCGAACGACGAGCCGCGGCCGCCCGGCGGCAGCGAGTTCCGACG
>JAQCJP010000130.1 GCA_027592945.1 Planctomycetota bacterium
CAGTCCCCTTTTCCATAGAAGCCCCCCGGCGCGAGCCGGGGGGACGGCGGGCCGTTGGGCCTTGCCGTTCACGATGCCCACCGGCGCCGCGACCGCTTACTTCCCAATCGGTTCGGCGACGAGGCCCGGCTCCAGCGAGCCGCGGTCAATGGAGCGACCCACTCGACGAAGATGCCGGGGCCGGATCACATCGCTGGCCAGGCCGAGCCGCTCAAGCATCAGGATCACATAGTACGTGACGTCGATCTCCCACCAGCGGTGCTGGACGCTGGCGCTGGCCGGGTCGTGGTGGTGGTTGTTGTGCCAGCCCTCGCCCATCGCCACGAGGCCAACGAACCAGTTGTTGCGGCTGTCTTCACCGGTCGAGTAGGTGCGGTAGCCGAAGAGATGGGTCAGCGAGTTGACGCTCCAGGTGATGTGCCAGACGAGCACCGTGCGGACGTACACGCCCCAGACCACCCAGCTGGCGGCCAGTTGGACGCCGTGCCGCCAGTCACCACCCGCCAGCCAGCCGACGAGGAGCCCGGCGGCCGCGAACAAAAGAGCGTGGGCGGAATAAATCCAGAGGATCGCCATCGGGTGCCGCTCGAGCCAGCGGTAGTAGTCGTCGGCGAGGATGTCGCGGGCGTACTTCTCGAAGTAGGCGTAGGTGCGCCGGTCGGGCGCGCGGCGAAACAGCCAGCCGGCGTGCGACCAGCCGATCCCGTCGCGGGGGGAGTGGGGATCCTGCTCGTCGTCGGAGTGGACGTGATGGAGCCGATGGTTCGCCACCCAGCGGGCCGGCGTGTCTTCCAGCGAGCAGAGCGCGATCGTCGCCAGCGACCGCTCCAGGCCGCGGGAGACTTTCAGGCTGCGATGGGCGAGCAGTCGGTGGTAGCAGAGGTTGATCCCGAGCGTGCCAAAGACCATCGTGCCCGCTAGGGCGAGGGCCAGGCCCGACCAGCTGAAGCACCAGGGAATGAAGGCCAGGCAGGCCAGCAGGTGCACCGCCAGAATCGGCAGCAGGTATTCCCAGTGGATTCCCGGGCGGGGAGCGGCCCGGAGGGTGATGGGCTGGGCCACGGCGGTCTCCCGGAGAAAAAGGACGACTCGGCACTCGTCGTCGCCCGAGCGGGACCGCGACTTCCATGCATCATTGCCGTTCCGAGCCAATTTCGGCAAGGGGCGGGACGATTCTCCGGTGCAACAGGGACCGTTGGGGTAGCGATTGGATCGGTCATACGCACGCGGCCGGTGGCGCCTGGGACACTTTCGCTGGGCGGCTCCTTGCTCTGGCTCAACAGATGCGAGGCAGCTGCTCGCCGATCGGCATCGGCACGACGCGGCTGCCGCCGAGCGCCGTCCGCATCACGACGATCCCGGGGTGCTCCGCGACGACGCGGCCGAGCAGCGTCGCCTGCCGCCCGTGCTCGTGGGCCCGCATCGCGGCGAGCACCGCCTGGGCCTCGTCTGCCGGCACGATCGCCAGGAGCTTGCCCTCGTTGGCCACCTGGAGGGGGTCGAGGCCGAGAATCTCACAGCCGCTGGCGACCACCGGCGACACGGGGATCGCCGGTTCCTCGATCTCGATCCCGAGCCCCGCGGCCGCGGCGATCTCGTTGAGGCTCGTCGCCACGCCGCCGCGGGTGGGATCGCGGAGCAGTCGGAGCCACGGGCAGGCGGCGAGCATCGCGGCGACCAGGCCGGCAAGCGGGGCGGTGTCGCTCTCGATCGCCGCCTCGAACGCGAGTCCCTCCCGGACGCTCATGATCGCCATTCCGTGATCGGCGAGCGTGCCGCTGACGATCACCGCGTCGCCCGGCTGCACCTGCCGCGGCCCGAGCTCGACCCCCGCCGGGACGACGCCGATGCCGGCGGTCGTGATCGAAAGCCCGTCGCCGCGGCCCCGCTCGACCACCTTGGTGTCGCCGGTGACGATGCTCACGCCGGCCCGCTCGGCCGCCGCCGCCATCCGGGAGACGATGCCCGCCAGTTCGGCGATCGCCAGCCCCTCCTCCAAGATGAAGGCGGCGGAGAGGGAGAGCGGCCGGGCCCCACTCATCGCCAGATCGTTGACCGTGCCGTTGACCGCCAGCTCGCCGATCGAGCCCCCGGGGAAGATGAGCGGCTGGACGACGTGGGCGTCGGTCGAGAAGGCGAGCCGGCCGCCGTCGGCCAGCAGGCCGGCGACGTCGAGGACGGCCGAGTCGCCACGCTGATCGAGCACAGGATTGCCGAAGGCCGGCAGAAAGATGTGCTCGAGGAGATCCTGCGACAAGGCCCCGCCCCCGCCGTGGCCCATCACGATCTGCGGCCGGTCCCGCAGCGGGGCAGGGCAGGCAAAGCCGGCGACGTCGGGCGGCGGAGGCTCTGCCATCAGGTTCGCCCGGCGTTGTAGTAGGCGGCGCAGGCGCCTTCACTCGAGACCATCGTGGCGCCCAGCGGCGTCCGCGGCGTGCACTCCTTGCCGAAGGCGGGGCACTGGCTGGGCTTGATCGCCCCCTTGAGCACCTCGCCGCTCTGGCAGAGGGGCGACTCCTCGGCGGTGATCCCCGTCAGGTCGAACCGCCGTTCGGCATCGAAGCCGGCATAGGCATCGGCCAGCCGCCAGCCGCTGGCCGGGATCACCCCGATCCCCCGCCAGGCCCGGTCGACCGGCGCGAAGACCTCGGCGATCACCGCCTGGGCGGCTTCGTTGCCCCGCTCGCTCACCACCCGCGGATAGGCGTTTTCAAGCTCGTGGCGGCCGCGTTCGAGCTGGGCGACCGTCCGCCGGATCCCCTCGAGCAGATCGAGCGGCTCGAAGCCGGTCACCACGATCGGCACGCCGAACTCCTCGGCCAGCGGCGGATACTGCCAGGTGCCCATCACGCTGCAGACATGGCCGGCCGCCAAGAAGGCGTTCACCCGGTTGCCGGGCGACATCATGATCGCCCGGATCGCCGGCGGCACCAGCACGTGCGAGACGAGCATCGAGAAGTTGGCGAGCCCCTCGCGGGCCGCCAGTTGCACCGCCATCGCGTTGGCCGGCGCCGTCGTCTCGAAGCCGATCGCCAGGAAGACCACCTCCCGGTCGGGGCGGGAGCGAGCCAGCGTGACGGCGTCGAGCGGCGAGTAGACGACGCGGACATCACCGCCAGCCGCCTTGACGGCGAAGAGATCCTCCCGCGAGCCGGGCACGCGGAGCATGTCGCCAAACGAGCAGAGGATCGTCTCTGGCCGACGGGCGATCGCCAGGGCCTTGTCGATCGTCTCCAGCGGCGTGACGCAGACCGGGCAGCCGGGCCCGTGGATCATCTCGATCTCGGGCGGCAGGATCTGATCGATCCCGTTGCGGATGATCGAGTGGGTCTGGCCGCCGCAGACCTCCATGATCGCCCAGGGCCGCGTGGCGAGCCGGCCGATCTCGGCGGCCAGCCGGCGGGCGGTGTCGGCGTCGCGGTATTCGGCGAGATGCTTCACGGGGCGGGCTCCGTCTTGTCGGCGGCCGGCCGGGCCGGCTCGTCGCTCTCCCGCAGTTCGGCCAGTTCCTCCTCGAGGATTCCCAGTTCGGCGAAGGTCCGGAGGGTCTCCTGGGCCGAGGCCTCGTCGATCTTCGAGATCGCGAAGCCAACGTGCACGATCGCGTAGTCGCCCACCGCGATTTCCGGCAGGTAGGCGAGGCAGACATCCTTGACGACGCCGCCGAAGTTCACCCGGCCCATCCGGATGCCGTGCTCATCGCGGATCGACTCGACCTGTCCAGGGACGGCAAGGCACATTGTCGGGTTCCTCAGCAGGCCTGGTCCCGGGTGATCGCTCAACCCGGCGGACCGAGTCGCGCCGGGACCTGTGGGTTCGGTGCTGCCCGTGATTGTGACGCGGCCGTGTCTTCCGATCCACGGAAATCGCGGGACGACCGCTGATCATGGCGACGCGGCCTCCGAGGTTTCGCAGCCGATGAAGCGAGCCACTAGCAGATCCGCGAGCCGATCGACGGCCCGGTCGACTGCCGGCGAGAGCCCCTCGCCCACCTCGAACCGCTCCCCCTCGATCAGATAGGCCGTCACCGTGCGAGGATGGTCGACCCCGGGCAGGGAGCGGGCCAGCGCGACCGCGTGGTCCCAGCGGGAGGCATGCAGATCGAGGCCGGCCGGCGGCGGGAGGTTTTCGAACTCGGCGGGCGGGATCTCGAAAAGGCTCCCGGGCTCGCTCCCCGAGCAGCAGGCGTCGATCAGGATCACCTCGGGCACGCCCCGCATCTGCAAGACGACATCGATCCCGCCGGTGCCCCCGTCGACACACCGAACGCTCTCCGGCAGGCCCCGGTCGCCGAGCCGCCGCACGAGGCTCGGCCCGGCGGCATCGTCACCGCGGAGCAGATTGCCGCAGCCGATCACGAGAATGCTCGGGTTCGTCATGCCGGTTCACCGATCCGGAAAAGGTGCAGTCCCGCGTCCACTTGAGACATCGTAGGTACTCCCCGAGGAGTCGGACCCCCGAGGAGCCGGATCACACATCAAACCTAGCTGTGATCTGGCTCGGCGGCGATCAGCGGGTGGCGGTCTCCATCGGCTCGAGCAGGCCCAGCGACTCCATCCACTCAATCACCCGCTCCGGCCAGGTGTCGACCGGCAGGCCGGTCCGCTTCATCCCGAAGCCATGCCCCCCCTTGGCGTAGATGTGGAGCTCGCAGGGAATCTTCCGCTTCCGGCATTCGATCGCCAAGAGGGCACTGCCACTCGAGGTCCAGGGATCGTCGGCGGCGTGAATCAGGCAGAGCGGCGGCATCTCCTCAGGGACTGCGATCTCCTCGACAAGAGGGCCTTCGCTGCCCCGCTCGACGAGATAGGCCGGGTAGACCAGCATTGCGAAGGCCGGGACCGGCCGATCGATGTCGATTGCTGGATCAGTCTGGTAAGTCTGCTCACCGCCACGGAGGCAGGTCATCAGCGTCAGGTGCCCGCCCGCCGAAAAGCCGAGCATCCCGATGCGGCTCCGATCGATGCCCCACTCGTCGGCGTGCCGATGGATCAGGCCGAGGGCCCGCTGGGCGTCTTGGAGCGGCAGCTCGCGGGGGGCTGGCACCCGGTATTTGAGGAGGATGGCGGTCACGCCGTGGCGGTTGAAGAACTCGCAGACCTGCGTGCCCTCGTGCTCGTAAGCGAGGATCTTGTAGCCCCCTCCGGGGCAGACGAGCACCGCTGCTCCAGTCGGCTCGTCCGGATGGTAGACGGTGATCTGCGGCCGGCTGACGTCAGTAAGCCGCACCACTCCATCGGGAGGATCCCGCTGGAGTTCACGTTCTGGCCCGCTCTCCTCCGCCGTCCCCGGGGCGGCCGGCGGCCAGAGATCGAGCACTGGCCGGTCGGCCGCTCGCGCGAGTGATCCGGCCACCAATCCGATCACCATGCACCACGAAACGGAGCGAGCGATCATAAGGAGTCCTTGCAACCGGGAGTTGGGCCGTGGGGATCGAGAGCCCTGGGATTGGGCAGGTCGCACATCTACCCCCAGGGACGGTTATAGCGGGATGCGGTCAGGCAGGTTGTAAACCTGCCCCCGCGGGGGCTTGGGCTCGCCGCTTCGTTTCATGGCGGCCGCCCGGTCGCTTAGACTTTTGCATGCGATTCCGCCCAGTCCGCCAGCGGTGCCGCATGCCGCCGGGAACCGCGTGATGCACGAACTCTCGATCGCCACGAGCATCGTCGAGGCAGTGACCGGCCAGCTCCAAGAGCACGGCGGCGGCCGCGTCGCGGCGGTCAATCTCCGGATCGGCCGGCTTTGCTGCGTCCACGAGAATCCGCTCCGGTTCAGTTTCGACCTCGTTCGCGAGGGGACACCGCTTGAGGCGGCCGAACTGCGGATCGAGGAGGTGCCGGTGGTGATCTGGTGCCCGACCTGCGAGGCCGAGCGGGAGCTGCCCGGCATCCAGTCGTTTGTCTGCCCCACATGCGGCACCAGAAGCGGCGACATCCGCAGCGGCCGGGAACTCGACCTCGAATCGATCGAGCTGGCCGGTCTGGCCGACGAAGAGGCCCCCTGATGAAGACCACCCCCCGGATCCTCGAGGTCCGCACCCGGATCCTCAAGAAGAACGACGAAATCGCCCGAGCGATGCGGCGGGACTTCGAGCGGCTTGGGCTGCTCGTGGTGAACATCGTGTCGAGCCCCGGCACCGGCAAGACTGCCTTTCTCAAGGAGACCCTCGCCCGGCTGGCGGCCCGTGGCGAGCCCTCTGCGGCGGTCGTCGGCGACCTCGAGACCGACAACGACGCCCGCCGGCTGGCCGAGAGCGGGGTGCCGGTGCGGCAGATCAACACCCACGGCCTCTGCCACCTCGAGGCCGAGATGGTCGCCGAGCATCTGGCCGGCTGGGACCTGGCCGGTCTCCGATATCTGTTCATCGAGAACGTCGGGAATCTCGTCTGCCCGACCAGCTGGGATCTCGGCGAATCGCTTCGGGTGGCCCTGCTGTCGGTGACGGAGGGGGAAGACAAGCCGCTGAAGTATCCGGGCCTCTTCAACACCGCTGATGTGGCGGTGATCACCAAGATCGATCTGGCCGAGGCCTGCGAGTTTGATCGTGACCTCGCCCGGGCCAACCTCGAGGCGATCCGGCCCGGCATGCGGATCCTCGAAACCTCGGCCAAGACCGGCCACGGCCTCGAGGCCTGGCTCGGCGAGCTCGCCGGGCGGCGGGCCCGGCTCACGGCGGGCTGACCTCCGGGACGGCAACCGCCTTGGCTCCCGGGATCGTGGACTGAACGCTGGCGGCCAGGAGCATGTCGGCAGCGAGGCGGTATTCCGCTGGCGAGAGATCGGGGCGGGCCGCTTGGAGCGCGACGGCCGCGTTGGGGCTCGTTTCCAGCCAGCCGGCGACCAGCGGCTCGAGCTGCTGGCGGATTGCAGCGGCCTCGAGGCGGGCGGCGTGGATCTCGGCATTGGAGGGGCCCCAGACGCGAGGCAGCGACGAGCCTGTCACCAGGCACCTGCCTCGCGGACTGTAGGCGGTCGCCTTGATCCCGAATCGCTGCCCGCGGAGAACGGCGATCTCCTTGCCGGTGGCGAGATCCCAGATGCGGGTGCCATGATCCCAGAGCGCGGTTTTGTCGCCCACCACCAGCCGGGTGCCGTCGGGGCTGAAGGCGAGCGACCCGATCGCGGGGCGGTGTTCATCCAGCATCCCCACCGGCTTGCCATCGGCGACCTGCCAGACACGGACGCCTCCCACTGCGAGACCGGCGGCGGCCAGGCGGCCGTCGCGGCTGACGGCGAGGATGGAAGCCGGTTCCATGTCGGGAAGGCCTTCGATCAGCCGCCCGGTCGCGGTGTCCCAGGCGGCCAAGGAATGGCCGTTCAATCCGAGCACCTGTCTGCCTTCGGCAACGAGGTGCAGAAAGCAGGGGCCCTCGCCCTCGCCGCTGGTTGTCCAGACGGGCGTGTCGCCCCCATCGAATGCTGAGCACGAGAGCGTGCCGTCGGATGTTCCGACCAGCAGCCTGCTTCCGTCGGCGGTGAAGGCGAGGCCTGTTACGGCCTCGTTTCGTGGCGGCAGTTCGTGGAGCAGCCGGCCGGTCACCATTTCCCGAACCCGCACTTGTCCGTCGGCGAAGCCCAGCGCGAGGCGGTGGCCTGTCTGATCGAAGGCGGCAGCGGCCACCGACAGATGAGGGCCGTCGAGCAAGGCCACCCGTTCGCAGGTGTCGGGGTTCCAGACGGCGGCCTGCCGGCCGCTCGCGAGAGTGACAAGCCTGTTGCCATCGGGCGAGAAGACCAGTCCGCGGACAAACCGGGCCGGCTCCTCGAGGTCAGCCAGGCCGTCGGTCGAGCTGGCGTTCCAGAGCCGGGCGGTGCCATCTCTCGACCCGGTCAGCACGTATCGGCTGTCCGATGAAAAGCTGACCGCCCGGATGAAGTCGGTGTGGCCGATGAAGCGGCGGACTTCTCGCCCAGAGCCGGCATCCCAGAGGCCGGCCGTCATGTCCGAAGACGCGGTCGCCAGGAGTTGGCCATCGGGGCTGAAGGCCACGGCGTTGACGGCTCGCACGTGGTGGCGGTCGGTCCGCCGCAGGTCCCGTTCAACCGAATCGAAAAGTGTTTCTCCGCCCCAGGCCAGGACCGGCTGCCCGGTGCCGGCATTCCAGAGCCGAAAGCTGCAGTCGCTCGAGGCCGTGGCCACCCGCGTGCCGTCGCCCGAAAGGCTGATCGCATTGACGCGATTGCGATGCCCGGTAAGCAGGACCCGCGCGGCATCACCAGCCCGGATGACGAGCCCGCCGCGATCGGTCGCCACCGCCAACACGTCCGGGCTGGCAGCCGCGATGCCCCTGATCGCCGCGCCGGCATCTGCGAGCAGTTCCGGGGCGGCGGCGTGGTCAAGGGCGATCCGCCAGAGCTGCCCCTCCCGATTGCCAACGAGTACCGCCTGCCCGCCAGGCTCCCAGGCGATGGCCAGGAATCCCTTGCCGAGGTTATCCACCACTCGCTGCGGACGGCCGCCGGCCGAGATCCAGAACCGCAGGCAGCCGTCGGTGGCCGCCGTGGCGATCAGGTCGCCGTTGGGTGCGAAGGCGACGCCCGTCACGATGCCGCCATGACCCTCGAAGCGGATCAGCTCCCGGCCGGTGGCGGTCTTCCAGAGCCGGGCGGTGCGGTCTCCGCTGCCGGTGAGGACCGTCTCGCCGGCGGGACTGAAGGCGACCGACTCGACCGCTTCGGTATGCCCGCTGAAGACCACCAGCGCCTCGTCGAGGCTGGCGGCGGCGGCCCGCAGTTCGATCGGCTCCGGGCTGCCCGGGGGCAGGAGGTCGCGGGTCTCATCGACCAGCGCCCGGGCGACGGCGAGTTCCTGCCGGTCCCGCTTGGCCGCGATCCCGACGAGATTGGCGACATAGAGCGACTGTCGCGCCTGCTCTCGCTGCGTCTCGGCCACCGTCCGCGCCTGCTCGGCCCTGATAGCGAAGGCGAGCACGCCACCAGCCGCCACGATGATCGCCGTCAGGATCGCCGCGGCTGCGATCGCCGCCGCCCGGTGTCGCCGTGCCAGCCGCCCGACGCTCTCGAGAAAGGTTGGCGGTGCGGCCTGGATGGGCTCGCCGGCGAGGTGCCGGCCGAGATCGGTGTCAAGTTCGTGAACGCTGGCATAGCGGCGGGCCGGATCCTTTTCCAGGCACTTCGCCACGATCACAGCCAGGTCACGGGGGACCGAGCGATCGATCGAGCGGAGTGAAGGAGCCGGCGTCTCCTGAACGATCCGGGCCGCCTCGGCCAGCGGCCGTCGCCGCACGTCATACGGGAGCCGGTCGGCCAGCAGTTCAAACAGCACGACCCCCAGCGCATAGACATCGCTGCGAACGCCCGCTTCGTCGGCACCGGCGGCAAACTGCTCCGGGCTCATATATTGCAGGGTGCCCAGAATCCGCCCGGCATCGGTCTCAAGCGTCGTCAACGCGGCGTCGGCATCGGTCGAACGGGCGACGCCGAAGTCGATCACCTTCAGCCGGCCGGCGGCGTCGACCAGGATGTTGCCCGGCTTCAGGTCGCGGTGGATGACGCCACGTTCATGGCCGTGGCCCACGGCAGCGCAGGCCTGCCGGAAGAGGCGGATTCGCGTTCTCGTGTCGAGGCTGTCGCGGCGAGCGGCCTCGGTGATCGATACCGCCTCAGCGAGATATTCGAGGACGAAGAAGGGAACCTCGCCGGCTGGCAGCCGGTGGACACCGACGAGGAAGATCTGGGCGATGCCGGGATGCTGGAGCCGGGCCAGCAGGCGGGCCTCGTGGTCGAAGCGGCGAAAGAACTCGTCCGAGGCCAGGCCTGGCCGCATCACCTTCACCGCCACCGACCGGCCAGGGGCCGCCTGCCAGCCTTTGTAGACGCGGCCCATGCCGCCGGCCCCGATCAGGGTCCGAATCGTCACGCCGCCAAGGTCGAGGCCAAGCAACGGATCGGGATCGCTTTGGGTCGGCCTGCCAAACCCGAAGTCGGTGCCCCCCGCCGAGAGTTGCGACGCATCCCCGCAGACGCCGGCAGCCTCACGTTCGAGGTCGGCGTTGGGGCTCGTGGTGCCACCGCTGGCGGCCGCCGTGTTATCGACCGGGGCCGCCGGGTGGGGTCGGATTGGATCCGCTGGGGACATGCCCTAACTCTACGTTTCCGCCGCCCTCGTCCGTAAAAGTTTTTTCTCCGACGGTCACGCAGGCTCGGGGTGAGCCCGTGCCGTCTCACGGACTCTCGCTTCGGGCATCCTGC
>JAQCJP010000131.1 GCA_027592945.1 Planctomycetota bacterium
CGCACCAGGTCGCCCAGAAGTCGACGAGCACGACTTTCCCGGCCAGGGTCGCCGGATCGAAAGCCTTCCCGTCGAGGAGCGTGCCGCTGATCTCCATCGGGTTGCCCGGCAGCGACATGAACCGCAGTTTGCCCTCAAAGGCCTTGGAGAGGCCGCGAATGCGGTCGTTGCTGCTCGTCTCAAAGATCGGGCCGAAGGTCTTCATCGCCGTCACGGCCGCGTCGCTCCCCCCGGGGATTTGCTCAAGGGCCTGCACGAACTGCATGGCCATCGCGGCGGTCTGGGGGTCGTTTGGATCGGCCTTGAGGAGGTCGCCGGCCTTGGCCACCAGGGCGTCGGCGTCGCTGAAATCCCGCGTCTCCAGCATCTCCTGCACGTCCATGACGACCATCATCCGCTTGGCCTCGCGAGCCATCGGTTCGACGCCGCTCTCGATCAGCCTGGTGGCGAAGGCCTCCATGTCGGCCGCCGCATTTTCCACCCCCAGCCGCCCGAGCATCGCCAGGCTCTGAAGCTTGAGCCGGGAGGCCTCGGCCACCAGAGCGGCGTCGTCCTTGGCCTCGGTCAGAATCCGGTCAGCCGCCTTGACGGCCACCTGCGACACATCCCGGAAGTAGTCCATCAACTCCTGCTGGGAACGCGGCTGCTGCTTCGGTGGCATCAGGCTGCCGACAAACTCGATCAGTTCCCGGGGGCTGGCATCGGCCGGCAGCTCGGGGACCGTCAGCGGGCCTTCGGCATCGGCCGGAGCCGCAGGCGGTTCGGCCACGGGCTGGCCGTGGGCGGGGATGCCGGCCGCGATCGCGAGCAGCATGAGCAGGGGGGCGAGACCGCGATTTCCGACAGCCGGGACGGCCGGCAGGGCAGGGGAGCGCATGAAGTCCTCAGATGGGAGAAGGGGGCGGTTCAACACAGGTCGCTGTGGATCGCTGAAGCCTACTCCCCGCGGCAAGCAAGGGGCAACGGGACGCGGCCGCCCCGCGGCCACGCCTAGTGGACGAGCGTGCGAAATCGAACGAAACCGCTCTCGCCCGCCGGGAGCGGCTCTGTCAGCCGCCAGGTAAGAACCACCGAGCCGTCATCGCCGGTCTCAGTCGCGAACTCGGCCGGTAGGCTGCAGGCGGGGGATTCCGGCACGAGCGTGAGTCGCTCGGGCAGGGCGTCGGCCAGCACGATCCCGGTCAGCGGGCGGTCGCCGGAGTTGAGCATGTAGATCATGAAGTCGATCTCCTCGCCCTGTCGGGCGGTGTCGGTGCCGGCTCGCTTGCAGAGCGTCAGCTCGGACCGGCCCGGGGATTCGAAGCGGAGCGTCGCCGTTCCCCGGTCGGCAGCCACCACCTGGGCCGCCTGCTCGTCGACCAGGACGTTGGCCGCCTTGATGCAGGTCCAGGCCACCGGCACATCGAAGCCGACCTCTTCATGCGGCCGCTGCCGGCGGCGGGCCATTTCGAGCTGGTCGATCGCCAGCCGGGCCGCCGGACCCTCGAGCCCGCGATCCTCATCGGGCAGGAGTGACTGATCGACCGCCAGCGGAGCGAGCCGCTCCTGGAGCGCGACGCCCGGCAGCGCCTTGCGGGACGCCTCCGGCGCGATGTTCTGCACACTGCCCCAGACCGGCTGCCGCTCGACCTCAAGCGCGACGAGTTCTTCGTTGCTGATTCCGCCCGGCCCCACGGGAGCCGCGTCTTCGAACGGACGAATCACCTCGCGGACGGCGGCGAAACGAGGCGCGTAGACGCAGGCGCAGTTGGACGCGACGACATCGACCTGATCGGCATCAGGGCCGTCGTCGGCCGGCTGGTAGCGGGCGACCGTGTCGCCGGCGGTGAGATTCGCGAGGCCGGCACGGCCGGTGGCCTTCGCCGGTGCGCCGTGATCGTCCCCGTCGCAGACGAGGCAGGGGCGGATCACCGGGATCGCCGGCTGGCAGGGGGGGCAGAAGACTGGCTGGCAGTTACCGGGCTGACACTGCCCCGAGCGACACGTGCCGGTCGGGCAGGGGGCCGGAGACCGGGCCGTCATCGTCTGCCGCCGCGGCGGACAGCCCGCCGGACCGCAGCGAGCAGGCCGCATCGCCAGCCGGGGCAGGGGAGGGGCGGGGGCCTCGAGAGCCGTCGGAACGATGCGCCGCTCCTCGTCCGCGGCCTCTGGCAACGGTGTCGCGGCGACGGCCGGGCGGGCAGCGGGCAGCCCGGGTTGCCGAGTCGCCGGATCGGCCAAGTCGGTGAAGGCGGCCGTGAGCGAGTCGTCGGCAGTGGCCGCCGGGATGACGTCGGCCGGCAGCACCGTGACCGCCGTGGCCGAGGTGGCCAGCGGGGCGGTGATCGAACGGCACGAGCAGAGGATCAGGCTGGCCGTCGCAATCGCCAGGAGGCGGAGCCAGCGGGGATGACTGTGGAGGGGTATGCCGGGCATCATGGCACGCTCCCGGGAGCTGGAAGACGATTGCCGATCACCACCTCGGCCACCGGATCGCCCAGCGTGCGGGCGACCTCGAAGGCATCGTCGCCGGGCCGGACATCAAACCAGCCGGCAGGCACGAGCGTCGGCTCTTCGGGCTCGCAGGCGACGTAGACCACCCGCCGCACGAGCGAGCCATCGAAGGCGGCGGTGAGGTCGTTTTCGTCGATCACGATCTCAACCGGAAACCGCCAGTCCATCCCGGCCGGTGTCGCCATCCGCGCCAGCACTCGCAGCGAAGGGAAGAGTTCCGCGCCTGGCTCCCCCGGGATGCCACCAATCCTCAGCCGGTAGGCCCGGCCGACCACAAGCCCGATCCGCAGCGGACCCTCTCGAAGAGGCGACCAGCCAGCGGCCGTCTCGATCGAGATCCGCGTCCCCGCCGGCCCTCGAATCTCGACCGGCTGGACGTCGAGCGGCAACGTCGACGCCGGTCGTGGCATTGGTTCCGGATGGGGACCGGGCTGAAGTCGCCCGGGGGCGCCAATCGCTCCCGGTGCCTCAAAGGCGGCGAATCGTGGTGTCGGCCCTGCCGCGACGGCCTGGGGGAGAGTTCCCACCAAGGCTGTCCCGACAAGTCCGACGATCGCCAGCAGCCCTCGGGCGAACTGCAGCACGGTCCCTGTCCGGAAAAGGTTCACGATGTCGTTTGAATCTGGGGCGGGGGGGTGGTAGCTCCTAGGTCTCGGCCGCGGCCTCCCGGCCGGGCCGGGAGCGGCCAGGAACTCGGAGGCCGCTCGGCGGCGTGCCGACGGCTATTCCATCGGCTCCGGCGGGCAGGGCAGCTCGTTCATCGAGCCGGGGACGATCATCCCCGGGCCGAGGGCGTCGGGATCCGGGCCGCCGTTGCCGACGAAGCGGGTTCGCGATTCCGGCGGCTGCTTGAGCTTGATGTGGGGCACGTCCTGCCGCTCGGCGAGGTAGGCATGACGAGCCGGCTTCGGATAGCTCAGGCCCGGAGACTGCTGGACATGGAGGCCCAGCGACTTTGACGGGGGCGGCAGATGCACCTTCGTGTGGTTGGTGATGCTGTGCCGCTGCAGGCCGGCGGGCACGCCCAGCGGGATGTGGGCCGGCCCAGGCAGGCCGATCGGTGTGCCAACCTGTGGCATGCCGTATTCGGGAGCCGTCATGCCGGCCACGAAGGCGGGGGGAAGCTGCGAGGGATCGCCGCCGCAGGGCATGCCCAGGGGGCCGCCCACGCCGCAGGCTCCGGCACCGCCCGGTCCGCCCGCGAGGGGCATGGCGACGCCGCCGGCAACACCGCCGCCAGCCGCGCCCGGGGCCTCGAGATCCTTGTTGCCGATCCGGATGATCGCCAGGATCGAGCCGCGGCGATCGGCTTCCACCACCGGATCGACGCCAGGGTCGAGCCGCGTGCTGACGAGGGTTTCGACGCCTGCCACCGCCAGTTCCTGATATTCAGCATCGGGCAGATAGACCACTTTGGTGACAAAGTTGCCGGTGGTCACCTGGTCGAGGTCTTCGTCGGTCAGCTGAAAGGGGACCGCGTTGTGGGCCAGGTAGGCAGCCGTCCGCGGAGTCACCGGGGCAACCTCGAGCGACGGATAGAGCTCGATGCCCTCGTGGCCGAGAATGTCGGTGATCTTGAGCCTGTAGATGGCCCCCTGCGGGAAGTCGTAGCGGCCCGGGGCGATCAGCGGCTCAGAATCGAAGCCGCCCATCGCGGTGACGTCCCAGCGGATCTGCATCCCGTCGGGGCCGACGAAGCCGATTTGGGAGGTTGGGGCCATCCCGACCATCCCATATCCGCCGGGGCCGCCAGCACCGCCAGCCGCTGCGATGCATTCCTCATAGGAGGCCGGGGCGATGATGCCCGGTCCGGGCCCCTCGACGCCCGGGCCCGGATGCTGGAGCATCGCGGCCGGCGGGAGGACGTTGGTGTGCGGCGTGGCCGTCGGGCGGAGCTGCGCCAGCCCGGTGAACGGCGAGTTGGCGGGGATGTGGCAGCCGGTTAGGGCGGCCGCCAGGGACATGCCGACGAAACCCTGCAGACGTCGGTTGGTCATAGTGTGCAACCTCCAGTGCGGTTTTCCGGCATGGGCCGGTCAGCCCCGAATCCGTACACTCCGAACGCGAGGTCCGGCGGAACGCTTCGTGGCGGTAAGAATCACCTTCTGTGCATCGTCCTTCCGGCCCCCGTTTCTTTGGTAAAACCGAAACATTCACCGCGATCGCCATGACCGTCAGCTTTCTCGGTCCGCCCAGACTGCCAGGCATGCCATCTCGTGCGGCAGTTGCCGCCGGATCGCTGCTCCTTGCGGCGATCATCCTGGCGGCGCTTGCTGCGGATGCAGCCCAGAGCGTCTACAGCCGCGGCGCGGCCCGGGCCGCTCACGGGCCAGCGGTTCCTGAAGAGGCGGCGGCCCAGGCGGAGCGGATCGTGGCCAGCAGTCTCGCGCGGATCGGGCGGGCCGCTTCGGTGTCGCTGAAACTGCGACAGCGGGTGCGGATCGGTGATCGGGTCCTGGTGGGAGCCGGCCGCTATCTGCAGGCGGGGCAGGGGGAAGAGCAACGATTCCGTCTCGAGACGTCGCTCACCTGCGACAGCGAGTCTTTCACAGTGACCGAGGTTTCCGACGGGCTCTTTTGCTGGCTCAACCGATCGGCCGGCGAGAAGGAGATCACGCTCCATCGGATTGACGTCCAACGAGTTCGCTCACAGCTTGAAAAACTCGGGGCGGCCGATCCGTCGGATACGGCTCCCTATCTCGGCGGCCTGCAGCGGAATCTCTGGTGGACCAGGCAATGGTTTCGGTTCACCACCGCGACGGCGGCCGAACTCGATGGGCGGCCCGTCTGGATCGTCGACGGCGAGTGGCCGCCGGGGGCGGTCGTCGCCCTCTTGCCGGAGCTAGAGTCGGCAGCGGCCGAACCGGATGGCCTGCAGCCGGAGGATCTCCCCGACGGCGTTCCCTGGGCGGTACGGTTCACGATCGCGCGGGACGATTTGCTCCTCAGGCGGATTGAGTTTCTCGCTCGCCCCGGACCGCGGCCGATCGAGCCCGGCCCGATCGAACCGATCGCCGTGGTCGAGTTGCTGGAGATCGAAATCGATGGCCCAGTCGATGCGACGGCCTTCTTCTATCAGCCGGCAGCGGAGGGGCTGATCGATTTCACCGAGTACTGGGTCAGCACGCTGGGCCTGATGCGGCCCTAGCAGACTGTGGAACAAGGGGGAGTCGCTCACGTGGAAAAAGGCCATGGAGAGCTTTTTCCACGGGCAACTAGAGCCCGCCGGCCGCGACAATCCGCCTGGCGGCCTCGATCGCGGCCAGCATGCTGGCGGGGTCGGCCTTGCCTTGGCCCACAATGTCGAACGCGGTGCCGTGGGCGACGCTGGTCCTCACGATCGGCAGCCCGAGGGTGATATTCACCGCCCGGTGCATGCCAAGAAGCTTGACGGGGATGTGGCCCTGGTCGTGGTAGAGGGCGACGACGCCCTCAAAGGCTCCCGCGAAGGCCTTCGCAAACAGCGTGTCGGCGGGGAGCGGACCGGCGACGTTGAGGCCCTCGGCAGCCAGTCGAGCGACTGCCGGACGGATGAGCCGTGACTCCTCGTCACCGAACAAGCCGCCCTCGCCACCGTGCGGATTGAGGGCGGCCACGGCCAGCCGAGGCGACCGGCCGAGCAGGGCGGCGAGTCCGGCAGCCAGTCGCCGGCCGGCCGCGGCGATGCTCTCGCTGGAGAGCCGCTCGAGGGCCGACCGAAGCGATTCGTGGAGCGTTGCGTGGACCACTCCCAGATCGGTACGGCCGTCGGCTCCAGGGAGCCAGAGCATCATTGAGGCCGCCTCGTCAGGCAGCCCGCAGGCTCGAGCGAGGAGTTCCGTGTGGCCCGGCACGTCGTAACCGGCGGCGTGGAGGGCCTCCTTGTGGAGCGGGCCGGTGACGATCGCAGCAGCCCGGCCAGCCAAGACGGTCTCCGCGGCGGCTTCGACGGCCGCTGCGGCCGCCCGGCCACCAGCAGCCGAGACGGTGCCGTCTTCGATTCCAGCAGCGTTGGTGTCAGCAGCGACAGACCGGCCCGCATCGGTCATCTGGCCGGGAGCGACGACAAGAAGCTGGCCCGGCTGCGAGGGTCGGGGATCGGCAAGGTCGACCGTCTCGATGGTGGCGGCTGGAAGCCCTGGCCGGCGATCGAGAACGTCGGCCAGCAAACCGGCCTCGGCCACGACCCGCAGCCTCGCCCCGCGATGTGCGACGGCTCGGCTCCAGGCCAGCGCCACGACCTCCGGGCCAATCCCGGCCGGGTCGCCGCAGGTGAGCAGGAGGAGGGGGGCGGCGGTTGCCATCGGCATGATGATACTTTCCGCGATCCAGGGGATCGCTATAAATGGGGCGGCGGGCGTTTGTGCCGGGCTCGCCTTCGTCTCTGCCCGCCTTCAGCTTCGCCTCGCGGCCGCCGCCACGCATGGAAAAGACCTTCGCCCGTGCCGCCTTGTTCGCCGTTGCCCTCCTGGCGGCCACGGCCGGCCTCGGACTGTGGATTGGCGATCTCCACGGCGTGACCGACCCGGCCGTTCTCAGGTGGGCGACGGTCCATCGGCTCTCGGGAATGTTCACCGCGTTGATGGTTTTGCTGGTCAACAGCCTGGCGGTCACCTACTTCATCGGGACCGGACGCTGGTGCCGGGAGGTCGTCGAGACCTATCGCCTCGATCCGGCGCTCGTGGAGCGGAGCAAGAAGCTGAAGCGTTCGTCGTTTCCGTTCGCGGTGATCGGGATGCTCTCGATGGTGGGCATTGTGGCCCTCGGAGGCGCGGCCGACCCCGGTGGGGGGCTGGCGGCCAGCAGCCAGGAATGGGTGACCTGGCACCTGGTGGGTGGCATCGGGCTGGGGCTGGTGATCGCCTGGTGCTTTCAGGCCCAGTTGCCGGCGATCCGCGGCCACCACGACCTGATCGACGAGATCATGTCCGCCGTCCGACGGGAGCGGGCAGCCCGGGGGCTCGACACGGAGGGCTGACCGGCCGGCGGTCCCTGCTACCGCGGGGGGTCGGCGGTCTGCTGCCCGCCTGTCGTCGGGTGCCCGTGCATCGCATGGGCATGGCTGGACCGCTCGGAGGCGGTGATCGCCCAGGCGAGTCCGAGCCCGAGGACGAGCACCGTCGTCAGGAGCACGCGGTCGTGCGTGTGGAACTGCACTTCGGGAAGCAGGTCGGCCGCCGCGATGCAGACGAACGCCCCGCCGGCCACGGCCAGGGCGACGCCGAGCACCATCGGCTGGCTGCCGCCGAAGAGCGGGAGGCTTGCCAGAAAGGCGATCGCCCCGATTGGAACCACCGCGGCGTAGGCAAGATTGACGGCCAGTTTCATGCCCCGGCTGGCCCCGGCGTCCTGCATCAGCGTGGCGATGATGGCGGCGTCGAGCGGCTTATGGAGCACGATTGCCAGGAAGGTGGCAGCGCCCGCCAGCGGCCCCGCGCCGTGGGCAGCGTCGGCTCCAACGGAGGCCGCCAGCGCTGCGCCGTCAGCCAGGCTGTGGAGGGCCAGCCCCGCGAAGGCGCCGCACCAGGCCCAGGGGCCCCGCCGCCGGCCGGCCGTTGGAACATGGGCATGCCCTCCCTGGTCGGGCCGCTGCTCGCTGTGGTCATGGTCCTCGTGGCCGCAGGCGGATTCGGCGGAATGGTGGGCATGGCCGTGAAACGCCCGCTCCAGCAGGAACATGACGAAGAAGCCGACCAAGGCCCACTGCATGGTGGTGTCGACGTTGCCGCCAAGTTCCAACGCGGCATGGGGTAGGAGGTGGAGCAGCCCGACGCCCAGGAGCACGCCGCCGGTGAACGACAGAAGCACCTGTGTCATCCGGTGGCTCATCGACACGAGGGCCACCGAACTTCCCCCGGCCATCGCGGCGGCCGCGATCAGCACGAGATAGCCGGCCAGCGAGGCCATGGCCGTCATGTCGGGAAGAATGGCAGCCGAAGGCACAGGCGTTCACAAGGGGGCGGCGAAAACACCCATGATCCCGTCCCTCGGCCCGTCCGGCAAGCGGGTGATGCGACGGCTGCCGGGATTTCTGGAGACGCAGGTTGCCTGGCCGCGGCACGGCCTGTCCCTGACTGGCTACCGCCGATATTGCCACTGCTGGTTGGGAGACTGTTGCTGGAAGGTCCGCGTCGCCTGCTGCATCTGCTGCTTGACGGTGGCGAGCTTCTCGGTCCAGGCCGCGTCGCCGGCAGCGAGCGCGGCGAGGATCAGGGCCAGCGCGTAGGTGAGCATGTTCGGCCAGAGCACTGGGCCGTAGAACTTGAGGGCCGTGCCGAACGACTTCTTGAACTTCGGACCGAACATGCCCAGCTTCACGCTCCAGATCTCGTCAAGCACGAGATGGGTGAGGAATCCAAGGACGACGGCGCTCGAGACGAAGTAGCGGCGGAGCGGTTCCTCGGAGCCGAACGCCAGAAACGTGACCAGGCCGGCGATCGCCGCCGACGGCAGGCTGTGAAACATGCCGCGGTGGTAGGAGTAATGTTTCAAGAGCCAGGTCATGCCGAACCGGATGGCGAGATAGATGACGGCTCCGGCGACGATGATCGCCTCGAGGGGCAGGCCCATCGCCTGAAACCGATGGATCATCAGCATGGGCACGACGGCCGCCGCGAAGGCCACGCTCTCCCGCAGCGGAATCCCCGGGCCGCTGTCGAGGTCGGGCATCATCCCGGCCACGCTGCAGAGCCCGGCCCCGAGGCCGCAGGTCATCGGGTGCATATCGCCGACGTACCAGGCGGCCAGCCCGTAGCTGGCGCCCACAATCGACGAACCAGTAATGTGCACACGGAATCCGGGCACGTTCGCGTCATCCCCTCCGTCGCGTCACGCAGGCCGGATTCCCTCCCGGCCCTGCCGACACGACTCCCCTTGGCAGAGCCGGGCCGGAGCCGCAGCCTGCACAGAGATACGATGGGTATCGTCAATCGGGATCCCAATCGTGTGGAGTCCTCGCCCGAACTCCCCTGCACTGCCGGAACGGAACGGTCTGCCTCGGCCGTTCATTCGGGCCGCTAGTCGGGCGCTGGTTTGGTAGGCAGGGATCTCTGGGCAGGATGTGCCGGGCCTGCCTGGAGGGCCTGCGGGGGCGGGGCGGCACGGGCGGCCTGGGAATACGAGGGCGTCAGGGGCGTTCGTGACGGTTGCCCGGCCGCCAACCTGGGCTTCGCCGTGAAGCTGCCGGCTTCTACATTCCCGTCCCGCACGACGGAACTCCCCGGAGACAGAAACGACGATGGCACTGGAAGGCTACGACCTGGTGATGCTCGGCATCCTCGCCGCGGCAGCCGTGCTGGGCTATTTCAAGGGCATGGTCTGGCAGCTCGCCTGGATCGCCGGGATCGCGGCGAGCGCCGCGGTCGCGCTGCGGTTTGGCGGCCCGCTGGCCCCCTTCTTCGGCAGCCAGGCGCCCTGGAACCGGCTGGTGGCCATGCTCGCCCTTTATGTGGCCACGTCGCTGGGCGTCTGGCTGGTGTTCAGCGTCATCTCGGGGCTGATCAAGACCGTCCAGCTGTCATCCTTCGATCACCAGTTGGGCCTTCTCCTGGGGCTGACCAAGGGCGTGCTGCTCTGCATCGTGGTGACCTTTTTCGCCGTCACCCTCGCCCCCGGGTACCGCGACCAGATCATCGGCAGCCGCAGTGGCCGGATCGTGGCCGAACTGATCGTTCGCGCCGACCAAATC
>JAQCJP010000132.1 GCA_027592945.1 Planctomycetota bacterium
GCGACGCCGGCTGCCGCCCGCTGGATCCTCCTGGGCCCCGGCCGCGATGAGCCGACCCAGCAGCGGGTAGCGGCCGATCAGGCCCGGCTTGAGCGTGCGGGGCATACAGCCGGCCGGCTGCCTGTGGCCGCCGCTGCCGGCGAGGCCGTCGCCGGTCAGCCGCCCGCCGATCTCCTCTGTCGCTGGGTCTCGCTCCTTGGGCTGCTGTGACACCACGGATCGTCTTCAGCGACGCCGACGTGCTCGTGGTCGACAAGCCATCGGGCATGCCGAGCGTGCCCGCCCGCACGCCCTTGGATCCGCCTGATGTCGCCCGGCAACTCACCGCCGCCCACGGACCGCTCGAAGCCGCCCACCGGCTCGACCGCGACACGTCGGGGCTGCTCGTCCTCGCCCGCAGCCGAGCCGCCCGGTCGGCCCTCGGCCGGGCTTTCGAGCAGCGGCTGGTTCGCAAACGCTATCTCACCGTGGTCCTCGGCATACCAGCAGGACCCGGCGGCACAATCGAGCTGCCGCTCGGCCCCGATCGCGACCATCCGCCTCGGCACCACGTCGATCACGACTCGGGCAAGGCGGCCGCCACACGCTGGCAGTTCCTGGCCACGGTGGCGGAGCCGGCGATGAGCCTGCTGGCCGTCGAGCCGCTGACCGGCCGCTCGCACCAGATCCGTGTCCACCTCGCGGCGATCGGCCTGCCGATCGTCGGCGACCGGCTCTATCTCCCGTCTGATCAGCCTGAGAGCGAACGCTGGTGCGGCCAGCCGGCGGCGGGCGGGGACGACTCGGGCGACATGGCGCAGGGGCGCAGCGAAGCGGGGCGGCCGACGCTGGCCCTCCACGCCTGCGGCCTCGACCTGCCGCATCCGGCCAGCGGAGCGCCGCTCAGCCTCGCCGCAGCCCCGCCCGACTCGGCCGTCTGGCGTCGCTTCGCCACAGCAGTCACCGCGGCGTTGGCTGCATGGCCGATCGCTTCACCTTCTGCCAGTAGCGGGAAAATCGGCCCAGATCACTGACCCGTGAGGCGTCGCAGAAAGGCTCCTCCCAGTACACGGCCACGGGCAGTGAGGCGGCTATCGCTTCGGCGGCCTCCCGAACGCGAGGGCAGGGGGTGTCTGCCAGGGCCACGCCGTCGCAGCCGAGCGCGGCAGCCCGCGCCGGCAGGATCGTACGGGGATCACCGAGATGGATCTCGACTCCCTCCACCTCGGCAAGACACTCCCAGAGAAAGACCAGCCGCTTGAGAGCCGGCCGCTCCTCGGCGAGCCAGTCGGCATCGACGACGAAGATTCGGGCCGCCTCGGGTTCGGCTGCCGCCGCGGGGCTCGAGCCGGACACGGCATCGAGCGTCAGCCAGACCAGCGGTCGGGCGGCCGCCGGCTGGCCCTCGCCCGGCCGCCATGGAAGCCCGGGACGGATTCGTGGCGTCGGCCCAGTCCGCGGGCCGCTGCCGCCGAAAAACAACCGCTCGGCCAGTGCCTCGTAGCTGCCTTCCATGTCACAGCGGCCCCGCACGGGGCAGTCGCGACAGTGGACGCCGGCCGTGAACCGCTCGAGGTTTTCCCGATTGAAGATGTAGGGCTTGGCCGAGAAGGTGCCGGCGACCCACTGCCAGGAGAGGTGATTGCTCGCCGGATCCCCGTCGATGAGATGCGACAGAAACCAGTCGGCCCCCGCCCGCCATGACACGCCCCGGAAGTGGACCAGCCAGGCCGCCAGCCACATCCGCTCGTGGTTGTGGAGCCAGCCGGTGTCATGGAGCCGACGGATGAAGGCGTCGATACAGGCCAGGCCGGTGTCGGCCGCGAGCACGTCGGCCGGCATCGTGTCGATGGGATCGGCTCGCCCCTCAGCCGCCGGTTCCTCGATGGCCTGGCCGATTCCGCGGTGCAGGGAGGCGTGAACCCGCCGCCAGTAGTCGCGCCAGCCGAGTTCCGAGACGAACTTCTCAGCCCCGCCCCCGGCCTTGGCGAGGGCCGCATCGCGGGCGGTGGCCAAGGGCAGCACGCCGTGCCGAATCCAGGGCGAGAGCCCCGAGACCCCGCCATCGACATGGTTCCGCGTTCTGGCGTAGCCAAGCGGGTCAAAACCGGCCAGCCGCTCGTCGGCCGCCAACCGCCCGCCCCGAAAGGGCATCGCCAGGGCGGCGGCCGGCTCGCCCGGCATGGCGGCAGCCTCGGGAAAAACGGCGGCCAGGCTGCTGACCAAGCGGTCCCTGGGAAGGTCGAGCGGCACCGGGACGAGCGAGTCGGACATCGGGGCCACCGGCAGTGATCGTCAACGACCGCGCGGCCCACGTCGGCCCGCCTTCATCGCCAGGCCGAGAGCCTACTCGGCTGCCCTCTTCCCGTGCAGCGGCGTGCATCGAAAACGTGCGACACAGGCCGCCGCCCCCCCTCATGTCGCCTGACGGCAATCGATCAAGAAGGGAGAAACACGACCCGAATCCCCTCAAAAAGGCTCCGTAGACGGCCGCGAGATCGGCCGCCCCTGATCCAGCGATGCCAATGGCACGTCGTTTGCTCCGATGCTTCTGGAGCCTCTGGCCAGCAGGCCACGGAGCTCTCCTCCGTCCATCGACCGTCCGGAAGGATGCCCCAACGGCTTGGGTGGGCACTCCGCCTAGCTCGCCCAGGCCGGGGCATCCTTCGCGGTGACCGACGCCCTGGTTGAGGTAGCCTAGGTGGCAGTCTGCCCTTAGTCTCCCAGGATCTGCCCCGTGAAGTTCATCATCGCGATCATCCAGCCGAACAAACTCGAGAGCGTCAAGGAGGCCCTCTCGGAAGTCGAGGTGTTTCGACTCACCGTCCTCGACGTGCAGGGCTTCGGCCGGCAGCGGGGCCACGCCGAGACCTACCGTGGCCATGAGATTGCGGTCAACCTGCTCCGCAAGGTCCAACTCCAGATTGCCGTCAACGACGACTTCGTCGAGCCGACGATTGCGGCGATCGTGAAGGGGGGCCGCACGGGCGACAAAGGTGAAATCGGCGATGGCAAGATCTTCGTGCTGCCGATGGACGAGTGCGTCCGGATCCGCACGGGCGAACGAGGCGGCGAGGCGATCTGACGGGCGGCCAACGCGAACCGGGTGACGCGCCAGCCCGTTCGAGATCGTTGCCAAGCTGCGTGACGCGGGAGCGATGCTCAAGGCGACCGAGGGTCTATCACCATCGCTGGATTGTATCGCGAGTCTGCTGCACCGAGGGGTTCGGCTTCAGGGCTCCCAACCCCGCCCCAGACGCCTGTCGAACCCACTCGACCATGAGCGCCTCATCGAGTTCCGTGTCCTCGTAGATGTCGAAATACGGAACCCCCTTTTGCTATGCGGTGCCCGGGGGCATGGGGTTCAACGCTCAGTGGGTTGTTCGGCTCGAACTATTACCAGTAGCCGGCCTCATGGCAGGCGATGCCTGTCTCGCGGTCCAAGTAGTAAGTCGCCCCGGCAGCACTTCTCCTACGCGGCCCCTCGTATTCTGTCGCATTCTCCAGCGATTCCCAAACGATGGGCTTGTCAAAAATGATTTCCGTTGAGCGAACCCTCGGCTCGTAACGTCCCACCGGAGAGCCTTTGAGCGCTGCAGCGATACTTTCCTCGCTGTAGTCGACCCACGACTTCGGCTCGGCGACACTTTCTTTCCGATAGCGCTCCCAGACTTTTGAGAGGAACGTGTCGAAGGCCTTCGCCGAGATACGGTAATGCGCCATGTGTCCGTTACGATCACTGATCAGTCTGATGTCAGTGGCTTCCGCCGGCAGGTAGCGCATGATCCGGGGATCTGAAATTTCGGATCCTTTTTGGAACCGTTGCATCCCGGTCAGGAGTTCAGGCTCCTCCGATTTCTGGGGCGCGTCAGCTTTGCGGGCGGCCGTCCCTCCGGTCGAGATCTGTCCGGAAGGCAGATTCCTGCTGTTCTGAATTGAGATCTTTCCGCCGGGGGCGACCAGCATCTCAAATGCTGGCGAATCCTCCGACGTAGCCGCCTGATCACACTGTTTTCCGGGCAGGCCCCGCGGGGTCCAACTGACGGTCTGTTTTTCCGCATTCCATTGGCCCATAAACATAGCGGGCAGGGCCTTTGGCTTTTTCTTGAGTTGCGTTTCGGCATAGTTCACGGGTCCAAAGCGGACCAGCAGCAGACCGAATTGTTGGTTCTTATATTCGGGCATCGCCACGATATTCTCGACGATTGCGTGTTGCGGATTCTCCGCCGGCCAGGACCAGGTCAACTGCCAGGTCGATGCCATGCCCCCTTGCGAACCGCCCGTGATCACGAGGTCGCCAGTCAGGGCGGTGGTGGTATCTCCATCAACGGCCTCCGCCTTGAACGACCAGGTTCCGCGAGCCGCGTTAAGCCCCTTGAAGAGGGCTAGCTGATCGGGAGAAAAGCTTTTGGGGAGTGTCCACCCAAGGGCCTTCCAGTCGGCAGAGACTTGTGATTCCGGTGTCTGGGCTGCGGCTTGCCGTGAAGAGGCGACCGTGCAGAGGAACATCGTGGCACTTAAGATTACGTGTCTCATATATTTCTTTCATTCTCTTGCTGCCAAAAAAGTCGAGCAGCCGGCGACCAACGAGAGCATTCAACCGCAGGACGCTGTCGCGAGCCTGCTGCATCGCTTGGTTCGGTGCTTCTATCTGCCATCCGGCGACACTCGCGGAACGAGACACATAGCCTTTGGCAGAACGCGGCGCCCTTCACTCCTTCTTGGGAACACCTGTGCTGGTGACCATGGCCTCATCTTCTCTGTGCAGGGAGCGGACGGAAATTGTATCCGGTTCGCGCCCCGCATGGGCAAGAAGTGCTCCGACAAGCAGCCAGGTGCGCGGTGAGAGAAGGATTCTCATCATCGCGATCTAAACTCACGCGTCGTTGGCACCGAACGACTAATCTCACCTGCCCGGCCACGTCGCAGGGAGCAACGCCAGCCAAGCCACATGGCCGGATCAGGTGCAGCGCCGGGTTAGGCGTCGAGGAACCCCTGGATTGCTGCGACACTCGTAACCCAGGTGCTCACCCTATCACCATCCTCGGTCGTGATGGCACGCGGCAAGAGATCTCCGAACGTCCCGTCGGCTGAGAACCGCTGCTGCACAAAACACTCGTCGCCCTCTCGGTAGATGAGCCAAGCAAATCGTGGATCGTGCCTGAGGACAGCGACCGACTCGCCACGAGTCAGGGCGATCAGCTCTGCTCGCCAACCGGCTTCAAGGTCGTCAATGGTTCCGTCGCTCGTCGGATAACAGGCGAAGCACTCCTGAAAGTCACCGACGACGATCTCGCCCAACCACTCTCCGTCGGGGCCTTGGTGTTTCGGTGGTAGCAAACGGATCGCGAACATGCCTTCTTCTCCTAACGACACGGATCAGGGGCTGCTATTTGCCGTCGCCTGCATCCGTCGTGGTATCTGTCTGCAATCAATCTACATTACTGGGGGGAAGCTTTCCGAAACAGTCCAGGATCAGGTAGATGCCGACTGTGAGAAGACAACTAACGCAAAGCACGACTCCAAATTGGTTCCCAATCCCGGGAAATGAAGAACCACTCTACCTTGCTGCCCCAACTGTAGCTTCCCCGTCGTTCAAAAATCCCCCAGGCAGCCGCAAGTACTGCTCCATTGAACAGCAGTAGTGATGTGAGAAACTTGCCTCTCTGACTCATAGTGTTTCTACTCCTGATAACGCTTGAGCTAATCAGCGGCTCGCGACCTTGGTTTTTCCACACCGCCGGATTTTATCGCGAGTCCGCTGCATTGCTTTGTTCGGCACCCGTATCGCGTGTGTTCCGACCGAGTGCCCTGCGATAGAACTCCGCGTTGGCCAGTCCGGCCATCAGCGAAGGCGTGTGGTGGCCTACATCTTTCACAACATGGAATTCGTGGGGGATCTTGAGAGCATCCAAGTGCTCATGAAATCTGCGGCTCAGATAGAACGAGAAATCCTTCGACCCCACTGCCTGCCGGATGATGGTGCCGGGCTTTCGCAAAACCTCAGCACCAGACTCTGCAACCGTCCACGGGTGTGTCGCTTTGAAGTAGTCCATGTCTCCGTCGCAGACGTCTTCCAGAATCTGGTCTCGCAGTGGATTTCCAGTCGCACGGGGGCCCTCGAACTCTGGATCGAGCGGGCCGGCAGCGAGTATCGAAATCCCGCAAAACATTTCGGCGTGTTGGAATCCGATTCTGGCGGCTCCATAACCCCCCATGCTGAAGCCCTCGAGAATTCGGCCCTCTCGACCAGGAATGGTTCGCATCGTTTTGTCGACGTGGGGAATCAATTCCTCGATAAAGACTGTCTCGATCGGAGCATGACCGTCTTTTGAGTTCGTCCACAATCGCTTTGACAACCCGTTGACGAACACGACGATCATCGGCGGCACTCCTTTGTCGCGAATCGCAAGATCAAACATTTGCGAGACGGGGCGAATGTGATTCACGCCGCCCTCTGTGCCATGGAGCCAGTACAGAACCGGAAACCGCTCTATCCCAGCCTCTTCGTAGGTCGCGGGCTTGTATACGTGATAACTGACCTCTGAATTCGCGGCATGGCTTTTGAAGGTGTGAAAGCTCACCCCTGGCGCCTGAACTTGCTGCGTCAACCAAGGCAGTTCATCAGATCTATTGGCAGCATCACGTGCAGGTCGATCCTCTGCCCAGGCGGAGGCGGCAAGAAGTAACACCAGAGTCATGATCGGGGGTAAGCCGTAGGAACTCATGGTTGTTTCCTTGCCGAACGGCTGTCGATCAGCGGCTCGCGACCAAGGGATTATCCACACCGACCGAGGTTATCACGAGTCCGCTGCATTGTGTGGTTCGCCGTGCTTGCCGTTGTTCCAAGTGTTCTCGTGAACACCGTTCCCGTGACGAACTCATTGTTTGTCAGATTTCGAAGCAGTCCGGAACAGCTGACGAAACAGTACAAGAAAGAGATACTGCACGGCGATGAACGGCGCAAGCATGATCGCGCCCCCGACAACCCCTGCGGCACCGCCATACAGGATGAAGATGAGCGGGACACTGAAAAAGAACAGAAGTACTGCGGCGACGCCGAAGGTAACCAGCCACAGGCGTATCTTGTCCATGGGCATTGGTTTGGCCCACTATTTAAATGACCCGTTAGCTGACGTGTGGAAAACATCTATGGCGAGATTATAGCCGGGCGAGCCGGGAAGAATGGGCTTATTGCCGGGCCAGGCTGACGGTTGACAAAACCTCAGAAGGTGTACCGGTTCGCCACCAGCACGCCATCGACGTGGAGGACGGGCTCGGGGGGGTCCTCCTTCCCCACGCCCTCGAACGCAAGTATCCCGCCGCCTGCCGCGAGTTCGCCTGGCAATGGCTGTTTCCATCGCGGCAGCCGGCCCGCGACCCCCGTACCGGCGAGCGCCGGCGGCATCACGTCTCGGATGAGTTCTTCGGGAGCCGCTTCCATCGGGCCGTGCGGACGGCAACGATCACCAAGCATGCCGTACCCCATTCGCTGCGACGCTCAGGCAATGTTCCGTTCACATGACACCTCACGTCGGTGAGGTGGATCGCGGCCCCTTTGACCGGCCGCCGGCACGGGCCTCAGGGTCGCTGCGGATGCAGCCGCGGCTGGGGGCCGAGGGCCAGCCGATTGACGGCGGCCAGGAAGGCCTTGGCCGAGGCCTCGAGCGAATCGGTCGAGACGCCCCGGCCCCGCTGGACCTGGCCCTCGTGCTCGAGTTCGACGGTCACCTCGCCCTGGGCGTCCTTGCCGACGGTCACCGCCTGGACGCGGAAGTCGCGGCAGCGGGTGGTGACCCCGGTCAGCTTCTCGATCGCCAGGAAGATCGCGTCGACCGGCCCGTCGCCGGCGGTGATCGTCACGCTCTTCGGCTCACCGGCATGGCGGACGTGGAGCGTGACGGTGGGACTGGCCCCGGCGGCCGACGTCAGTTCGTAGCCCTCGAAGACATACTGCTCCGGCAGGGCCGCGAACCGCTGCTCGCAGAGGGCCGCGATGTCGCCGTCGTAAATCTCCTTCTTGCGGTCGGCCAAGACCTTGAACTGCTCGAAGACCGTCTTGAGCTGCTCGGCGTCGAGTTCGTAGCCGAGGGCCTTGGCCCGGTCGGCCAGGGCCGCCCGGCCGCTGTGCTTGCCGAGCACGAGGTCGGTCTTCTCCAGGCCGACGTCCTCCGGCCGCATGATCTCGTAGGTACTCCGCTCCTTGAGCATCCCGTCCTGATGGATGCCCGACTCGTGGGCGAAGGCGTTGCGGCCAACGATCGCCTTGTTTCGCGGCACCTGAATGCCGGTGATCGTCGCCACCAGGCGGCTGGTGGGCACGAGCCGGCGAGTGTCGATTCCCGTCGAGCAGCCGTAGTGATCGGCCCGCGTGCGGAGGGCCATCACCACCTCCTCGAGGGCGCAGTTGCCCGCCCGCTCGCCGATGCCGTTGACCGTGCACTCCACCTGGCCCGCCCCCGCCTCGACCGCCGCCAGGCTGTTGGCCACGGCCAGGCCGAGGTCGTCGTGGCAGTGGACGCTGATCACCGCCTTGTCGATGCTCGGGACCCGGTTGCGAAGGTTCGCGATCACCTGATGCATGTGCTGAGGCGTGGCATAGCCGACGGTGTCGGGGATGTTGACGGTCGTGGCTCCGGCCGCGATCGCCGCCTCGACCACGCGGCAGAGGAAGTCGGGCTCGGTGCGGGCGGCGTCCTCCGGGGAGAACTCGATGTCGTCGCAGAGATGGCGGGCCCGGGTCACGCCGGCTACCGCCCGCTCGACGATCTCTTCCTCGGTCATCCGCAGCTTGAACTCGCGGTGGATCGCGCTGGTTGCCAGGAAGACATGGATCCGCCCTCGGCGGGCTGGGCGGATCGCCTCGCCGGCGCGGTCGATGTCGCCGTCGTTGCAGCGAGCCAAGCCGCAGACGGTCGCCTCCGTGATCGCCGCGGCGATGTCGCGGACGCTCTCGAAGTCACCCGGGGAGGCGATCGGAAACCCCGCTTCGATGACGTCGACGCCTAGCTTCTCGAGGGCCTGGGCCACCTCGAGTTTCTCAGTGCGATTCATGCTCGCACCGGGCGACTGCTCGCCGTCACGGAGCGTGGTGTCGAAGATGCGAATCGGACGGGGATCTGCCATGGAAACACGCGGTGAGGAGGGGTGGCCAGGCCACCGGGGTGGCGGCTCGGGAACCCCGTATCGTACCCGGCCCGAGGGCGAAGCGGCACCCATCCGGCCTGAGCCGCGGCGGGTGAGAACCCGTTTTGTACACTCGGAGCCACACGCCGCCCGCCGCTGCCGACCGCGGCTACCCTGGGATGCCCCGCATGACGATCCGTGAGTTTCAGGCGTTGATCCGCCGCATGTATCACGACAAGGACGCCTCCCGGGGCGTCGAGGGGACCTTCATGTGGCTGACCGAGGAAATCGGAGAGTTGGCCACCGCCCTCCGCAGCGGCAGCCACGAGGAGCAGGCCCTCGAGTTTGCTGACGTACTGGCCTGGCTGGTGACGATCGCCAACGTGGTCGAGGTCGACCTCGAGGATGCGATCGCCCGCAAGTACGGCGAGGGCTGCCCCGGATGCGGTAAGCTCGCCTGCACCTGCCCCGACGCGGAGAAGCCATGAGCGGCCCGACCGGCCGCCGAGCCGGCTGCCGGCCGGTGGCCTGCGGAAGAAGCCTGGTCGTGATGGCGGCGGCCGCCTGTCTCGCTGCTGGCCAGACGCGAGGGGCCGAGCCGACGCCGGCCCGAGTCGGGGTCGGCGGCGTTCAGCGGACCGGCTTCTGGACGCCCGTCGTCGTCGATGCGGCGGATGACGCGGCCCGCTGCTGGATGCCGGATGCCGACGGCCAACTGGTAGGGTCACCGCCCCTGGAGTCTGCCGACGGGGCAGGGGGGCGGACGGTCGTGCGGCCGGGGCGGCCCGACGCCGCGGTTGTGATCGGAGCGAGCCCGACAGCGGCAGGCCTTCCGGCGGAGCCAGCCGCGGCGAGCGGGAGCCCCTCGGCCGGCGGCCGGGCCACCGCGGCGACGATCTGGCCTTCAACGACGCCGCTGCTCCTCGTCGAGGGCCGGTTTCCCGCAGCTGCGGCGGGCGCCAGCCTCACGC
>JAQCJP010000133.1 GCA_027592945.1 Planctomycetota bacterium
GGCCGGCAGCCGGCTCGCGGCGGACCGCTTCGCCGGAATCGCGCCGCGATCGCCGACGGCGTCGGCTCCGGCTCCGGGAGGCCTCGCCTTCGGCCGAGCCGCCTCGCGGAGCGGCCGGTTCGGCATTCTCAGCCGGGCGACTGCCGTAACTGGCCGGCATCGGCTCATCGCCGTGATCGTCATTGAGGGCAGGCTCGCCGGGCGAATGGTCTCGATCGGGGCGGTCTTCACGGTCACCGCCGGCTCGAGTGCGACCTCGTCCGCTCCGCCGACCCCGCCGCCGGCGTCGCCGCGGCCGGTCATCGGACGATTCGTCTGCCTCAGGGGCGGCGGCAGTCTCGTCATCGCTGGCCGCGAGAGGCTCGACGAAGCCGGCGTCCACGTCCTCGCGCCACGATTCAGCCTCGGAGCTATCTTCGTCGGGACGCTGCAGGGTAGTGGCCGCACGGCGGCGACGCGGGGCTGGTGAATCCTCCCTCTCCGAGGAGCCTTCGTCGCCGGAGGCCGCAGCGGTTCGCTCACCGCCGCCCTCGCGACGACGGCCTCGACCACCCCGCCGGCCCCGCCGCCGGCGGCGCCTCGGTGGTCCGTCTTCGTCGTCGTCGCGCCGTGGCTCCGTTCGCTCATCGGCCGCTGTACCGTCACGCGGGCCCTCCTCGGCACGTGGGCGGGTCGTGAGGTCGTCCTCACGGCGGCGGCGGGAGCCCGTCTCATCAACTGGCCCAGGGTCTCGCGGCGGTGCCGCCCGACGGGCTTCGGCGGGCTGTTCATCGGCTTCCCGGCGAACAGGCTCTCGCCGCGGCCGCTGGGTGGAGGACGCCGGCCGTTCCTCGGCTTGTCCCGAACGCGATGCCGCCGGGCGGGATTGCGCTTTCTCGGCGAGGCCCAGTTCCTGAGCGAGGTTGTCCCAGTCGGCAGCCGGTGGCGGCGGGGCTGGTCGAGAAGCGGCGGGAGGTGTCCGCCGGCGGGGCGGCGTCGTCGTGGGACGAGGAGCCGGAGCAGCATCGTTTGCCGGAGTGGCACCGAGCGATTCAGCCAGGGAATCCCAGGGATCGGGCGATTCGTTTTCAGCCATGGTGTCCTTCGATGACGGCGTCTCTGACCGCCGGCGGCTCCAACTGGCCGCCGTCTGCGGCGCCCCCGCAGAATACACCACGGGCGGGGCGAAGGGCGAGATGGAGCCCTCCGCGACGGCTCTTCTGCGGGCAGGCGGCGGGCCGGCAGGTTCCGGAGGAGTGCCGGCGGGCATCATGCGAGGCTCTGCGATTTCGCCTAGGGCAGCAGCGACTCGATCGACCGGATCATGCTGCCGTTGTCGGCCACCTCGAAGAGCGGCCGGTACGGGCTGGCCAGGCCGCGGCGTGAGCGACCGGCCGGATACCAGACGACGTTGACCGAGACGTTCCAGGCGGCGGGCGAGAACGACGTGACCTCGCCTCCGCGATCGAGGTCGATCACGTGATTGCGGCCCGGAATGACGTAGGTGAAGGTGCCCTCGAGCGCCAGCGACTTGTGCACCGGAGCCCTCACGAGCGTTCCGATCATGCCGTCGGCTTCGCTGGTGCCGCCCGCCCAGAATTTCCACTCGTTGGCATCGCCGAACTGCAGCCGATAGAACGCGTTGTAGAGGCTGAGTGTGTCCGCGATACCGACCGGCTGCTGGCGACGATGACCGAACAGGCCGAGCTGGTCGGTAATGTTGGAGGCGCCCCAGAAGCCCCATTCGTGATAGCCCCAGACGTAGCTGAGCTCGTAACGAAGCTGGGCCAGGTCGGTGTTTTCAAACCAACTGTCGTGCAGGTAGTCGTAGACGATGCCGCCCTGCAGGCCCCGGCCCTGGAAGGCTCGGGTGAAGAAGCCGGTTGTCAGGAACTGCTGATCGCGAGCGTTCTTGGTGAAGGACCGGGTCCCGATCTCCAGCGTGGCGGGCTGGAAGTTGCTCTGCACACCCCGCCAGCCGATCTGCCAGCCGACCCCAAAGGCGTTCCAGAAAGGCATCGCCCAGTTGAGATACTCATTGGTGCCGAAGTTGCCGTTGAGGCCGAAGTCGGTGGCATTGGTGAAGCCGGTGATACCGGCACTCGCCGAAAAGTCGCGGTACCACCGCCAGCCGTAGTAGGGGCGGCCGAACCGCCGCAGCCAGGCGCAGATCCGGCCGTGGTGGTTGCAGATCGGCAGCAGGCAGTCTTCGTCTTCGCAGGCGTAGGGGTCGTCGTAGAAGCTCTCGACGTGCAGCTGCGTCGGGTATTCGCCCATCAGCAGGCCACCATCACCGCCTTCCATCATCACCGGGCCGGCCTCCGGGCCATATTCGATAGGCCCGCTGACGACTGGCCCGTACTGGTCGGGCCCGGACAGTTCGATCCCGGGGCCGATCGTCTCGGCCTCGATGCTCGCCGGACCTTCGATGGGGGTGTCGGCCGGGGCACCTGCCCGGTCGCCGGCCGGAAGCTGGTTGGCACCGGCCGAACCGGCCGGTGCGTTGCCACGGGCAGGCTGCCGCATCACCGACGGGATGCCGTCGACATTCATCGCTAGTCGTTCGGGCCGCTGGCTGGCAGCCGTCCCGCCAGGGGTGTATCGAGGGGCAAGGCCGCCGCCGAGGCGGTCACCGCCGAGATTTTGTCGATCGGCGGCCGCCCGCATCGCCACGGCCTGCCTGCCTTCGGGGGCGAGGATCGGCCGCCCAGATGGTCCGCGGGGCGTCCGCATCACCTTGAGGCCGAAGACGCTGTCGGGATCGTCCGGGGCATAGATGCCCGCGAGCGGATTGGGCAGCCCTGCCATCGTTCCAGGCGGGGTTGGCCGCTCGGGCTGGCGGGCCGCCGGTGGCCGGGTGACGACCGTCGCGGCAGGCTGAGGAGCTGACCGCGGCGGGATGGCCGGGGGTACGCCATCGGGGAGCGAGACGCTCGCCGGGGGCGGGCTGCTGGGCTGCGACGCGGTCACGGTTTCGGGGGCAGGCGCATCGTCGACCAGAGGCGTCAGTGATTCGACCGGGCGCGAACTGGCGCGGTGGGGTGTCCATTTGAGACCGCTGTCCGGCCCTCCGGATGCCCCCGCACCGGCGGCGTCGGCTGCTCTGGCCAACGGCATTTCGAGGACGACCGCGATCGTCACCGCGAAGATTCCCAGGAGCGTCTTGCCATGTGCCGCAGTCATTTCGTCACCTCCGACTTCGAGTCCCCGCCGCAACCATGGCGGCAGGGTCTGCTCAATCGTCAAAGGTATCGGCAGCGTGAGGGGCGGAACTTCCGCCAAAATCTCCGCGACCGGCAGTCTTTCGCCAGGCTGCCTGGTCAGCCCGGGGCGGCAGTGATTTCGAGAGCCTGGGCAAGATCGGCAATCAGGTCATCCGCGTCCTCGATCCCGCACGCCAGCCTGATCATGTTGTCGGGGATGCCGAACGCCGCTCGCTCCTCCGGCGAGTAGTTCCAGTAGCTCATCACCAGCGGCTGCTCGATGAGCGACTCGACGCCGCCGAGGCTCGGGCCGATCCGTGGGATGCCGACCGCGTCGATGACGGCGGCCGTCTCTCGCCAGTCGGCCGGGCCGCCAGCCGGCCCCTCGAGGAAGAAGGTCACCAGGCCCCCGCACCCGCGGAGCGTGCGGGTCGCCACGTCGTGGCAGGGGTGGCTCTCCAGGCCGGGGTAGAGGACCCGCTCGACACGCGGATGCGACTCCAGGAAGCGGGCCACCGCCAGTCCGTTGGCGTTGTGACGCTCCATCCGCAGCGCAAGCGTCTTGAGACCCCGCTCCAGCAGGTAGGCGTTGTGCGGCGAGTTGATGCCTCCCATCACGCCCCGCAGCTTGCGGACGGGTTCGAGGAGGTCTGCGCTGCCGATGACCGCTCCGGCCAGCAGGTCGTTGTGGCCACCGAGGTACTTGGTGGCCGAGTGAAGCACGAAATCGACGCCGGCGTCGAGGGGCCGGAGGTTGTAGGGCGTGCAGAGCGTGGCGTCGATCATCGTGGTGACACCACGGCGGCGGCCGATCTCGGCAAACCGCTCCACGTCGATGACGCTCAGGTGGGGATTGGTGGGCGACTCGCTGATCAGGAACTTCGTCCGGGGGCCGATCGCCGCCTCCATCGCGTCGTAGTCGCAGGTGGCAACCTCGTGGTAGCCGACCCCGAAGCGGGTCAGGTGCCTGCGGCAGAACTCCCGGCTGCGGTGGTAGCACTCGTCGAAGAAGACGATTTCATCGCCGCTACTGACGTGGGCCATCAGGAGGCCGACAAAGGCCGCCATGCCACTGGCGAAGAGGACCGCCTCTTCCCCACCCTCGAGAGCCGCGAGTTTCCGCTCGACCACCCGCTCGCCTGGATTGCCGTAGCGGCCGTATTCCTCGCGGGGTTCGTCCTTTTCGAGATAGTCGATGACTGCCTGGGTGTTGGCGAAGGTGTAGGTGCTGGCGGCGAAGATGGGGTCGGTGATCGAGCAGCCCGGCTTGACGTGAGCCTCGCCGGCGTGGACCGCGGCCGTGGAGGGGCCGGGCCGAGCCGTGGGGTTGCCCGCTGCCGCCGCCGACTGGGAGTCATCCTTGGTGAGCATGGCGAGCAGGCCTTCCTGGTTCCGGTCGGGAAGCGGAGTGTGGCCGGGCGGAGAGCGAGGAACCTGAAAACTTTTGAGTGTAGTCGGGGCACGGACGGCCGGCAATAATGTCGGTGTCCTCGGAAGGCACCATGCCGAAGCCACGACCGCCCGCCGCCCCAACCATGTCCCGGCCGCTCTCGCCCCCCCGCCGCGTCTGGGTGAGTGTCGCTTCGCTGCTGGCCGCCATCGCGCTGGTTCGCTGGGGGCTGCTCGAGCAGGTGGTGGGGAGCATTGTCGACCAGGCGGTGCGGAACATTATCACGCTGATCCTCGGCTTTGCGGCGGCGATGTCGGTGCTGGTCTGGTTTCTCCGCGAGAGCGGTCATGCCGCCTGGCTCAAACGGGCGCTGGGCTATGGGCTGGTCGGGCTCGTGCTGGTCGCTGCGGGCTTGTTTCGGATCGAGCGGGTGAGCGGCGATCTCGTGCCAGAGTTGCGGCTCCGCTGGCTGCCGTCGCAGGATCGGCTGTTGCCCGCGGTGCAGGCGGAGGGCGAGGTGCCGGCGGGCATTTGGGAGTCGCGGCCGAGTGACTTCCCCCGTTTTCTGGGGCCGGCTGGAACGGCCGGCCTCGCGGGCCCACCGCTCGATGCCGACTGGGAGGCTCGTCCGCCCCGACTCCGCTGGCGAGTGCCGGTCGGGGCCGGCTGGAGCGGCTTTGCGGTCGTCGGTGACGCGGCGGTGACCCTCGAGCAGCGGGGGGAGGAGGAGGTGGTCAGTTGCCGCTCGATCGACAACGGCGAGGTGATCTGGGCGGTGCCGGTTCGGGCTCGCCACCAAACGGTGCTCGGCGGCACCGGGCCCCGCTCGACGCCGACCATCCACGACGGCGTCGTCTACACGACCGGGGCCACCGGCTGGCTGCATGCCATCGACGGAGCCAGCGGCACTGTCCGCTGGAAAAAGAATATTCTCGACGACCTCGGCATCGATCCCGAGGCCCATGCCGCCGCGGTCGCCTGGGGGCGGGCCGGCTCCCCGCTGGTGACCGACACGCTGGTGATCGTGCCGGGCGGCGGGCCGCTCTACAAGCCGGCCGCTGACGGGGCGACCGCCGTCTCGCTGGCAGGCTACGACCGGGAGACCGGGGAGCGACGCTGGACGGCCGGCGACGAGCAGATCAGTTTCACGACACCGCTGCTGACAACCATTGCGGGAGAGGAAGTGATCCTGGCGGTCAACGAATCGCGGGTCGTCGGCTACGACCCTGCCGACGGGAGCGAACGCTGGGGCTTTGACTGGCCCGGCCATTCCAACTCCGACGCCACCTGCTCGCAGGCCTGCCCGATCGAGAGTGACCGGATCTTCATCTCCAAAGGCTACGGAATCGGGGCGGGCCTTTTTGAGGTGGCCTCCGGGGCGGCCGGCGGTGGACCCGCCGCGGCATGGCGGGCGGTCTGGCGAAAGCCGAGCCTGCTCAAGACGAAGTTCACCAATGTCGTCATCGACGAGGGACACGCCTACGGGCTCTCCGACGGGATTCTCGAGTGCGTGCGGCTGGACGACGGCAAGCGGATGTGGAAGCGGGGCCGCTACGGTCAGGGGCAGGTACTGCGGGTCGGTGGGCTGCTGCTCGTGCAGGCGGAGGATGGGGAGGTGGTTTTGGTCGATTGCTCGCCCGAAGGACACGTCGAGCGGGCGAGGCTCACGGCTCTCGACGGCCAGACCTGGAACAACCCGACCCTCTCGGGAAATCGGCTGCTCGTGCGGAACGCCCAGGAGGCGGCCTGTTATGAACTGCCGCTGGCGACGGGGGTATCGCCATGACTGCCGGCGATGACAACCCTTCGGAATCCTCGGCGATGCCGCAGCAAGAGCTTGTCGGCAGGACGGTCTTCGTGACCGGCGGCAGCAGCGGGATCGGCCGGGCGATCGCGTTGGAGTTGGCCGCGGCTGGGGCCCGGGTGGCGATTCAGGGTCGCTCGGCGGAGCGGACGGCTGCGGTGGCCGGCCAACTCGCGTCTCGTGGTCTTCACGCCGGCACGTTTCTGGCCGATCTCTCGCGGCCCGAGGCTCCGGCTGGCCTGGCGGCGGAGGTGGCGACGGCGCTTCCGGAGCTCGACACGGTCGTGCTCTTCTCCGGGGCCGACACGCTCACCGGCGAGCCGGCCGGCTGGTCGTTCGAGCGGAAGCTCGCCGAACTCTTGCAGGTGGACGTGACGGCGACGATGCTCGTGGCCCGCGCACTCGGCCGGCAGATGAAGTCACGGGGCCGGGGGGTCGTGATCACCTGCGGCTGGGATCAGGCGGCCGTCGGCATGGAGGGCGACAGCGGCGAGTTGTTCGCCGCGGCCAAGGGGGCCGTGATGGCGTTCACGCGGAGCCTGGCGCGATCGCTGGGGCCCGAGGTGCGGGCCAACTGCGTCGCCCCCGGCTGGATCAAGACCGCCTGGGGCGAGCAGGCCAGCGAGCCCTGGCAGCGGCGGGCGGTTCGCGAGAGCATGCTGCGTCGCTGGGGCACACCGGAGGACGTGGCGGGCGTGGTCCGGTGGCTCGTCTCGCCGGGGGCGAGATTCGTGACGGGCCAGGTCGTGCCGATCAACGGCGGCTTCCGCCGGGCATAGATCCCGGCATTTGACGCACCTGACGCAACGACACTCCGACCAGAAATGAAGAAATGCCCCGGCGTGGGCGAGCGAGGCGGAAGCTCGCCCACGCCAGTGGGGCATCCTTCTGGTCGGGGCCGCCGGCCCGGCCCCGGAGGGCCGGACCGGTGGGGGAGGTTGCGTTCGTTACTGCTGGCCCGACGCGACCGAGAAGTCGCTGGAAGCGACCCACTGGTCGGGGTAGGCCCGCATGCCATGCTCGTGGATGTCGAGACCCTCCTGCTCTTCCTGAGGGCTCACCCGCAGCAAGCCGATCGCCTTGAGCAGTCCGAAGACAATCGCCATCGTCACGCAGGTCCAGGCGACGATCGCCGCGGTCGAGATCAGCTGAACGGTGAAGAACTGGCCGACCGACTCGATCCCATCGGGCAGATCACCGAAGATACCGGTCGCCAAGCCGCCCCAGACGCCGCAGAGGCCGTGCACCGGCCAGGCACCGACGGGATCGTCGATCCGCAGTTTGTCGAGCAGCAAGATGCCAAGCACGACCAACAGCCCACCGGCGCCACCGATGATCAAGGCATCGACCTGCGAAACTCGGTCGCAGTTGGCGGTGATCGCCACAAGGCCGCCGAGCACGCCATTGAGGGCCATCGTCAGGTCGGGCTTGCCAAACATGCCCCAGCCGAGCAGCATCGCCAGAACGCCACCCGCCGCCGCCGCGATCGTCGTCGTCAGGGCGATGTAGGTGGTCGCCTCGGCGTTGAGAGCCCCGGAATACGTCAACTGGCTGCCCGGATTGAAGCCATACCAGCCGACCAGCAGGACGAACACGCCCAGAGCTGCCATCGAGAGGTTGTGGCCGGGGATCGGCACACTCTTCCCCGATGCTGTGTAGCGACCGATCCGAGGTCCGAGAAACATCGCTCCGATCAAGCCGGCGAAGCCACCCACGGCGTGGACGACGACGCTGCCGGCAAAGTCTTGAAAGCCCATCTGGTCGAGCCAGCCGCCGCCCCACTTCCAGGAACCGCTGATCGGATAGACGAATCCGGTCAGAATCGCGGTGTAGACCAGATATCCTCCGAACTTGAGCCGACCAGCGACTGCCCCGGAAACGATCGTGGCGGCGGTTGCCGCGAAAGCCACCTGGAAGAGGAAGTCAGCCGAGTTGCTGGCATAGGCACCGTCAGAATAGGTCGGCGCGGCCGCCCAGACCTCGACACCGTCTTTCTCCTCAACCTGGGCATCCCGGCTGATGAAGGAGTTAGGCGATCCCAGATATCCCTCCGATATCCATTCACCTGGGTACATCAGGGAGTAGCCGACGAACAGGAAGAGGAGTACCCCTACGCAGAAGTCCATCACGTTCTTGGACAGAATATTGACGACGTTCTTGGCAGAGTTGAGACCGATTTCGACCATCGCGAAGCCGGCCTGCATAAAGATCACGAGCACCGCGCAGATGAACATGATCAGCGTGTTGATTGCGTAGTCGTTGCCATCGTCATAGGACAGTTCGGCGACGGGGTCGCCGTCGTTCCAGCCGGGTGGGTTGCTCTCTTCGGCGGCAGCCTCCTCCGAAGCCGGTTCTTCGTCTGCCGCTACCGCGACGGACGCAGGCGGGAGAATCGAAGGTGGCGCGGGGACCATTCCGCCCACGGCAAAACTGAACACCAAACAAGGGACAACCAATCGCATCATGCGAGACCACGACATAAAACGCCTCATTAAAAAAGAAGGAATCGGGCACCTCCGCTGTGCCGAAACCCGCAAGACGTAGCCTCCTGCTGCGCCGGATTTCCACCTGCTCGTGAGAGAGCAAGTGGCGTGCCAATCAGCCTCGGCGGGCGACGCTCGGCGGCGGTGAAAGCCGCGGACGGTTGCTGCGGAGACGCTTTTTCCCGGAAAAAGAATGCGTTTGATTCCGCAGGGGGAAAAATCTCAGTGCGTTGTTTTCGAGGGAAGCTCATCCCCCGGTCGGGGCTGTTCCGCCCACTCCGCGGGCACTGCTGTGACCTCGGAATGGGCAGCAGGGCAGGCGGAGCGGGTTGGGCGGGTTGGTGGTGAGCGGTCGCGGGGCCTTCCGGGGACCGGGATGGCCCACTGGCCCGCCGTCCCCCCGGCTCGCGCCGGGAGGCTTTTATGGGGAGGCGGAGATTTAGAAGGTGACGATGGGGTCGGGACCGGCGGGAGATGCCGGGGGGTCGGCTGCGGGCGAGGCGGCCTGGCGGGCGACGTCGTCGTCGAGAAGGTCGGCGAAGCGGCCGAGGTGGGGCAGGCCGGCGAGGTCGAGAAAGTTGGCCAGCAGCCGGAAGCCATGGCGGCTGAGGATCGACTCGGGGTGGAACTGCACGCCGTGCACCGGATGCCGCTCGTGGGCGATCGCCATGATCGTGCCCTCGGCATCGCGGGCGGTGACGACGAAGCCCTCCGGCAGCGAGTCAGGATCGACGACGAGGGAGTGGTAGCGGCCGGCGGTGAGCGGGGAGGGCATGCCGGCAAAGAGATTGACCGCGTCGTGGACCACGTTGCTTGAGCGGCCGTGCATCGGCCGGCTGGTCCGCACGACCCGGCCGCCGAAGGCGGCAGCGATCGCCTGGTGGCCCAGGCAAACGCCCAGGATCGGCAGGCTCCCGGCAAACTCGCGGACCGCCGCGATCGAGACGCCCGCCTCGGCCGGGGTGCAGGGGCCCGGGGAGATGACGATCGCCGCCGGGTTGAGCCGGCGGAGGTCGGCGACAGTCGGGCCGTGGGCCGGCACGACGACCACCGGGGGCCCGAGGAGCCGGAGGTGGCGGGCCAAGTTGAAGACAAAGCTGTCGCGGTTGTCGATCACGACAATCATCGCGTCTCGACCTCCCCGCAGACCACCTCGAGCACCCGGAGCATCCCCTCGGCCTTGTCGAGCGACTCGGCGTGTTCGGCGGCCG
>JAQCJP010000134.1 GCA_027592945.1 Planctomycetota bacterium
AAAAGACTCGCTTCATCGCGATCGACGAGGCCTATCACGGCGACACGCTCGGGGCGGTCGGTGTCGGCGGCGTCGATCGGTTCACCGCGATGTTTGCCCCGCTCACGTTCGAGCCGATCCGGCTGCCTCCCCCAGGACTGCCCGACGCCAGCGGCAGGGTGGCGACGGCCGCCGAGTCGCTCGCCGACCTCGAGCGGGTGCTCGCCGCCCACGGCCACGAAATCGCGGCGGTGGTGATGGAGCCGATCATTCAGATGGCCGGGGGGGTGATCGTCCATCCCGAGGGCTATCTCCGGGGCGTCCGCGAGCTGACCCGTCGGCATGACGTGCTCCTGATTCTGGATGAGGTGGCCGTCGGCTTTGGCCGCACCGGCACCCTCTTCGCCTGCGAGCAGGAGGAGGTGGCCCCTGATTTCCTCTGCCTCGCGAAGGGTTTGACCGCCGGCTACCTGGCGATGGCGGCCACCGTCACCCACGGCTGCATCTGGGACGCCTTCCTCGGCAGCCACGCGGAGCAGCGAGCTTTCTTTCACGGTCATACCTACGGTGGCAACCCGTTGGCGGCGGCGGTCGGCCTGGCCTCGCTCGACATCTTTCGCCATGAGCAGGTGCTCGAATCGCTGCCGGCCAAAATCGCGCGGCTGGCGGCCCACGCCGATCGGCTGGCACGGCTCGAACATGTCGGAGCCGTCCGCCAGCGCGGCCTCGTGGCGGGGCTGGAACTGGTCGTCGACAAGGCGACAGGCCGTCGTTTTCCCTGGCAGGAACAACGGGGCAGGCGGGCCTGCGAGGCAGCCCGGAAGCGGGGAGTGCTCCTGCGACCGCTCGGCGATGTTGTGGTGCTCATGCCTCCGCTGGCGGTCAGCGAGGAGGAGATCGACCTGCTGGCCGAGGCGGCCGAGGCAGGCATCCGGGCTGCGACCGAGGCCTGAGGGGTGGCCGCTCGAAACCGCGGCTACTGGACGACGCTCTTGCTGCCGTCGGTCGAGCCGCCGATCGGCGCGCCGTCGGGCAGCGGGCGACCGGCGGTCGGAATCCCAAGCCGGTGAAGCTCGGCCCGGACTTGCCGATACCCGTCAAAGCTGTCGGGATAGCACCAGAGGGTGACGGTCGTATCGGGCTTCACCCCGCCAAGGGCACGGCGAAACCGGGATCCCGATTCGAGGGCTGCCGTGAAGGGCTCTCCCACCGAAGGGTCGACCGGCCGCACGACCCACTCCCGGGAGCGGATCAGCACCTGTCCGCGGCTTCGATCGATCTTGGCCTCCACCACGTAATCGAGATCAAAGCCGAGGGCTGGCCCCACCGTCACGATCCGAGCGGTCAGATTCGACAGCGAGTTCGAGTTGCGGCGGGTGTGCTCCTTGGCCAGTTCAAAGAGCTCCTCGAGCGGCACGTAGGCGATTCGCCCCCCGGCGAGTCGGAAGTGAATCTCCTCGCCGTTGACGGTGCGGCCGATCGGGGTGGGATAGGCCAGGACTTCCTCGGTGGTCGCTGCGGCATGAGCAATGCCCTCGGCCTCGAGCCGGCACTGCCGAATCTCAGCCTCGAGGCTGCGGCGGCGAGCCGACCGCTCGGCCGCCTCGACCCGGGCCGCGTCGGCGTCCTGCTTCATCTCGGCAACCCCAACGCGGGCCGCCGAGACGGCCGTGGCAAGTTCGAGCCGGGCATGGCTGGCGGCGGTCACCTCCAGTTCAACCGTTTCGACCTGCTCTTCGAGCTCCTCAATTTCGTGTTCGGCCGACGCAACCGTCCCGGCCAGCTGGTGGACCTCCTCCTCGAGGGCCAGGACTTCCGGAGTCGCATCCGGTTCGGGCGGGCTGAGCACCAGCTGGCGAACCTGCGCTCCGATCACCATCACGAGGATGATCAGAATCCCGACGATGTTGGTGACGACGTCGAGGAATGAATCCTGACCGGCGGAACGATCTTCATCGGCCCTGTGACGGCGCATCGTGTCGGCTCCGGCTGGATGGAGAACGAATCAATCAGGAAAACCGGGATCACCGCGAGCGAAACAGGCCGCCGGTCCGGCGAACCGGTGGCAGCCGCTGGACGGTATCTGCCTGCTCGGCCCGCCGGGTATCGAGTCCGCTGTCGGTGAGCAACTGCTCGAGATCGGCCCGCCGGCCGTCGCCGTCGGCCGTGGCCGACAGCACCAGTTCGGGCTTCCAGTACATGCGGTCACCGGCCATGCCCCAGCCGGTGACGGTGGCATGAACCTCCCGGACCAGCGGATCGACCGCCTCCACGGTTTCTCCGGTGACCGGAATCCTGGTCGCCACGCGGCCGCCGCTGCCGAGAATCCGCAACTCGTCGGCTGCGCACTCCAGGCGGATCGGCCGGGTCAGCGGAATCGAGCGGTCGCGGGTGGCCAGGCTGGCCCAGTTGCTGCCCCGGCGGCCTGCCAGCGAGCAACCGCCCGACCCGCAGTCGGATGCAGCTGCGCCGCCGGCCGACGCCCCGGCAGTCGCTCCGCCGGCGGCCATCCCCGGCATACCCGGCCCGAAGTCACCGCCGCCCCCAGCGGCCGCAAGGCCCGGCGTTCCACCGGCACCACTGCTGCCGCCGGTCGACGCGTCGTCGCTCCCGGTGCCGCCACCATCACCGCCGGCAGCCCCAGGACCGTCGCTCTCGCCGTTGCCCGCTCCGACTCCGGCCAAGCCGCCAGCCGCGGACCCGCCGCCCGGCCCGCTACCACCGGTCATGCCACCTGCCAGGCCTGCCTGCTCACCACCCCCAGCCGTGTTCCACCGGTCCCCGGTGACTCCGTCCGAGCCTCCGGCACCGGCACCGCCTCGTCCGCTGCCGCTCCCGCTGCCGTCGTAAAACTTGGAAGGACCGAGATACCGATCGCCTGCGTTGCCGGCGGCACCTGCCGCTCCACCGGTGCCCCGACCGGCCGCCAGTCCGGAATCACCCTGCCCGCCGCCCCGGCCGTTGCCGAGGACCGCGTCCCCTTCTCCCTGCCCGCTACCCCCAGTGCCGGCCCGAAAGCCCCGGCCCGCGGCGGCGGCAGCGGCCTGCTCTTCGGTCCAGTCAAACCGTGACTGGTCGCCGAGGACGCTCGGCCCACCGGTCGAAACGACACCGCCGCGGGTTGTCGAAGCGCGGTACTGCACCTTGGGTCGGGATCGCTGCGGGCGGCCAACCTCGGCAAGCCAGGCCAGCCGCCGGCGGGCATCCTCGATGGCCCGGCTTTCAGCCTCGGCGAGCGCCGGGTCGGCCGGGGGAAAGGTGAGCGTCCAATCTTCGTCGATGAACTGATAGCCAAAGTCGCTCCCCCACGACTGCAGCGACTCTCGGGCGGCGTAGTAGGCCATCACGCCCGAAGGCCGCACCAAGAGCAAGGGATAGGGCTGGGCGGTGGGATCGCCAGACTCGTCCGGTCGGTCGGCAAGGTATTCCCGAGCCGCCCGCAGGCCGCTGGCGAGCGGATTTCCCGGCCCGGGCGGGCCTTCGAAGTCGGACGGCCTGAGCCTGATCCCTTCGGGCTGCAGGAAAACGCCGTCGATGCAGCATTCGATGTAGAGGGGCCGCCGGTGCGTGCCTTTGTCACCGGCATAGGGCACCACCGCATAGGCAGGCGGTCGCGTGGCAGCCTCTTCCCGGGCCGACTCGAGCGCCTCGCGGGCCTCGGCCAGCGTCTGCTCCAGTGACTCGACCAACTCCTCGTCGTCGGCCGGCTCGGCCGCGGGCCCGGCTTCGTCGGCCAATGCGGCAGCCGTCTGCTCCAGTTCGTGAAACTCGTCGATCAACTCCCGAGCCGCGCCTTCGATGCCCGCCAGCTGCATCCGGGCTCTGGCAAGATCCTCAGCAGTCCGCTCCCGAACACCCCGGAGTTGCTCCAGCCGCCAGGCGAGCTCATCACGGGCGAGGGCGAGTTCCTCCTGCCGCTGCCGGACGGCCTCCTGCTCGGCCGCCGAGTCGGCCTCCTGGGCTGAGTGGCTAAACAGCACCAGCAGCACCAAGAGCGACCCCATCGTGCAGAGCAGCACGGCGAGGAAGGGAAACAGCGAAATGGAGGGGCCCGTCTGGGCCAGGCGACGGCTCATGCAGCCTTTCCGGCACGACGCTTCGCCTCGATCTCGTCGAGCCCCCGGGCGGTCGCCCGAGCCGAGAGGAGATGCACGGCGGCGGTGAGGGTGGCAAGGGTCTCCTCGAAGCGGCCGGTCGAGGTGACTGCGGCAAGGTTGGCGTCGAGCGTCCGCTCGAGCGCTGCGATGTCGCGGCTGGCATCAACGACCCCGACGAGCAACTCGGTCTGCCGGCCGAGCGAGGCCTGGTGCTGCTCGAGGCCGCGGACAGCCGCAGCGAGCGATTCGGCAGCCTTCACCCAACGATCTTCACGGCGAACGGCGGCCTCGTCATGGGCCCGGGCAAGCGACTCAGCCCAGCGGCCGAGGCTGTCGTCGAGTGCCGCGGCAAAGCTGCCCCGAAACGCCTCACCGCCGCGCTCGACGAGCTGCTGAAGACCCGCTGTCGCGGTTCGCTCCAAAGCCTGCCAGGCCTGCTCCTGGGACTCCAGGAGGCGGGCGGTTCCGCGGTTCACGGTCTCGCCGAGGCGGGCCATCGCCAAGGCCGTACCTTCAGTCTCGCCGAGCGACTGGAAGCGACCAGCCAAGGCCGCCCAGGCGGCCTCGTCAACCTGCGAAAGCAGTTGCTGCTCGTACCGATCGAGCACGAACTGGAAGAACATCAACACCATCGAAAGGGCCAGGGCGGTGGCGGTCGTGTCAAAGGCCGTGCCGAGGCCGGCAACCACTCCGGAAATGTTTTCCAACTGCGTGGGCGAGAGATTGGCGATCGCGACGGTGATTCCGATCACCGTGCCGAGAAAGCCCATGATCGGGATCGCCCAGACAATGAATCGGACCAGGCCATATCCCTGAGCAGCCCGAGCGGCATCCATGTCGGAGAGATACTTGAGGTGATCCTCGAGGTCATCCGCCGAACCGGTCCGCACCACGAGGTCGAGCGCCTCTCGAAGCCGACGGGGCAGATAGCCGTCCTCGGCGGGCAGGGTGGCCGCAAGCTCGACAGCGGCGGCGGGGTCCTCCCCGCCAACGGGAACGGGCCCCAGCAGCGGCATCCGCAGCCGGCCCCGCTGCCTGGCCACGTCGGCCCCCCTCAGGACGAGCGCCGCCAGGCCCACGCAGAACAGAGTCACCTCGGCATATTCGACCCAGTGGCCGGCCAGATACCGGATGACGGTCGCATCGTTGACCACCCCCCCGTGCACGAGCGCGAAGAAGGCGAAGGCGAGGGCACCGCCCCAGAGCAGGGGAGATCGCAGCAGTGCCGCGGAGAGGGCGTTGAGTTTCGACACCGGCGGAATCCTCCGAGCGGATGAACGCGAGCCGTTCCAGCCACCGTGGAACGATTCTGTCGTTTCCATCGGTACGCCTTGCCCGACCGATTGAACAGAAACATCCGGCAGGGCGAAACACGGGCGGCAGGTGGCCAAGCCGGGCAACCCAGCCCCACGAAGCGGAAACCTGCGCAACCTGGGCGAGCCGGGGCGGCCGGCCTGTCCGTGAGATGCCCCGTCGACTGGAAGGCCTTGCGATGGCCGGCCGGCATCCATACCGTTCGCCGCCGTGAGGACGGGATTTCCCCCGGCAAACGGCATGGTCGTCGCGGCCGGTGACTCCGGAGCACCACGGATGGTCATCTTTTCTTCCCTTCGCAAGCCCCGCGTCCTCGCTGCCGCGCCGTTCTGGCTGGCGGTGGCATTCATTGCCGTCGCTGTTGCCGGCTGGCAGCGAACGGATCTGGCGGCGCAGCGGCCGGCAGCCTCGGGACACGGGCCGCTGTGGATCTCCGAGAGCCCGCTCGACGAGGGCAGACGACTCCTCCTCGTGGTCGACGAGGAGGGCCGGCACGCGGCCGTGTACCACGTTGATGCGGCGGCGGGGACGCTCACCCTCAAGAGTTGTCGCGATTTGAGCTGGGATCTCACGCTCGATGACTTCAACGCCCAGGAGCCCAAGCCCGAAACCCTTCGCAACATGCTCCAGCTTCCCCCGGCCGCCGGGAGTCGGTGAAGCGGGAAAATCGTTCTGTGCGGGCGGAAACGCCTGTGTCGGCCGCGCGAAGCGTGCCGGCGATGGCGGTTGCCGGTAGAATAGGAGGTCGCGAAGGTCGATGACTCCCCAGGAGGACTGGTCGAGCCTTGGCCACTCGCTCCTCACCACCCGGCGGCACAGCGTTACGACATGGCTGGAAAGTTTCTGTCACTCGAGGAAGCGGCCCGACGCCTGGGAGTGTCGGTGGACGAGGTCAATCGCCTTGTCGACCGGAAGGAACTCTTCCCGATGCGGGCCGGCGCGACGATCAAGTTCAAGGTCGACGACATCGAGCGGGTCGCGGCTGACCTGGGCGGCGGCGGGCCGGGCAGCGGCGGCGACCTCGATCTCGACCTCGATCTGGACCTCTCGGCATCAGGAGCCGGAGACTCCCTGGCGGCAGCCCCATCCGCTCCCGGCAGCGATGACCTCATCCTTGGCGAACCGGAAGATGCGGAGTCGATTTTCGGCGGAGACGGCGGCGAGCCGGCTGTCACTGGCTCCCAGACGATTGTCCGGGAGGGAGAGGGCGGTGCCCCGACCGACGGCGGTGCCTTTGAGGACGACCTTGCTCTCGACTCGATTATCGGGGCCTCGTCTCCCTCGCTTCCGGCCGTTGGTCAGCCGGAAACGAGCGGCATCGACGCGCTGCCGGCCGACTCGGGCACCATGGCGATCGACCTCTCGAACCTGGGCGGCTCGGTGGCCGGTCTCTCCAGTCCGAGCGGCATGGGCGATTCCCTCGCCGGCCCGATCGATAGCGGGCTGTCGTTGGAGGGCGATGGCATCGACATCTCCGGCATCGACCTTGCCGCGGGCGATGCGGTGGAGGCCAGCGGCGTCGACGACCTGGAAGGCGGCTCTCTGGCGGGCGACGCCTTCGAGTTGGGGGCGGGCGTCGATGACGAAGAAAGTGCGTCGGTGGTCATTGCGACCGAGGAAACCGGCGACTCGTCTTTTTTTGCCACGGTCGAGGATGCCCCGTCCGTGTCGTACGACGACGCCAGCGGTTCCGTCGACATTCCGCTGCACGACTTTGACCCCGCCGATCTCGTCCCGAGTTCGCCGCCCTTCAGCATCTGGCAGGTTGTCGGACTCATCTGCTGCACACTCCTGATGCTCGGTGGCGGGCTGGTTGTGTTCGATGTGCTGGCGGTGGTTCAGTCACCCGATCGAAATCCCCTCTCGACGCCGCTGCTTACTGCTTTGGCCCAGACATTCGGCTGGTGAGGTCGGGCCGCTGCGGCGAAGCGGCCCCGCGGCAGGAACCCGTTGGCAGCCAGCAGCAGGAACGGCAGAGCCGGCATTCCGGGCCGTTCTCGTCCCGGCCGGGCGGCGAGGGCGGCCCGCGGGCAGCCGCGGCCTATAATCGTGAGGTCCTCCATCAACCCGCCTGACGAGACGCGTGCCGCCGGCACACCCTCCCATGCTCCGCCGACGTCATTCGGCCATCGGCCTTCCAACGCGTTCCGCCCTGGCGGGGCTGGCAGCCCTTGTGATGGCTGCGGGGGGGTGTGCCGATCCCGCTGCGATCCGGCCTGGCGACATCCGCTCGTACCAGGCGGCCAAGCCGGCAGAACCGCCTACCGCCGAACCACCTGCCGCTCGGGTGTCGGGCCGGGTCGTACCGGCCATCACCTACACCCCGCCGGCTGGCTGGACCGACCGCGGCCGCTCCGGCATGCGGCTGGCCACGCTCCTCTTTGACGACCCGCTGGGAACCCAGGAGGTCACGATCATTCGGGCCGCCGGCAGCCCGGAAGCCAACGTCGCCCGCTGGTTGGGCCAGATCGACCCGGCTGCGTCGGCCGCCGCGAAGGCCGCCCGGACATCCGCCGCGCTCGATGCCGCCGAACGAGTCCCGGTGGGCGACTCCGAGGGGCTGATCGTACTCCTCGAAGCTGCTGCGCAGGCCGACGCCAAGCAGGCCACCACTGAATCCGCTGACGCGATCCTCGCCGGCATGATTCCCCTTGACGGCTCGTCGGCGGTGTTCGTGAAGTTTCAAGGGCCCGCTGCCGCGGCCCGGCGGGCACGAGAGAGTTTCACCCGTCTGGTATCGAGCATCCGCTGGCAGGACGCGGCAGAGTGAGAGGAAGCGTTTTCATGGCCACCGCAACCGCGCTGCCGTCATCGGATGACACCCTGTGGAGCGACACCCGCACCGGCCGGGCCGGCGGATCGGCGGGCTGGCAACTCCTCAAGGCCCTCGGCTCGCTCAAGATCACGGTGACGATGTTCCTGGCGGCGGTGTTTCTGCTGTTCGTCGGCACGCTGGCCCAGGATGAGAAAAACCTGCCCGAGGTGAAGGCGGAGTATTTCAACAGTTGGCTTGCCCGCGTCCCCTTGTCCGACTTTTTCCCCGTGACGATCTTCGGCGAGTCATCCCTGACGGGCTGGTTCCCCTTTCCCGGCGGCGCGACGATCGGCCTTGTGCTTCTGATCAACCTGATTGCCGCCAAGGTGACCCGATTTCATGTCACCGCCCGCGGCCAACGGCTCGTCTGGGGCACGCTTGTCTCGCTGCTGGGGGGGCTGATCACGGTGGCGGTGATTCTTGGCGGCCATCAGGCTGACGGGCTGCAGGGCCGCCCCCCCTTCGACTACGACGTGGTCTGGGGGCTCGTGCAGGCGGGCGGAGCCCTGCTGGCCGCGGGGCTCACGGTCGCCGCGGCGACCGCCCGCACCGGCCTGACCCGCGGGGTGGCCGGTCTGACGGCGGTAGTCGTTGCGGTCGTCACGCTGATGACCATCGTCGGAGGCGAGGCCTGGCGAATGAACGAGCCCGGCCTCCGGATCATGTGGCAGCTGATCCAATCGAGCGTGGCCTCGCTCGTCCTGCTGGCGGGCCTGGTGATGGTATTTGGAGCCAGAGGGGGCAACGTGCTGATCCATCTGGCCGTCGGGCTCTTGATGGTCGGGCAGTTCGTGTTTGGTGATCGCCAGATCGAGGAACGGATGACGATCCTCGAGGGGAGGGAAACCAACGTCGCCTGCCGGACCGACGAGGTGGAACTGGCCGTCATCGACACCAGCGGCGGGGACACCGAAGGCGTGACAGCGATCGCCGGGCGACTGCTCCGGGCCCGCTCCGGAGGCGAGCCGATCGAGGTTGACGATCTCCCCTTCACGCTTCGCGTGGTCGATTATTTCCCCAACTCGTCGGTCGCCAGGGCAGACTCCGACGCCGCCAACCCGGCGACCACCGGCCTGGGCGAGCAGTGGATCGCCAGCGAGCGGCCGCCGGAAGGGGGCGCTTCGTCGCGAACCAACATCGCCTCGGCCTACGTCGCCCTCGCCGACCGCGAATCGGGCCGCTCACTGGGTACCTACCTCGTCAGTCAGTTTCTCAACGATCAGTCCCAGGTCTTCGCGGGAGCGGACCGCAACGAGTGCGACATCGTCGATGCCGACGGCCGGCCCTGGCGGCTGCAGTTGCGGTTCCGCCGCGAATACAAGCCCTACTCTGTGCGGCTCGACGATGTCCGCCGGATCAACTACTCGGCGAGCGAAACCCCCCGCGACTACTCGTCCTATGTCACCTTCACCGATCGGGCCACCGGGGCCGAGCAGAAGGGTCGCATCTGGATGAACAATCCGGTTCGGTATCGCGGCGAGACCTTCTACCAGAGCACCTACTCGGAGGTCGACCTGGGCGGGGGCACGACCGCCGAGATGACCGGCCTGCAGGTGGTGGAGAACGCCGGCTGGCTGGTGCCCTATGTCGCCTGTGTGCTCGCCTTCTGGGGGATGCTGGTGCATTTCGGCGGCACGTTCCTGCGTTACGCCGATCGGTACGAGCGACAGCGGCGGGTGGCCGCGGATGACGGCCAGGATCGCCGGGCGGTGAGGAAACTCCGCGGCAGGGTCATCCACACTGCCTCCCCCCGTTTCGACAAGCCCTTCCACAACGCCGATCTCCTCTCAC
>JAQCJP010000135.1 GCA_027592945.1 Planctomycetota bacterium
CGCGCCGGGGGGCTTTTATGGAAAAGGGGACTGGCTCCGAGCGAAGCGAGGTGCCTGTACCCTTTTCCAACCCGAGGACACACTGAAAACGGGTTCGCGAGGGCGGATTGCGGTCTAAACTTAAGGGTTTCCCGCCGCCGAGCCGCCGCCGATGAGCCTTCCTCCCCTTCGCGCCTCCGAGCACCTCCACGAGGTGAAGTATGAGATCCGCGGGGCGCTCGCCCGCCGGGCGGAGCAGCTCGAGCGGGAAGGCCACGACATCATCAAGCTCAACATCGGCAATCCCGGCGGCTTCGGCTTCCGGATGCCGGCCTCGATGCGGGTGGCGATCGTCGAGAACCTCCACCAGGCCGATCCCTACTCGCACCAGCAGGGCATCTTCCCGGCTCGCGAGGCGGTGGTCATGCAGCAGCAGAATCGTGGGGTGATGGATGTCACCGCCGACGATGTCTTCATCGGCAACGGCGTCTCCGAGCTGATCATGCTGGCGATGCGGGCCCTGCTCAATCCGGGCGACGAGGTGCTCGTGCCAAGCCCCGACTACCCGCTCTGGACGGCGAGCGTGGTGATCCACGGGGCCACGGCGGTCCACTATCCCTGCCGGCCCGAGCGGGGCTATGTGCCCGACCCGGCCGAGGTCGAGCGGCTCGTCACCGACAAGACGCGGGCGATCGTCGTCATCAATCCGAACAACCCGACCGGCGCGGTCTACCCGCGGGAGGTGCTCGAGGGCCTGGCCGGCATCGCCGAGCGGCGGCACCTCGTGCTCTGCGCCGACGAGATCTACGACGAGATGCTCTACGACGAGGCCGAGTTCGTGCCGCTGGCGACGCTCGCCAGGCATTCGCTCTGCCTGACCTTCTCGGGCCTCAGCAAGGTCTACCGGGCCTGCGGGCTGCGGGTCGGCTGGCTCGTCTTCTCCGGCGAGCGGGAGCACGCCCGCGACTACATCCATGCGATCGACCTCCTGGCGGCGCTGCGGCTCTGCTCGAACGTGCCGGGGCAGTTCGCCGTGCAGACGGCCCTTGGCGGCCACCAGTCGATCTTCGAACTGACACGGCCCGGCGGGCGGCTCCACGGCACCCGGCAGGCGCTCCTCAACGCAGTCGCCAACAGCCGCTGGCTCTCGCTCGAGCCGCCGCCGGCGGGGGCGATGTATGGCTTTGTGAAGGTGCTCGCCGAGCGGCTGCCGGGCGGCGTGGCGGGCTTCGACGACCAGGCCTTCGCCCTCGATCTCCTCGAGCGGAAGCATGTCTTGGTGGCGCCGGGGTCGAGCTTCAACGTGCCCTACCGCGACCACTTCCGGGTCACGCTCCTGCCCGACGCCGACGAGATGGCCGAGGTCTGCCGCCGGATCGAGTCGCTGCTTGACGACTACGCGATGCCGCCAGCCTGAACCGGCTGGTGGGGATCAGTTGCCGAACAGCGCAGGCCCGGTAGCCAACGCGAACAGGCAGAGCAGGAGCCCGAGGGGGGAGCGGATCGAAGCCATGACTGGGCGGCTGCGGCGGGAAACTGGGCGGGCAGGAGGCAACCCCGCCTGACGCCGATACCGGCCCGCCAAACGCTCCGCCTCGATCGCCTATCATACAAGGAACCCAACCAACGCCCCAGCATCCGTTCAAAGACCGTTTTCCCCCGCTCTCCTGCCTGTCGCGACATTCATGCCGCCATCCTCACCACCTGCAAGACCGCCGCCCTCGCGACCGCTCTCTGCCTGGCTGGCCGGCCGGATCGACCAGGCGGACTACGCGAGGATGGCCGAATGCCTGGCAGGCGAAGCGGCAGCCGCCGGCGGTCGCAATCCCACGCTCGTCGTCTTCGAGCCTGCCCCGTCGATCACGATCGGCCGGCTCGGCTCTCGGGCCGATGTGGCAATCGACGACGACGAACTCGCCTCCCGGCAGCTGCCGCTGCGGTTCACCGGCCGCGGCGGCGGGGCGGTGCTCCACGGACCGGGGCAGGTCGGCGTCTCGCTGTTTGCGAGCCTTGCCGACCTCGGGCTTCCGCCCCACGACGTCGGCAGCTGCCTGGAGCGGTTTGAGACCGGCCTGGCCGCGGTGGTCCGCTCGCTGAAGGGGGCGGCGGTTCGGCATCCTGGCGTGCCTGGCATCTTCGGTCGCACGGGGCTCGTGGCCGCCGTCGGGATGGCGGTGCGTCGCGGGGTGGTCGCCCACGGGGGCTTCTTGAACGTCTCGCCGCCGCTTGAGCTGCATCACCGGGTCGTGGCAGTCAGGCGGCCGACCGCCGACGGCGGGCTCGAGCCTGTGTCGATGGGCTCGATCGAGGCCGACATCCAGCGAAGGGCCCGCCTGCAAGACGCCCGCACTGCGGTCATTCAGCATCTGGCCGATGCCTTCGGCTTCGAACAGACCCACATCCAGTCGGGGTTCCCGCTGCCGCGGTCGGCCGCCGGCCCCGCCCACCCCGAGTGTGTCAGTCATGTCGGATAGCCCGAGTCTTCCAACCGTCCCGCTGCCGATCGTCTCACTCGACGAGCCGGCTCCCCCGCCTCCGGTCCGCCGCCTGCCTCCCTGGCTGCGGCAAAACCTCGCTCCCGGCGGTGGCCACGGCGAGACGGCGGCGCTCGTCGCCGAACTCGGCCTGGAGACGGTCTGCTCGTCGGCCAAATGCCCCAACCGGCTGGAGTGCTGGTCGCAGCGGACGGCCACCTTCATGATCCTCGGCAACGTCTGCACCCGCCCCTGCGGCTTCTGCAGCGTGCCCCGCGGCAAGACCGAAGACCTCGAGGCCGACGAGCCCGAGCGGGTGGCCGAGGCGGCCCGCCGGCTCGGCCTGGCGCACGTCGTGATCACAAGCGTCACCCGCGACGACCTCGCCGACGGCGGGGCCGAGCACTTCCGGCGGACGGTCGAGGCGGTCCGGGCAGCGACGGGGGCGACGATCGAGGTGCTCGTGCCCGACTTCCTCGGCAAGGAGGGGGCCCTCGAAACCCTGATGGATTCCCGCCCCGAGGTCTTCAACCACAACACCGAGACCGTGCCCCGGCTCTACCGGGCCGTCCGCGGCCGCAAGAGCGTCTACGCCTGGACGCTCGAGTTGCTCGCCCGGGCCAAGCGTTTGATGCCCGACGTGAAGACGAAGAGCGGCCTGATGCTCGGCCTCGGCGAGACCCGCGAGGAGCTGCTCGATGTCTTCGCCGATCTGCTCGACCACGGCGTCGACTATCTGACGCTCGGCCAATACCTCCAGCCGACTGCCGACTCGCTTGCCGTCGAGCGATACGTGCCGCCGGAGGAGTTCGACGAACTCGGCGACCTCGCCCGCGGGATGGGCTTTCGCAAGGTGGCCAGCGGGCCGCTGGTGCGGTCGAGCTACCACGCCCGCGACATGGCCGAGGACGGGCTGGTCTCTGGCTGAATCACCGGCCTGAATCGCGGCTCGTGAACCGACCGCACGTCGTGCGACCGACGAAGATTCCCAAGCCTCCGACGGCCCCTATGCCGAAGAGGAGCACGGCTGCCGGCTCCGGCACGACATCGATCGCAACCGCGTTGTCCGTACTGATCGACGCGCTCGACCACGTTCCGCCGCCGTCCAGTGACTGCCGAAACCCGTCGTACTGGAAGCCGCTCGATGCGGTAGGCGTCGTGTTCTGATTGCGGCCCCACTTGATCCCCGAGGCGTCGGAGGAGACCACCAGGGCGTACGAAGTGCTGGCTGCCAGGCTGAACGGGCTGGCATCGAAAAAGGTGTAGAGCCCCTGCGTGGCCTGCATGTCCACCGAGACAAGGCCCGTCGTGGTGAGTTCCGCAGCGGGGGCGCCCCCCGCCACCGAGAACAGGGAGACCTTGACGTTAGGCGTGATCGGCGGCGTCGCGCCCGTGGGCGGATTGAGGCCCACGACAACCGAGGCGAGCTGCGTGGGGCTTGATCCGGTGGTGAACAGGATTGCCTTCCATGTGCCGTTGCTCACGGTCGAGCCGCCGGTCACGGTGTTGGGAAGGTTGCTGATCACGACCTCCGCGTGCAGCACAGAACACGGCAGGCCGAGAAGCACGCCGGCGGCCACCAGTCCCCGGGCCGTGCGGCGAATCAGCTTCGAAATTCCGGAGGCCCGATTGCTGCGAAAAAGGGTGGCGTTTTTCTCGTTCTTCATGGATGAGTAACTCGTCTGCGGATGAGGTTGCCCTTGCCGACGGTTCGTCGTGAACCGTTTTTCCGCTCGCTGCGTGGCAGCCGGACTCTGGCGGCAGTTGGACTCTAATGGACTCGGAACGTTCGAAAGATAGCCCGGCCAATGGCACTTCCGCAACTATTTACCAACGTGATGAGCGGCGCCCCCCTGAAGTGATGTTTTTCTTGCCGTCGGCTGCCCAGCTCTCCCTGGTTGCTGGTCTCAAGGCGATACAGAAGAAGAGGCCCTCGCCACTATTCGTATTGCCATCGAGGAGTGCCTTGCAGCTCGCAACGAACTGCTCTGCTAAGAGGACGTTCGGACTGTCACCGTGTCTGTGTGAGACAAGGTCATGCCCAAGGTAGAAAACACCACTTTGTAGGATCGGAGGCGGCTCTCACGAGCGCTCCACGAGCCGCCGCCCATGCAGCCGTCCTGCAGACCGCGGTCGTGACCCAAGCAGCGGCTATTCGGTCTGTTGGAGTGCTGGAGCCGGATCGAACGGATGCTTCATGTGCGTCATCCGCGGCTGACATGTATCGTTGAGGAGTTCAAAATGCATGCTCCCGGACGCACCTCGCTTCCACCTGTATCGGCCCGGTTCATCCCCGCAGACTGGGGCAGTCGGCGAGTTCCGAAAGGTGATAATGCCATCCTCCTCTTCCCAGCGGCCCTTGACTGGGGGCCGTTTTCCTTCGGGCATCATGATCACGAAGGAGCCATCGGGCCGGATCTGAAGGTTGAGTTGGTCAAGCCGCGAGACCCAGCGACCAACTGGGGCTTCGGCTGCCTGGGCGACAGCCGCAAGGAGAGCCGTCAGCAACCAGCCGCAAACGGCAGGTTGAGAAACTTTGACAACTGGGCTTGAGATCAACATCAGAGGAAGGTTCCTTCAGGCAGGCGTTGGGGGCAGTGCCCGCATTCAATATAAGCGATGCGGAACAGCCGGCCGGCCGCAATACCGGATTGCGGGGGCCAGCCCGCTCAGTCTTTCGAGGTTTCGATCCGTTCAAGAACGGCTGCCTGCAGCCGACGCATCTCCGGCACGGCTTCCTCGATGATCAGACCGTACAAGGACGCAAGTTCTACAGGAAGATAGTCGTGCACCACTCGGTTTCTCAGGTCTCGCAGTGCGATCCAGCACTCGTGTGATGAGATCAGCCGAAGTTTTTCCATCCGTAGCAGCATGTCACGAAAGGTTTCTGAGAGAGCCGCTTCCTGCACCCGCTCCCACGTGCGGAAGAACTTCAGCGACGACTCAAACGCCCGCAAGAAGCGATCTGACAGCGCGTCGTAGGGTTCGCGCTCCTTGGGGGAGTAGGGCCGGCCAGGCTCAAACGCCTGATACGTTTCTTCGGAGGCGAACAGTAACCCGAGGGCTGCTCGGAGTTTCGAAGCAGATTCGACAAGCAGCGGATCGGTGGTCATGTCAGCGGCACCCGTGTGAGCGATCTGAGAAAAGCCCGCTGGGCGACATCGGTGGTATCAGGATTGAGCACAACAACGTCGATTCGCTCTTCACATCGGGCGAAGAATCGGCAGCTGATCTGCCGGCTGATAGCCAGTGGTGGCTCATCTGTGAAAACCAGCAGATCGACGTCGCCTCCGCGGGCTCGCGGATCCGTTCGCGAGCCGAAGAGATCGATCCGCTCAGCCCGCACTCCATCAACCGCTGCGGCGATCGCGGCCGACTCGGTCGCGTCGAGACGAACAGCCCCCGCGTGCCGCAGCACACGCAGACGGGCTGCGACATCAGCAGCAGTCGCGCGTGGCAGGATGGCTGGAGGCGGCATGGAAACGGAGTGTATCCGAAGGACAGCCCGGCCAATGACGCTTCCGCGACGATGACCGACCTGATGAGCGGCGTCCCCCTGAAGTGATGTTTTTCGTACCGTCGGTGCGGAGGCTTTCCGAATCCGGCAGGGCACACTCCCGCAGTACGCGGCACCGGAAACGACGGACGGAGGATTGCTTGACGAAAAAGTGCACTCCCGTACACTTTTGTTAGGTGCTTCGCCGTCTCGCCATCCGGAACCAGTGACTCCTGCAGGGTCGCGAAATCGACCGGATTGAACCGAGGAAGTCTTCGGGCGGCAGGCTTCTCGATAACTTCCTCGAGTCAACCAGATGAGCATCGATTATCCAGTCATTCTCAAGCATTCTGAAGAGGGCTTTGCCGTCGGCTGCCCAGCTCTCCCTGGTTGCTGGTCTCAAGGCGCTACAGAAGAAGAGGCCCTCGCCAATATTCGCATTGCCATCGAGGAGTACCTTGCAGCTCGCAACGAACTGCTCTGCGAAGAGGACGTTCGGACTGTCACCGTGTCTGTGTGAGCCAAGGTCATGCCCAAGATTGCTGGCGTGCATCACCTCCAGGCAATCCGGGCCCTCCAGAAAGCCGGCTTCCGTGTGCTGCGAGAAGGAAAGCACACGATCATGACTGATGGCGAGCGGCTTCTGACCATTCCTCGCCACAACCCGATCAACGCCTTCACAATGGGCGGTATTGTCAGAGACGCCGGACTCACTCCGGCGGAGTTTCGGCGGCTGATTTAGTCACTCCCGACATCACTGCCTCGACCAGGCGATGACCCCCTCCTCAAATCCTGAGCCAGGTCTTTTGAGAGAATCCGGGTGCCGCGGTTGGGGCTGAAAGAGGTCCGGTCATCATGGGCTTGCACGAGCTCACCCCAGTCGGTGGGCCGCCGCCGGCAGGCTCGCCAGCACGAGCAACACGCTGCAGGCGACCCGCCTGCTGCTCACGGTGACTCTCCCTCGTCGAGGCCGTGCTCGAGGAGCTTCTTGCGGAGCGTGTTGCGGTTGATTCCCAGCCGGGCGGCCGCCTTGAGCTGGACGCCGCCGCAGGCGGCGAGCATCTGGGCGATCAGCTCCCGCTCCACCCGGCTGACGACCCGGTCGAAGAGGTTGTCGTCATCGGCCGGCGCGGTGGCCACGCCCTGCTCGACGAGCTCGCGGGCGAGGCTGTCGAGATCGCCGCCGCGGCCCGGCATGGCGGAGGTGTCACGGCCGCCCCGGATCGTGGGCGGCAAGAGATCGCAGGTGATCTCGTCGCCCGGGGCCATCACCACGCACCGCTCGACGACGTTTTGCAGCTCGCGAACGTTGCCCGGCCAGTGGTAGCGGACGATCGCTTCGGCGGCATCTTTGTGGATGTGAACGACGTAGCGGTCGTTCTGCTCGTTGTAGAACTCGAGGAAGTGGCTCACCAACAGCGGGATGTCATCCCGGCGAGCCCGCAAGGGCGGCAGGACGATCGGGACGACGTTGAGACGGTAGTAGAGATCCTCGCGGAAGGCCTCCTTGGCCACCTCGTCGAGCAGATCGCGGTTGCTCGCCGCGATCACGCGTGTGTCGACCCGGATCGTCTCGGTGTCGCCCACCCGCTCGAACTCACGCTCCTGAAGCACCCGCAGGAGCTTGACCTGAAGTTTGGGGGTCGTCGAGTTGATCTCGTCGAGGAAGATCGTGCCGGTGTGGGCCGCCTCGAAGCGGCCGGCCCGGTTGGCCACGGCGCCGGTAAAGGCTCCGCGGACATGGCCGAAGAGTTCGCTCTCGAGCAGGCTCTCGGAGAGCGCCCCGCAGTTGACCCGGACGAACGGCCCGCTGCCCCGCGGGGAGAGCTCGTGGATCGCCTTGGCGATCAGTTCCTTGCCAGTGCCGGTCTCGCCCAGCAGAAGCACCGACGCGTTGGAGGCCGCCACTCGCCTGGTCGTGGCATAGACCTCCAGCATCGCCGGAGAGCCGCCGATCAGGCCGGCCAGCGGGCCGGTCGGCGGGTGATCGCCGTCAGGGTCGGAGGAGCGGAGCATCGGCGGGGGAAATAGGGTTCTTCCTGCCCGCCGCCTCCAGCACATCCAGGATGTCGCCGGTGGCACGGCGGGCCGCGTCGTCGGCAGCCTGATTGTACCTTGCGTAGACGGCGAGCATCTGGCGGCTGTCGAGGAGGATTCCCCACCGCTCGATACTTGCCTCAAAGGCACTTCTGGCGATCAGCAAGGCGGGCTCAGGGAGATCGCCGCGGGAGACCTCCTGTTCGAGGGCCACCTGGGCGGCCGGCCGGCCGATCACCGCCAAAAGCGACGCGGCCGGGGCGTAGAGTTCCTGGATCAGGAGGGCCTGGCGGGCCGTTTCCAGGCTCGGAGAGACGTCCCAGCCCTGCCGGCCGAGCCGGCCGAGAAGGGTGAGCGCCTCGCGGGCCCGGGCCAGCCGTACCGACGCGGCCGCGTTGCGGGTGGCGGGATCGACGGCGGCAGGGCCGGCGGCCTGGGCCAGCAGATCGGGAAACCGGGCCGCTCCGATCTGCTCGCCAGTCTCGGGATCGAGCCGCGGCTGGAAGAGACTCTCCAGCCGGTCGATCAGGCCGACCTTGTCGAAATCGCAGAAGGTGAGAATCTGGCGGGTGAGATACTTCCCGCGGCCGTCGTCATCGAGCGGGTCGATCACCACGAGCACCGCCGGAATGTCGCCCAGCCCCTGCTCCTGGAGGAGTTGCGTCGTCTCGACCGCGGTCGGTTTGGAAAGCCTCGCCGCCAAAAGCACGAGCACCGTGTCGGCTGAGCCGCGGGCGGCGAAGATCGCCTGCCGCCCGGTAGCCACGCGGGTCGCCACGTAGCCGAAGCGGGACAGCCCAGCGGTGAGTTCCTGGGCCGCCTCGAGATCGGAATGGGCGACGACGGCCCGGTCGAGGCCGGTCGATGTGGCCGCGTAGAGGAGCGTCTCGAGGACGCGACTCGAGCCCCGGTAGGGTGGCTGCCCAGCAGCCAGGGCGAGGGTCCGGGCGGTGTCAAACTGGAGGGCTGCATCGGGCACGGCCAGCGCTCGCACCAGCGAATCGCGAACGCCCGGCGGCAGCGTTGCCGGCTGACCGGCAGCCGCGGTGACGCCGCCGTCGGCCGGCACAAGACCTTGAGCGACCGCGGCGGCTGCCTGCCACATGCCCCGCTCGACGGCCTGATCAAAGATCCGCCCCGCCTGCTCGACGGCAAAGCCGCCAGGCCCCTCGAGGGCCTTGCGAATCTGCGCCGGTTCGAGCCGCGCAAGCACCGTGGTCGGATCGCCGCCGGTCACCAGGAGCGTCTCGACCTGGGCGAGCAGGACGAGATCGATCACCTCCGCGTCATCGACATCGAGGGCCTGCAGGTCGCGGGCGATATGCATCGCCTCGCGGGCCCGCGCCATTCGTGGCGAGACGTCGACGGCCTCAAAAGCCCGCGCTGCAGGATTCCAGAATCGCCGCTCCACCGTCCCGCTGACGCTGCCCCCGAACGCCGCCGGAGCTTCCGCCGGATCGGTGACTGGCTCAAGCAGCAAGTGATCGACCTCCGGCAGCCCGGCCGGCGTGAGCAGTCGGTCGAGTCTGGAAGCCAGCCCGCCGATCGCGATCCGGCGGCCCGGCAGGGCGGCGGCCTGACCGCCCACTCGGCCCTCCGCCCGCTGCTCGAACCAGCGGCGGGCAGCCTCGCGGGCTGCCTCGGGAGCGTCGTCGACGAGGGCGATCGGCAGCAGGAAGGCGGCGATGTCGTCGGCCCCGCTGACCGCAAGGGCTTCGATCACGGCACCCCAGTCCTGCGGGGCACCGTTGCCGAGCCAGTCCAGCAGCGGCTGGCGGGCTGGCGGGCCCAACTGGGCAACCAAGCCGGCCGCGAGTTCCTGCTGCCGGCTGGCGGGGACCGAGGGATCAAGCAGCGGCACGACGGCCGGCAGGGCAGCGACGCCCGCCCGGAAGAGTTGGGCCACCGCGGCCCGCCGCAAAGATGCGTCGGGGCTGGCTAGAGTAGCGGC
>JAQCJP010000136.1 GCA_027592945.1 Planctomycetota bacterium
CTGCTCGATGGCGAGGGGGACCGGGTCCGCCGAGTTCTGGAACTCCTCAGCGATCACTCGACGCAGCCGATCCCCGTGGCCCACACCCAGGGCGCCCTCGGGGCCGATCCCGGCACCGACTACTAATCACCGCTCCCCCTGTCGACCGACCGCAGCCCTCTCATGCCCTACATCGACCCCCACATCCACATGGTCAGCCGGACCACCGACGACTACGCGCGGATGGCCGAGGCCGGCTGCATCGCCGTCACCGAGCCCGCCTTCTGGGCCGGCTTCGACCGCTCCTCGCCGGCCGGCTTCGCCGATTACTTCCGGCAGCTGACCGAGACCGAGCCGAAGCGGGCGGCCCGCTACGGCATCGATCACTACTGCTGGCTGTGCATCAACCCCAAGGAGGCGGAAGACCCCGGCTTCGCCCGGGAGGTGATGGCCCTGATCCCGGAGTTTCTCGATCGGCCCAACGTCCTGGGCATCGGCGAGATCGGCCTCAACAAGAACAGCCGCAACGAGCTGGTGATCCTCGAGGAGCAGATCGACCTCGCCAGGCGGCACGATCGGCTGATCCTCGTGCATACGCCGCACCTCGAAGACAAGCTCAAGGGCACACAGCTGATCATGGATGCCCTGGCCAGCGGCGGGGTCGATCCCGGCCGCGTGCTCATCGATCACGTCGAGGAGCATACCGTCGCCGCCGTGCTCGACCGCGGCTTCTGGGCGGGCATGACGCTCTATCCCGACAGCAAGTGCACGCCGCAGCGGGCGGTCGACATCATCGAGTGCTTCGGGAACGAGCGGATCTGGATCAACTCGGCCGGTGACTGGGGGCCGAGCGACCCGCTCTCCGTGCCCCGCTGCCACGTCGAGATGCGACGACGGGGCCATGCGGCCGGCCTGGCCACCAAGATCAGCCTCGAGAACCCGCTGGCGTTCCTGGGCCAAGCGCCGGCCTTCCGGCTACCCGATACCGGGACCGACGTCGTCTCGTGAGCTGCCCAGGGAGCCACGTCACTCCGCAACGGGAACAGCGCGAGGTCTATTTCGTCCGATTGCCGGCCTGGCTGGCGGCCCGGCGGATGATCTCCTCGCCTTCGGTGGCAACCTTGCCGGCAACGTCGGAGACCTTCTGCTTGTCGATCGAGACCTCGATCTGACCGTTGTTCTGCGAAATATGAACGGCACCGGCGACGATGAGGCCGCCAACGACCAGACCGAGCAAAACGAGCGTGCGCATCACAATGGCATCCCTGCGGAAACGGCAGACCTTCCCTGGTCTGCCGGCAGACGGAGAGTGGCAGGGCCGCCTGCCCCACGCAACGCCGATTTTTCTCGAACAAGATCGGGCTTACCGCCCGCTCGGACGCCGCATGGCGGGTGAAACCGCCCTTTGATGGCGACGGCGAACGGTGTTTCCGTAAACGTGCAGCGGGCGGTAGGGCCGTTGGGTGATCGGCACAGCCTTGAGCTGCTCGCGGGCCTCCCCCACCACGACGACACGGGGGTCAAAACGCCGCTCCGACGCATCTGCGGCCGAGGGCATGACGGTCGCTGCGAGGGAAACGGCCAGAACAACAGCACGGGCGTCGAGACGCATCGGTGAAAATCCTCTGGCGGAAAGCCGGCCGCTGTGGAGAATCGGTTCCGAAGACCGGTCGTCCGCAACTTCTCAGGTCCGGCCGGCCGGCTCGGCAGACGCGGTGCGGCCGGAACGAACCGCCCGGCGGCACTCCCGCTTAGGAGGGGGTGGGTGGGCCGCACGCGTTCCGAATGCGGTGTATATTGCGACCGCGGGCCTGCGGGCTGCGAGCAGGCAGTCTCGGCGGAGTTTGTCGGGCGAAACCCGAGCCTGGCCGCGGTGAAATGCGGGTCGTTCTCGAGAGGAGTTTTGGCGTGGCTCTGTCTGGTCTTCAGCCTGCCGGAGGCAGTTTTGCTTGGCTCCGCCGAGCGGTCTGCCTGGCTGGTCTCATTGCTTCGGCGATGCCGTTGCCTCCGGCCGCCCTTGCCCACGGGCATGGCGGCGGACATGGCTACGGCTACGCCTCCCGTTGGCGGGCCCAGCAGATTCGGGATGCCAACTCCTGGCGAGACGGCTTCCGTGGTCCGCACGACTTCGGCGGCGGCGTGAAGATTCCCCAGGATGCAGGGCTGAACAAAGGCCTCGGCGGCGGCCTGGACGGCCGTGGCTTCGGGGTGGCGGCCGTTCCGCTCGATGGTGGCGGACGCCTTGACGGCTCCGATCTGCCGCTCGATGGCGGGGCTACGCAGGGCTACCGCACCGGGCGGTTTGCCGGCACGGTCGACACCGCTGCCCCCGCGAAACCGGCCCCTGCGAAGCCGGCCGCTCCTGCCAAACCGGCGCCGGCTCAGCCAGCCGGAGCCGCCGGCTCGTGAGCCGGGCGTCAAGCCGCCACGCCGACTCAGCTCGTCCCGCTCAGCGTTTGTCACTCGTCAGCGATTTTCCAAGGAGCAGTCATGCAGGCAGGTTTGATGGGGGTAAGCCACTGGGCTCGCCGGGTGGCACTGGGGCTGGTCGCGATCGGGATTCTGGCGGAAGCGGGCCTCGCGAGCGGCCTGCAGCGAGTCAGGGCGGCCGAGGGGACCGATCCGACGACCGCGATCCAGCAAGCGTCCGCCGCCTACGTCAAGGCGTTCAACACCAGCGATTACGTCGCCCTGGCCGACCAGTGGACCGAGCGGGCCACGCTCGTCGAAGGCAGCCTCGACCTCGAGGGACGGGCCGCCATCATCGCTTCGCTCCGCAGCTGGCGGGAGCGCCATCCCGCCGCGGTCATGGAGATCGAGGTTACCGGCGTCGAGATGCTTGCCGAGCCGCTGGCCCGCGTCTCAGGGGTTGTGAAGTTCACGCCGCAGCCCGGCGGCAGGCAGGTGCGGTCCCGGTTCACGAGCCTGCGGGTCCGCGAGGGCGACACCTGGCGATTGGCCGAGTCGGTCGTGGTTCCCGAGCACTCGACTGCCCTCGATGATCTGGCCTGGATGCTGGGCACCTGGACCGCCGAGACCGCCCGCGGCAAGGATGGCTCGCGGACCACCATCGAGACGATCTACGAGCAGCCGCTCGGTCCCTACTGCATCGTCGGCCGCACCCGGATCCGGCCGGCCAATGGCGATCCGATCGAGGCCCTGGAGGTCATCCATGCCGACCGCGGCACCGGCCTGGTCCGCTGCTGGGTGTTCGACTCCACCGGAGCCTTCGGCGAAGGCGTGGTCGAATCCGCCGGCACGCCGCTCCGCAAGCGGTTCGTCGGGGCTCCGGCGGACCGCGCCGGCGGCCGGGTGGCCCGCTGGACGCAGCTGCTCACCCCGGCCGGCGACAACCGCTGCACGATGCAGACGCTCGAGCGGAGCATCGACGACGTCGCCGTCGGCGACGGTGAACTGCTCCACTTCCGCAAGGTGCGGTGACGCAGGCCACTTCTCCGCGGGCCGGATTGCTCCGTGCCCAGGACCTCGGTTCAGCGGCGTTGCGGGAGGTCCTTGGTGCGCAGGAATGCGTCGAGGCTGCCCGTGGAGGGTTTGACGGTTACGTCGCCATCCTGAAAGCCGTCAATCGTGAAGTCGATTCGCACCCGGTCGTATTCGTCTCCGTTGGGGCCGACCTCATGGTCGAGCGGATCGCTGGCCGTGGCATGGAACCTTTCGGCCGGGATATCGATTGCTCGCTCCGGTTTCGCGGCATCGGGGTAGAGGGCGTCGGAGTGGCGGTTATTGATCCACTTGTCGACGGCCTTGGGGCTCGTCGCCTCGGGGAAGATGTGGATCGTTGCCGAGGCGTCAGGCGTGGTGTCACCGGCGGTTACGACCACGACACTGCCGGCCTCCGGCACCCGATAGAACTTCTTCGTCGGCCCGTGGGCATACATCGAGAAATAGCGGGAGACCTCCAGGGCTGGGGTGTCGGCGGTGATGGCGATCGTTCGGCCTTCGGCCGCTGCCGCCCACGAGCAACTGGCGGCGGCCGAAAGACAGGCGACGGCGATCCAGAGGTTCGTCAAGTTGGTGTTCATGTTCGTTGCTCATCCTGCTCTCGAATGCCGCTCACCTCATCTCCAGAGCGTACCTGCGGCAGGCGTTCTTTTCCAAGAAATCACCCGACGAGGGTACGCTTAGGGGACGGAGGATCCAGTGATCATGAGATGCCAGGTGACCCGTGAGAGCAGGCTGCCGAGGCGGGCGGTGCCAGGTGGCATCGTGCTGATGCTGGCGGCGCTGGGCTGCGGTCGGCCGCCGCCGCCGCTGGTCGAGCTGCCGCCGCCGCAGGTTCGCGTGGCCAGGCCCGTGGCCCGGGACGTGACCGAGTATGTCGTCTTCACCGGCAACGCCGCGGCGGTCGAGGAGGTCGACATCCGGGCCCGGGTGGCGGGCTTTGTCACCGACGTCCACTTCATCGACGGCCAGCGGGTGAGCCGCGGAAAGCCGCTCTTCACGATCGACCAGCGGCCTTACCAGATCGCCCGCGACCAGGCGGCGGCCGAGGTCGACAAGCAGGCGGCGGAACTGGCCGAACTCGAGCGGGAGGTGAGCCGCAACGCCCCGCTCGTTCCCAGGAACGTGATCACCCGCGAGCAGTACGAGATCATGGTGGCCAAGCGGGACATGTCGCGGGCGATGCTCGAGAAGGCCCAGGCGACCCTCGCCCAGGCAAGCCTCGACCTCGAGTTCTGCTCGCTCGTTTCGCCGCTCGACGGTCGAATCTCGGCCCGCAACGTCAACGCCGGCGACCTCGTCACGGCTGACTCCACCGGCAGCCGGCCGCTGACGACCGTCGTGAGCATCAAACCGGTCTATGTCTACTTCGAGGCCGACGAGCGGTCGGTCCTGCGGTCGCGGGCCCAGGCGCTGGCGGCCAGGGCCGAGGCTACCGGCCAGCCCGATGCCCCGCCGGTCGAGTGGCGAAACATCAAGGAGCTGGGGATTCCCGTCGAGGTGGCCCTCGTCGCTGACGAGGGCTTTCCGCGGCGGGGCGTGCTCGACTTCGTCGATGTGGCGGCCGAGGCCTCGACCGGCACAATCCGCTGCCGGGCCGAACTGGCCAACGCCGACGAGTTGGTCGTGCCCGGGATGTTCGTGCGGGTCCGGCTGCCCTTCGGCGATCCCCAGCCGTCGCTGCTCGTGCCCGACCGGGCGATCGGGATCGACCAGGGCCGCCGCTACGTCTGCGTGGTCGGCCCCGACGACCGCGTCGAGCACCGCACGGTCGAGCCGGGCATCCTCGACGGCGACCTGCGGGTGATCGCCAGGGGCCTCGAGGGTGACGAGCGGATCGTCATCGAGGGGATCCAGAAGGCCCGCGAGGGAGGGCTCGTGCGGCCGGTGGAGGAGGGCCGCGATCCGGCCGGCTCGCTTGAGTAGGGCGACACGGCAGCGGCGCGAAGACCATGGCAACTCTTCTTCTCGGTTCGGCGTTTTGGCGGTCAGAAGGGGTTGCCCGTGCCGTGGAGCCGGCCTTGCTGGCGAGCGGAAACACGGACGGCGGGAGGGAGCCAGCACGGAGTGAGCGGAGGGCAGGATGCCCGCAGCGAACATCCGGGCGACACGGCACGGGCAACCCCGGCTCCTCCAGCCCGGCGAGCGGAACATTCTGATGAGCCAGTTCTTCATCGACCGCCCCATCTTCGCCACGGTCGTCTCGATCGTGATCCTGATCGTCGGCGGCGTGGCGCTGATCGGGATGCCGGTGGCCCAGTATCCCGAGATCGTGCCCCCCACCGTCTCGATCCAGACGGTCTACCCCGGGGCGGGAGCCCAGGTGGTGGCCGACACCGTCACCACGCCGATCGAGCAGGAGGTCAACGGCGTCGAAGACATGCTGTTCATGGCCTCCAAGAGCACCACTGATGGCCAATCCGTCATCGACGTCACTTTCAACCTCGGCACCGATATCGACCAGGCCCAGGTGCTCACCCAGAACCGCGTCGCGGTGGCCCTCGCCAAACTGCCCGACGACGTCAAGCGGCAGGGGGTGACGACGAAGAAGAAGTCGCCGAGCATCCTCCTGTGCGTCAATCTGATCTCACCCGACGGCCGCTTCGATCTGCTCTACCTGAGCAACTACGCCCTGATCCAGGTGAGGGACGCCCTGGCGCGGCTCGACGGCGTCGGGGACGTCGCCTTCCTGGGCGCCCGCGACTACGCGATGCGGGTCTGGCTCGATCCCGACGCCCTGGCCGCCCGCGGCCTGGCGGCGGCGGATGTCGTCCGAGCCCTCCGCGAGCAGAACGTGCAGGTCGCCTCGGGGCAGCTCGGCCAGGAGCCCTCCGCCGGCCAGATCGACTTTCAGGTGCCGGTGACCACGCTCGGCCGGCTGCCCGACGCGGCGGCCTTCGGGAAGGTGATCGTCAAGTCGGAGCCGGGCCAGCGGGCCGGCGAGACCGGGGGGCGGGCCGGCCGGATCGTGCGGCTGGCCGACGTGGCCCGGGTCGAGCTGGGGGCCAAGAACGCCGACATGACGAGCTGGCTCGACGCCGCCGAGAGCGTCACGATCGCCGTCTTCCAGCTGCCCGGCTCCAACGCCCTGGCCACCGCTCGGCGGGTGCGGGAGGAGATGGACCGGCTGGCCGAGCGGTTTCCGGAGGGGCTCGAATACCGGATTCATTACGACACGACCGTCTTCGTCGACGAGTCGATCCGGGAGGTCATCAAGACGCTCTTCGAGGCGACGGTGCTCGTCTTCGTGGTGGTGCTCGTCTTCCTCCAGCAGTGGCGGGCGACGCTCGTGCCGATGGCGGCGGTGCCGGTCTCGCTGGTCGGCACCTTCGCGGTGATGCGGCTGCTGGGCTTCTCGTTCAACAACCTCTCGCTGTTCGGGCTGGTGCTCGCGATCGGGATCGTGGTCGACGACGCGATCGTCGTGGTCGAGAACGTCGAGCGGTGGATCCGGGAGGGGCTCTCGGCCCGGGAGGCGACGAAGAAGGCGATGCGGGAGGTGACCGGGCCGATCGTCGCCACGACGCTCGTGCTGGCGGCGGTCTTCGTGCCGACCGCCTTCATCGCCGGGATCAGCGGGCAGTTCTACCGGCAGTTCGCCCTGACGATCGCGGCGAGCACCGTGATCTCGACGGTCGTCTCACTCTCGCTGGCCCCGGCCCTCTGCGTCGTGCTCTTCCAGGGCCATGCCGAGGCGGCCAAGCCTGGCGGCCGGGGCAGCGGGCCGCTGGCTGGTTTTTTCCGGGTTTTCAACCTCTTCTTCGATGTCACGACGGGAGCCTACGGGACCATCGTCGGCCTCTTGCTGCGGGCCGCGATGGTGGTTGTGGCGGGCTACCTGGGGCTGATGGCCCTGACCTACGTCGGCTTCACGAGCGTGCCGCTCGGGTTCATCCCGGAGCAGGACAAGGGCTACCTCGTTGTCAACTGCCAGCTGCCCGACGGGGCGAGCTTGCAGCGGACCGAGCCGGTCGTCGCGCGGCTCGAGCGGGAGGTGCTGGCGACGCCCGGCGTCGCCCACACGATCTCGGTGGCCGGCTATTCGCTGATCACCAGCACCAACCTCTCCAACGCCGGCGGGATGTTCGTGCTGCTCGAGCCGTTCGCCGCCCGGGCGGTCGATCCGGACCAGTCAGCCGGCGCGATCGCCCGGCGGCTGCGACGGGCCTTTGCCGACATTCCCGAGGCGGTGGTCTCAGTCTTTCCAGCCCCGCCGGTCGAGGGCATGGGCAATACCGGCGGCTTCAAGCTCCAGCTCCAGGACCGAACCGCGGCGGGGCCGGCGGCCCTTCAGGAGTCGCTCGAATCGCTCGCCGAGGCAGCGGCGGCCCAGCCGGGGCTGGCCGGGATCACGACCACCTTTCGGGCCAACGCGCCGCAGGTCTTCGTCGAGGTCGACCGGGCCAAGGCCCGGGCCCAGGGGGTGCCAATCACCGCGGTGAACGAGGCCCTCCAGTTCTACCTGGGCAGCGGCTACGCCAACGACTTCACCGCCTTTGGCCGCAACTGGCAGGTGACGGTCCAGGCCGACGCTCCCTTTCGGATGCGGCCGGAAGCCATTGGTCAGCTCAAGGTACCCAACACCGCCGGCGAGATGGTACCGCTGGCGACGCTCGTCTCGGTCCGCGACTCGAGCGGCCCGGCGATCGTCAACCACTACAACCTCTATCCCTCGGCCGAGCTCTCCGGCGCCACCCTCCCGGGCACGAGCTCCGGCGACGCGATCGCGATCCTCGACTCGCTGGCGGCCCAGCCGCCGGCCGGCCGGGGCGTGATCCCGCCGGGGATGGGCATCGCCTGGACCGACCTTTCGCTCCAGCAGATCCTGGCGGGCGATACGGCGGTGTACGTGTTCGTGTTGGGGACGGTCTTCGTGTTTCTGGTGTTGGCGGCCCAGTATGAGAGCTGGGCCCTGCCGCTGGCGGTGATCCTGATCGTGCCGATGTGCCTGTTGGCGGCGATCGCCGGGGTCTGGCTGGCCGGCCTCGACAACAACATCTTCACCCAGATCGGGCTGGTCGTGTTGATCGGCCTGGCGGCCAAGAACGCGATCCTGATCGTCGAGTTCGCCCGGCAGCGGCAGCAGGCGGGGGCGACGGCGGCCGAGGCGGTGCTCGAGGCGGCGGTTCTGCGGCTGCGGCCGATCCTGATGACCTCGCTGGCCTTCATCCTCGGCGTGATCCCGCTCGTGCTCGGCACCGGGGCGGGAGCCGAGATGCGGCGGGCCCTGGGAACGGCCGTCTTTTCCGGGATGCTGGGCGTGACCGTGTTCGGAATCTTCTTCACGCCGGTCTTCTACAGCATCGTGATGCGGTTCGCCGGGAGGAGCCGGTCGACCGGAGGGGGCTGACACCGGCGAGGGGTGGGCATCGCCCGCTGCGTGCACAGCGGCGGCCCCTGGTGCGGGGAAGGTTCACGGCCGCGGAGTTTCGCGATCGAGGGGCTCCGCCTGGGCAAGCTCCTCGGCGAGCTGCCGGTAGACCCCCTGATGCGGGCCTCCGCGGTCGAGACCCGCGGCGATGATCCGCCTGGCCGCGTCCAGATCGCCGGTCCGCCGGTAGGCTTCGATCAACGCCTGGTCGCAGGCGACCAGATCGGTCCCCCGCATCCGAGTACGGGCGGCCTCGAGGGGCCCGATCGATTCCCGCCACGCTCCACGCAGCTGATGGAGGCGGCCGACATACCGCTCGGCCATGCCGGTCGACGAGAAGCCCCGCCGGAGCAGGAAGCGTCCCTGGGCGATCGCGTCGGCGGCGAGCTGGTCATCGGCCGGGCTGAGCCCGCCGTCGAGTTCCTGCCGGCAGGCCAGGGCGAAGTAGACATATTCGAGATACCACGAGGTGTAGTCGGGGACCTGCCGCTGGGCGATCGAAAAGAGCTGCTCGGCCTCGCGGAGCTTCCGCTGCCGGACCATGACCCGGGCGACCATCCCGGTCAGCGGTCGCAGCCCGCCGGCGTGGGGCCGCATCGACTGCCACTCCCGCACCACCGAAGCGATGTTCGGGGGCATCGCTTCCTCCGCCCGCCGGCAGGCGGAGGTGAACCGCTCGGCCGCCTCGGGGTTCGATTCCTTCATGAACGGCACGTTGAAGAGCACCCGGACGGTGTGATGGACCCGGTAGTCGTCGAGGTCATTGCGGCCGAGCCGGGCGGCGTACGACTCCCAATCGGGCAGGCCGGCGGCCCGGTCGGGATCGACCCGCAGCGTCCCGGGCAGGGCGGCGCAGGCGGCGACCATGCCGCGGGCCGCCTCGGCCTGGCCCTGGAGCGAGAGGTGGACATGGTCGTCGAAGAGATCCCAGCCGGGAGCTCCGGCGGGATCGCGATCCCGAAACACCTCCGCCAGGTCGCAGAGCACGGCCCCCTTCCGGGCGGCGGCGGCGCGGGCCGCCTGTTCAATCGCCGCGGTCGGCCGCCAGGGCATCGTGTCGAGGTCGCGGGCCTCGAGGAAGGCTCGGCGGGCCCCCCCCC
>JAQCJP010000137.1 GCA_027592945.1 Planctomycetota bacterium
CGCGCCGGGGGGCTTTTATGGAAAAGGGGACTGGCTCCGAGCGAAGCGAGGTGCCTGTACCCTTTTCCACCCCGAGCCCGCGCAGGGCGAACCCTCAAAACCCGCTGAACTGCTCGAACTCGTCGTAAGGACGGTGCTCGAGGTTCACAAACCGCGTGTAGTCCTGCTGCCAGAGGAGCTTCACGTCGTCAGTGGGGCCGTTTCGCTGCTTGGCAACAATGATTTCGGCCTGCCCCTTGACGCGTTCCTTCTCCTCTTCACTCGTCTGGTAATACTCCTCGCGGTGCACGAACATCACGACGTCGGCATCCTGCTCGATCGCGCCCGATTCCCGGAGATGGTTGAGCCGAGGGCGGTTGTCTCGGGAGGCCTCCGCCTGCCGGTTGAGCTGGGCCAGACAGAGCACCGGGATGTCGAGCTCGCGTGACATCATCTTCAGACGGCGGGCGATCCGGGCGACCTGTTCCTGCCGCGGATCGCGGGGATTGTCGGGCTCGATCAGCTGAAGATAGTCGATCACGACGAGGGCCAGCCCCTGCTTCCGCTTCAGCCGCCGAGCGACGGCGGCGATCTCGGTGAGCGTGCGGCCCGGGGTGTCGTCGATGTAGAGCGGCGCCGTGCCGATCTCGGCAGACTTCTGCACGAGCCGTCGGCGATCCTCCTGGGAGATGGTCCCGTTGCGGAGCCGATGGCCGTTGACCTGGGCGGCCGAGCAGAGCAGCCGGTCAGCCAGTTCGAGGCAGGCCATTTCGAGGCTGACGAAGAGAACCGGCTGCTTCGTGTCGATCGCCACATGCTCGGCGATGTTCATCGCAAAGGCGGTCTTCCCCATGCTCGGCCGGGCCGCGAGGATGATCAGCTCGGAGTTGTGGAGGCCACCGCAGAGGGTATCGAGATCGGTGAAGCCCGTCTCGACACCCCCGATGGCATGCTCGTGCTTCATCCGGGCATCCATCCGGACCATCACGTCCTCGAGCACCGCCGCGATCGGCTGGGCGTCGGCCGAACTCCGTCGCTCGAGAATCGCGAAGATCCTCTCCTCCGCCCGGGCCAGCAGTTGCCGCGGCTCATCGACCGAGTCGTAGGCCTCGCGGAGAATGTCGGTGCCGGCGTCGATCAGGTTCCGCAGGAGGGCTTTGTCGCGGACGATCTGGGCGTAGTGGCTAGCATGGGCGGCATGGGGTACCGCTTCGAGCGTCTCGGCAAGCATCGGGGGGCCGCCGATCCGCTCCAAGTCACCCTGGGTGCGGAGCCGCTCGAGCACGATCGTGGCGTCGATCCGCTTCCCGCCGTCGTGCAGCTCGAGGAGGTGTTGGTAGAGAAGCTGATGAGCCTCGTCGGCAAAGTCATCCGGCCGCACGACCAGCGCCACGTCGTCGCAGCAGTCGGGCTTGAGGAGGATGCTGCCGAGCACCGCCCGTTCGGCGTCGTGATTCATCGGCCGGTCGCGGAGCCCGACCAGATCAGCCGGCGAGGCCGCTCCACCGTTGCGAGCCGATCGCTCCTCGCGACGCCCCCCACCTGCCCGTCTCGTGTCACGTGCCGTGCTCATCGCCCGCTGCCTCCCTGCTCGGCCGCACCAAAGACTCCATCCGGTCGCCAACAACCCATCGTGGCCAGCGAACCTCGGCCGCTACTACCACGCTCGCTGCCCGATCAGCCGGTGGCTATTTGGCTCCGCCTTCGCTGCTGCTCGGCACCACCCAGACCTTCAAGTCGCCCTCCACTTCCGGAGCCAGCCGCACCTTTACGGTGTAGAGACCAACCTCCTTCAGCGGACCCTGAAGAATGATCTGGTCGGCTGCAACCGCCAGATCCTGCTGCTTGAGCGAACGGGAAATCTCGGCGGCCCCGACCGACCCGTAGAGATGGCCCTCGTCGTTGGCGTTGGCCTCGATGGTCACGCTCGTCCGCACCAGCTCGCCCAACACGCTCCGCAGGCCGGCAAGCCGCTCGCGGGCTATCTCGTCGAGCTTGGTCCGGTGTTTCTCCACCATCCGCTTGTGATGCTCGGTGGCAATGGTCGCCAGGCCCTGAGGCAGGAGGTAGTTGAGGGCATAGCCCCGCTTGACTTCGACCACCTCGCCCTGCTTGCCGAGGTGCTCAACGGGGTGGACCAGCAGCAACTCGATACCGCCGCGATTGCCCCGCGGAAGCCGCTTGCCGGCCGCCGCGACGCGAGGAATGGATTTGGTGGGCATAGAAATCTCTCCGATACAGTTGATTGTCAAAAAATGCGGTTCGTCGTTGGGCCGGTCAGAAGGGAATGTCGTCGTCGTTGCCGCCGGCAGGGGCTTCCGGAGGACCATCATACCCCGAGGTCGCCGCGTATTCCTGCCCCCCGCCGGACGCTTGACCGCCGGCGGGCCGGCTGCGGCCCCCCCGAGCCCCGTCGCCCCGGGATCCGAGCAGTTGCATCCGCTCGCCAACCACCCGGAGCTTGGAGTTCTTCTTGCCGTCCTTCTCCCAGGTATCGAGCTTGAGCCGACCCTCGATCAAAATCGGCGATCCCTTGGTCACGTACTCGCCGGCCACCTCGGCCTGCCGGCCCCAGAGGGTGACATCGACGAAGGTCGTCTCCTCGACCCACTCGCCAGACGCCGTCTTTCGGCGGTCGTTGACGGCCAGGCCGATGTCGGTCACGGCCGTGCCCGACGAGATGTACCGCAACTCCGGATCCCGAGTGACGTTGCCGACCAGCACCACGCGGTTGTAGCTCGCCATGCTTCTCTCCTCCTTGTCTCGCTTGCTTCAAAACCGAACCGAATGACTCTGCCGGCCGCGACCAACCGGCCACACCAGGGCGTCGACCACTCGGCACAAAACGTGAACACATGTACAACAGCGAGTCAGAATAGCAGCGACCGAGATGCCCTGCAAGGGGGGTGCTCTCAGCTGCTCGCCGCGGCGGCGGGGGCCTCGGCAATTGCCTTTTTACCGGCCTCGCCGGATGACAGGGCATGCTGCACCAGCGCGTCGGCGATTCGGTCGTCGACTCGGAGCACGAGCTTCCGCAGAATCTCGTCGCTGATTTCACACTGCCGCTCGAGGGTCACCAGCCCGTCGGCCGGCATGGTGAAGTAGGTCAGCCAGTAGACGCCCTTCTTCTGGCCCTTGATCGGATAGGCGAGCTTTCGCTCGTCCCAGAGCCGGGCAGCCAGCAAGGTGCCGCCACTGCCGGTAATCAGATCGGAAACCTGCTGCGTGACAGCCCCCGGATCGCGGCCGTACTTGCCGGCGTCGAGGATGAACATGCCTTCGTAAACAACCATCGCTCTGCTACTCCTGAAAACTCGCGGGGGAAATCTCGTCTGGGTCTCTGATGATCGGGGACGGCGGTCGGGCGGGTCTCACCAGCCTGCCGTCAGTTGTAGCGGTTCATCGCGGCCTGAATGCCCCGGGCCACCCACTCCTCGGCGGCATCGGCGGCTCGCTCCAGCATCACCGCAACCTGCTCGTGATCGGCCTTCGGAAAGCGGCCCAGCACAAAATCGACCGTCTTCCAGCCCGCCGGCACCGGCCCGATCCCCAGCCGGAGCCGGGGAATAGCCGTGACTCCCAGGCGTGCCAGCACGTTGGCCAGCCCATTTTGGCCACCACCAGACCCGCCCGGCCGGAGCCGAATCGTGTCGATGGGAAGTTGAAAGTCGTCGCAGACGACCAGGATGTCGGCATCGGCAATCTTGTAGAAGTCTCGGGCCGCCAACACCGCGGACCCGCTGAGATTCATCCAGGTCAGAGGCCAGAGGAGCAGGGCCGTATGCCCCCGAATACTCACCTGCGCAGCCTCTCCCTGAAAGCGGGACCGCCTTGCCGGCGAGCCACATCGCCGGGCAATTACCTCGAGAACCTCGAAGCCGACGTTGTGACGGGTTCCCTGGTACGCTGAGCCGGGGTTGCCGAGACCGACGAGCAGTTTCACCAGGCACCCGCCATCCGGTTCCCAAGGGGAGCCGGCCTGCTCCCGACCAGCCGACCACGCTCACTCGTCACCGGCTTCCGCCGCTCCTGCAGCTTCCTCACCGCCACGGGCAATCACTTCAGGCTCTGCCGTGACCTCTTCCGCCTCGACGGCAGCCTTGCGACCGGGCATCGTGCAGGTAATGACTGTTTCCTCTGAATCGGGCACTGCAGACGTGCCTTCCGGGAGCTCGAGATCGGCGACCTTGAGCACGTGCCCCACCTCGAGGTGACCAACAGGGGCAAAGACCCGTTCGGGCACGTGGTCGGCGTTGCACGCCAGCTCGATCTCGTGGATGACGATATTGAGAATGCCGCCGGCCCGTTGCCCGGGGCAGTCGCCCTTGAGCTCAACCGGCACCTTGACCTTGACCTTCTCCTTCGCACTAACGCGGACAAAGTCGATGTGGAGCGGTTCGACGCCGAAGGTGTCCCACTGGAGTTCGCGGATCAGCGCGCCGGTCGCGACCGCGCCCTTGAGTTCCACGATCCTGCTGCCGTGGCGAATCGCTGCCTCCACATCCTCCCGCTTGGCGGAGAGACCGACGCACGCTTCCCCGTGGCCGTAGAGAATCGCGGGCACCCGGCCGGATCGCCGCAGCCGACGTGCCTCGCGGGAACCGGTGGTCGAGCGGAGCGTGACTTCGAGAGGATCGTTCATGCGTGTCGTGTCGGAGTGGTCGGGGGTCGGAAAACCCGCGGGGCAGCCGGAACGGCTGTACGCGGTCTCGGAAAGCCCTTGATTCTGCCATGCCACGACACTTTCGCAAGGCGTGCCCCTGACCCCCCGCCGGGGGCGATTTTTTGGGCCGCTGCGGCAGCAGAAGTGTTCCGTGGGGGCAGGCTCGGTCCGTCGGGTCAGCCCCGCGAGTGGAGCCCGCACTCCGTCTTGGCGGTGCCGCTCCAGCGTCCCGCCCGCTCGTCCTCACCGACGTTCACGGGCCGCGTGCAGGGCGCACAGCCAATGCTGACGTAGCCCTGGTCATGGAGCGGATTGTAGGGCACATCCTCACGAACAATCGTTTCCCAAACCCGGGCTTTGGTCCAGTTCGCCAGCGGCGAGATCTTGACCACGCCAAACTTGGCATCCCAGCCTACGATCGGAGCCGCGGCCCGGTCCGGACTCTGATCGCGGCGGATCCCGCTCATCCAGGCCCCAAACCGGGCAAGCACGCGGCGGATCACGGCCAGTTTGCGATCGCCGCAGCAGCGGTCAGGGGCCGTCCTGTAGAGCGGCCCGCTATGCTGCTGCTCGTACTCCGCCACGCTCGTTTCGGGTCGTTCCAGCGCTACCTCGAGGCCGTACCGTGCCGCGATCCGGTCCCGCAGGGCGAGGGTTTCCGGAAACTGATATCCAGTCTCGAGGTTGAACACGTACGTCTGGGGAGCGATGGCGGCGAGCCAGTGGAGAATCAGGCAGCCTTCCGGGCCAAATGCCGTCGCCATCGTGAGCCGGCTGCCAAACCGCTCCACCGCCCAGGCGATAATCTCCGGCGGCGAAGCGGTCTCGAGTCGCCGACTCGCCTGGGCCAGATCGACCCGCAGCGAGGGCGATGGCTCACCGGCCGCTGCAGCCTTGGAGCCTGCTGAGGCAGACACTGCTGGCATCAGACAATCCTAACCAAGTTGGTCAACTACACTTCATTCGCACGTTCCGCATTGTGGGATCGACCGGATTCCCGGTCAATCAGCAATCCAGCCGTGCACAACCGGGAGTTTTTCACAGGCTTTCCCCCCTTTTCCCTGTAGCCTGACCGGGATACCAGCGGCCTGGCGTCCGGTGATTCCCTTCTCCGGTGGCCGCAAAAATGAACAATCGGCAGGCCTGCGGGCCGAGCAGCCCTTGATATCTGGAGCATGACGCATGGCACGCACGGTGGCGGTGGCGGTCGACCTGGGGGCCTCCGGGGGCCGCGTGGTATCCGGCAGCTTTGATGGCCGACTTCTCGAACTCGAGGAACTCCATCGGTTCGAGAACGGCCCCGTCGCAATGGCGGGCCAGTTGATCTGGGATCTGCCCCGACTCTGGACGGAAGTGACCGCCGGCCTCCGGGCCGCCGTCGACCGGCACGGCCCGGCGATCAAGAGCGTTGGCGTCGACACGTGGGGCGTCGACTTCTCGTTTCTCGCTGCCGACGGCAGCCTGTTGGCCAATCCGGTCTGCTATCGCGATGCCCGCACCCGCGGCCTGCTGGCCGTCGCCGAAGCAGCCGTGCCGCGCGGCGAGATCTTCGCCGCGACCGGGCTGCAGTTCATGGAGCTCAACTCGCTCTATCAGCTCCTGGCCTTGGCTCGCTCCGACAGCAGCCTTCTGGCAGCCGCCGATCGGATGCTGATGATGCCTGACCTCATCCACTGGCTGCTCACTGGAGAGGCAACCAACGAGCGAACCAATGCGAGCACCACCCAGTGCTTCAATCCGCAGACGGGCGATTGGGCCTTCGAGATGCTCGACCGCTTCGGCCTGCCGCGACGCATCTTCGGGCCGATCCTCGAGCCGGGCACCACCCTCGGGCCCCTCCGGTCGGACGTGGCTGAGGCGACCGGACTCTCCGCCGCCCGCGTGATCCTGCCGGGCACCCACGACACCGCCAGCGCCGTGGCGGCGGTGCCGGCCGACGAGCCGCCCAGCAGCCGACCCGACTGGTGCTATGTGAGCCTCGGCACCTGGGCTCTGGTGGGGGCCGAGCTTGACCGGCCGCTCGTCACGCCCGACTGCCTGGCCCGTAACTTCACCAATGAGGCGGGCGTCGGGGGCACGACGCGGCTCCTCAAGAACGTCTGCGGACTCTGGCTGGTGCAGCAATGCCGGGCTGCCTGGCAGCGGGCCGGCCAGGCCTGGTCCTGGGATCAGCTGACGGCCCTGGCCGCCGAAGCCCCGCCGCTGGTGACCGTGATCGATCCCGACGATCCCTCCTTGGTTGCGCCGCCCGACATGCCGGCGGCCATCCGTGCCCTCGCCCGCACGACCGGCCAGCCGGAACCCGAATCAACCGCCGCGGTGGTGCGGACGGCGCTCGAGAGCGTCGCCGGCGGCATCCGCCGCACGCTTGCCGAACTCGACACGCTCCTGGGACGCCGGGTGAGCCGGATCCATGTCGTCGGTGGCGGCGTTCAAAACCGGCTGCTCTGCCAGATGGTTGCCGACGCCACCGACCGCCCCGTGGTGGCCGGCCCCGTCGAGGCCACGGCCATCGGCAATCTGCTCGTCCAACTCCTTGCCGGCGAGGGGCAGACCGATCTCCGGGCCCTCCGACAGGTTGTCCGCGAGACCTTCGAGCCAGCCCACTATGAGCCCCGCGACGCCGCCCGCTGGCACGATCGACTCGGCTGAGCGAACTGAGATCGGCATCAGCGACCACGGCTGCTCATTACGGTCAGCCCGATCAGCAGCAGCACGAACAATACCGCCGCCACCACCGAAATGGTCAGCCACTTCCTGGCCAACTTGGCGTCTTCCCGTTCTTGCCGCTGCTCCTGCTCCCGTCGCTTCTCGAGACTATTGGCCACCTCGGGCACGAATGGCTCATTGCACTTCGGGCAGATCATCTGCCGACCGAGCCAGTTCTCCCGGACGGTATGAACATGGCCCGTGGGGCAGGCAATCTGCCATCGCCGCACCGCCGTCGCCGCCTCGTAGCACGCGGGGCAGATCAGCCCGTCGCCGGTATCGGTAGCGTTCCCCTCAAATCCGCATGTGCAGACGATTCTTGTGGCCATGCCGTCGATCCTACCCCGGCCCGACCGCAGCCGTCAGGCGGCCTGGGGCTGTTTGGCCGGTCGCTTGACCGCCCGGCCATGCTCGACCTCCACGATCGCGTCCGCGAGGGCCAGCGTGCTGGCCCGGTGAGTGATCATCAGGACCGTTCGATTCTCGACGTATTGCGAGAGGGCCTCGTGAATCAGCCGCTCACTCTCGACGTCGATCTGGCTGGTCGCCTCGTCGAGCACGAGGATTTCGGCATCCCGCAGAAAGGCCCGGGCCAGGGCAATCCGCTGCCGCTGGCCGCCGGAGAGCCGGAACCCGTTGGGGCCGACCATCGTCTTGTAGCCCTCGGGAAAGTCCGAGATGAACTCGTGCGCGTGGGCCTTGCGGGCGGCCTCTTCGATCTCTTCGTCGCTGGCATCCCAGCGGCCATAACGAATGTTGTAGTGGATCGTCTCGTTGAAGAGTTCGGTCTGCTGGGTCACCATCGCGATCCGGCGGCGAAGATCCTCGACGGCCAGTTCGGTCAGCGGCACCCCATCGAGCAGCACCTGCCCCCCGGTCGGATCGTAGAAGCGGCAGATCACATTGATCAGCGTGCTCTTGCCGCCGCCGTTAGGCCCGACGATCGCCACCCGCTCGCCAAACGGGATCGTGATGTTGACCTTGTCGAGGACGGTGTCGATGCCGTCGTAGGAAAACGAAACGTCCTCCAGACGGATTTCCCGATGGGGCGAGGGGAGCCGTTTCGGCTCGGCCACCTCCGCCAGCTTGGACTCGGTATCGAGGAGCGGATAGAGGCCCTGGGCCCCGACGATGCCCATGTTGAGACCGGTGATCACCCCCGACAGCTTCCGCACCGGGTCGCTGGCCCCGATCAGGAAGCCGAAGAAAATCATGATCCCGGGCACCGTCATCGGCTGGTCGGTCATCGTGACGCCGAAGATCTGCGTTTCCTGGTTGATCACCAGCCAGGCACCGACCGCGATCGAGGTCGCCACCATCCCGATGCCCAGAATTTCTGTGATCGGGTTGGCGAGGGCTTTGTAGAAGGAATGCCGCATCCCGACCCGCATCATTTCGCTGGTGCAGTCCCGAAACCGCTGCCGCTCGAAGGGTTCCATCGTGTAGGCCTGGACGGTCAGCACGTTGTTGAGGGCCTCGAGCAGCACATGGTGGTAGCCCTTGGCCTGCGAGAGAACGCCCTTGGAGATGTTTCGCATCTGGCGGTTAAGCCAGACCATCAAGAAGCCGACCACCGGTGCCATCAGCATGCAGACGAGCGTCAGCCGCCAGGAGACCAGCAGGGCGCAGCCCAGGCAGGCGATGATCTTCATCGGCTCGGTCACCGCCCCTCCGTAGACGGCCGTAATGCCGTTGGCCAGCATCTCGGCAGTGGCTGTCACCTGGGCCATAAAGCCGGCCGAGCCGTGCCGCATGAACTGGGCCCTGTCGAGGGCGAGGGCCTTGTCGAAGATTTTGACGCGGATGTTGCGGCTGATGTTCATCGCCACCCACGAGACGAGCATGGTGCTGGTCAGCAGCAGCACATGCTTGAAGAAGGTGCTGAAGACGACGAAGGCGACCACCATCAGCACGGTCTGAAACGGGTCGACCGGCAGAAACCGGTCGAGCCAGGGGCCGAGTTTTTGCGCGGAGTAGACGACCGCCCTGTCGCCGGCGACGTTGAGGTTCAGCGTGTCGATCCGGTGCCGGGCCCAGGCGAGATCCTCACCGGTCCGCTCCCCCGAAGCGATCTCTCCCGTGAGCCGGGCGAGTTCCTCCTCGCCAGCGTCGATCCGCTGCTGCGAATCCTCGATCCGCTGGTCGTTCCACGACTGCAGCGACTCGCCCCGCAGGGTCACTTCGATGATCGGAAACAGCGCTGCGATATTGGCTCCCCAGAGGGCGGCCACGCCGGCCGAGCAGAGCATGGCGGCGGCCAGCAGCGGCCAACTCTTGGCCGCCTCGCGGAGGGCGCGAAGGAAGTATCGCATGGACCGGCAGAGCCCTTGGGAACGGATGTCCTGGAAGGGGCGGGAGGGTAGAGGCCCTCGGGAAACCGTTCAAGGGCGGGTTTTCCGGCAGAAAACTGGTGTCGGGCAGCGTGTGCAATCCCGGTGGCTTCTCTGGGAAAAGGGGACTGGCTCCGAGCGAAGCGAGGTGCCTGTACCCTTTTCCAACTCGACCACCCACGGAATACGGG
>JAQCJP010000138.1 GCA_027592945.1 Planctomycetota bacterium
TTCGCTCGCCAGCAACGCCGGCTCCACGGCACGGGCTCACCCCTCGCGAACCCGTATTCCGTGCGCGATGACGCATAGAAGCCCCCCGGCGCGAGCCGGGGGGACGGCTGGACGTTGGGCTTTCACGGTCCCCGATACGGCACGGGTACCCATCACCGTGGCGGCTTTCCGCACGGCACGGCAGAACGTACGCTACGGGCAATCCGTTTCTCGATCCTCGAAAGGCCCACCTGATGACTGACGCCGCCACCCAGGTCAAGACGCTGCCCGCCCGCAAAGACGTGCGGCCCGGCGATACCTGGGACCTGACGAGCCTGTTTCGCTCCGATGCCGACTGGGAGGCGGCCCTCGAGGCCTGGGAAGCGCGGATTCCGGAGTTTGCGGGACACGCCGGCACGCTCGGGGAGTCGGCCCGACGGCTGGCCGATTGCCTGGCGCACGACCTCGCCTTCGATCGCGAGGGCGACCGGATCGGCACCTATGCCCACCTCCGGGCCAGCGAAGACACCGCCGCGGCCGACGCCCAGCGGATGGTGGGCCGCTTCCAGCATGTCGCCACCCGGGCCGGCGAGGCGGCCAGCTTCATCCGCCCGGAGATCATGGCGATTCCCCCCGAGACGCTCGCCGCCTGGATGGATGACGCCGTTCTCGAGCCCTATCGGCTCCTCCTCGAACGGCTGGTTCGAAACCGGCCTCATGTGCTTTCCGAGGCCGAGGAGAAGCTGCTGGCGATGCAGGGCACCTTCGCTGGCACGGCCGGCAAGGCGTTTCGACAACTGACCGACGCCGACATGAAGTTCGGCGATGTCACCACGGGGACGGGCGAGCGGATCGAGCTCTCCAACGCCACGTTCACGACCCTTCTCCACGACACCGACCCGGCCGTCCGCAAGACCGCCTTTCACCAGTTCTACGCCCAGTACGAGGGCCACGCCAACACTCTGGCGGCCACGCTCTCCGGCTCCAACGAGCTGAACATCTACGCCGCCCGGGTCCGCGGCTACCCCAGCGCTGTCGAGGCCGCCCTCTTTCAGGACAACGTCCCCCTGGCGGTCTACGACCAGTTGATCGCGGCGGTCCGGGAGCACCTCCCGGCGGTTCACCGCTACTACGGCGTCCGGCAGCGGATCCTCGGCCTCCCCGAGCTCCACCACTACGACTGCTACGTGCCGCTGGTGCCGGAGCTCGAGAAGCGGCATACCTGGGACGAGGCGGTCGATGTGATCGTGACGGCGCTCGAGCCGCTCGGGGGCGAGTACTGCACGATGATGGAGCGAGGCCTGCGAGGCCGCTGGTGCGACCGCTATCCCAATGCCGGCAAGCGGTCGGGTGCCTTTAGCTCGGGCACCTACGACTCCGACCCCTACATCCTGATGAACTACCAGGATGACGTGATCGAGCATGTCTTCACGCTGGCCCACGAGGCGGGCCACTCGATGCACACCCGCTACTCGGCCGAGGCCCAGCCCTATCAGTATTCGGGCTACACAATCTTCGTCGCCGAGGTGGCCAGCACCTTCAACGAGCAGCTGCTCACGCGGCTGTTGCTCGAGCGGGCCGAGACGAGGCAGGAGCGGGCGGCGATCATCGCCCGGGAGATCGACTCGATCCGGGCCACGATCGTGCGGCAGACGATGTTCGCCGAGTTCGAGCGGCGGAGCCACGCCTGTGCGGAACAGGGCGAGCCGCTGACGCTCGAGCGAATCCGGTTCATCTATCGGGAGTTGCTCGACGCGTACTTCGGGCCGGAGTTCGCGGTCGACCGGGAGCTCGAGATCGAGTGCCTGCGAATCCCCCACTTCTACTCGGCCTTCTACGTCTACAAGTACGCCACCGGCCTGGCCGCCGCGATCACGCTCGCCCAGCGGGTGGCGGAGGGCGAGCCGGGGGCCCTGGCCGCCTACCTCGGGTTCCTCAAGGGGGGCTCGTCGAAGTGGCCGCTCGACCTGCTGCGGGATGCCGGCGTCGATCTCGAGAGCCCCGAGCCGGTGGCGACCGCCCTGACCCGCTTCGGCGAACTCGTCGACGAACTCGACGGGCTGCTGTGACGCGGGACGCTGCGGCCTTCACGTCCGGAGCGAGCGTCGGCGTGGGCTACAGCCCGATCCGCGCGCCTGACTGGTAGACGGCTTCCAGCCGGAAGGGCCGGGCGAGGTCGGTGTTGTCGAACACCACCACGACTGGCCAGGCTGTGATCGCCCGCTCCAGATTGACGAGGGCACGCTGGAATCGGGCCTCGATCTTTGCGTCCGGCACGTCGTGCCCCCCTGCATGACCCGCATCGCGCTCCATATCGCTAGGGCGGCATTTCGCTACCAGGCGTCAAGCCCCGGGATGGTGCCGAGGCAAACGTGACCAGGCGGTCGATGTCGATCCGGCATCGCCCTTTCGGAAAAGGCTCGGAAGGGCTTTCCAGCCAGCAGCTAACGCAACTGGCACGGAATCCTGACGCGTGGATCATCGGCATCGAAGTCTTTCGCGTTGCGGGTGACCAGAATGCAGCCCTCTCAGTCCGCCGTGGCGAGGAGAATCGCATCGGGGAGTTTCAGTCGCAGCTGCCGACGAAGTTCGACGGCCCTGCGGGCGATGTCGGCAGAGAGATCAATCCGCCGCATCGATTCAAACAACGTCTCGGCGGCGAACTGCTCGGCATCAGATCCAGCGCCGATCATCACTTCCATCCAGGAAATCGCCGAATAGCAGGGGTCGTCGTAGCGATCGATCTCGACCGCGGCCGCATCACGACCCTGCAGAAAGTCGATCAGCACATCGCTGTCGATGACCGCTTTCATTGCCCCCACTCGTCTCGCATTCTGCGGACTGCCTTCGCGCTGTCGATCTGCTTGCCTCGCCAGGCACCGAAGGCCTGAGCCCGATCGGGCCGCTGTTCGTCAGCGAGCAGCCGCGCCACCGCCCTTCGCAACGCTTCGGCGCGGGAGATCCCCTTGGCAGCGCACAGCGCGGCGAGCGATTTGAGCTGTTCATCCGTGAGGTCGACGGTAGTTCTCATGATGACGTCGTCCTCTATCATTCTGAGGGCTTATTCAAAAGGGCGGCCTCTTCAACGGCTGCGTGTCGGTGCCCGGCTCGGCCAGGTCTCAGTCATCGCCGCCGCAACCGACTCAATCGGTAGACCAGACCGCTTCCTGAGGCTCCGGGCCACCGGCAGACAGTTGAGGCACGTCTGCCGGATGCGGCTCGAGGTCGCATCGCATCGGGCAGCAGAGCTGCTTGCACAGGCTGAAGCGTTCGAGGCCGCTGCGGAGATCACGACTGGAGCATCGAGCGACGGGGAGCCGGGCGTCGTCATGCGAAGGTTCTCCACGGGCGTGTGACCAGCACCGGGCCGGCATGCAGAACTGGCCTCGGAACTGAACGCCTTCAGGCTAGGCTCGCCACCTGCCCCGAGCAAGCAGTTTCAAGCGACGAGCGCCCTGGGGAAGACGCGATGTGGCAGCCGGGATGGTTATTGATCGAGATCCGGTCATCGGCCGGAAAAGGGTGGTTGCGAAGGCACCCTCAGCCGGGCTACGCTTCGATGCTCCTTCGGCGGTCACGCAACCGCCGTGCTCGGACCACCCCAAACTGCGGCGAGGAAGACACGAAATGAGCAGCGCGTACGATGGTCGGCCAAGGCTTTGGCTCCCGGCCGCGGGGATCGGCGGCGTCACCGCCGGGGCCTGCCTGACCTTGTTCCTGGCATTGCTGCTGGCGGCGGTGCTGCCGGCCGGCCGGGCTGCCGGGCAGCCGCCCGCTCCCGATCGGGCCGCAGACGAAGCCGCGATCCGATCTGCGGCGGCCGCCTATCGAGAGGCGTTGGCTCGGGGCGATGCGGCGGCGATCCGGGCGGTCTGGACCACCGACGGCGATCTGGTGGACGGCTTCGGCGTCGTCGTGCCAGCCGGCGACCTGGCGGAGGCCGGAGACCAGCCAGCCGCCGAGCAGCGGTCGGTCGCGGCAGCGGGCGAAACGCGTCTGCGGTTCATCACGCCCGACGTCGCCCTGGAGGACGGCCGGTGCGAGGCGAGCGTCCCCGGGCTGAGCCGGCCGCTGGCCGGCTCGTTCACGGCGATCTGGGTTCGGCAGGGCGATGTCTGGAAGCTCGCCGGGGTCCGGGAGTCGGAGCGGCCGGTCGTCGCCGATGCCTCATCGCTCGACGATCTCGACTGGATGGTGGGCGACTGGGAGCTCGTGCCCGACGAGGGCGTTGATACGGAGGGTACCAGTTCGATGGAGATGACCGTCCGCTGGGATCCGGCGCGGACGTTTCTGATCCGCGAGGCCCGGCTCACCCCGCCGGCGGACAGCGGCGAGCCGGTCGTTCAGCTGCAGCAGCGGATCGGCTGGGACCCCGCCGTGGGGCGGATTCGGTCCTGGAGCTTTTCCACCGACGGCAGCCGGGCCGAGGCAACCTGGTTTCGCGACGGCCGTTCGTGGATCGTCCGGGGGGCATCGGTGCTTCCCAACGGCACGCAGGCTAGCTCGACCAATATCTACACCTTTGATGGCACCGATCGCTGCACCTGGCGGAAGGTTTGGCCGTCGCTGGGATCCGATCAACCGTCCATCCGGGCCACCTGGATGCGAAAAGCAAGGAGCACAAAATGATGAGAAGCGGGACAACTCGGAACGGCTGCCGGCGGCTGGCCGTCCGGGCGGTTTTTCTGAGCTTGGTGATGGTTGCTGCAGCCGCGTCGACCGCGGCCAGGGCGGATGTTGACTGCGACCTGGCCCGCAAGGCCGACATCATGAACGGGCCGCAGTGGCAGCGGGCCGTCGCCGAACTTGGCGACTGGCTTGGCTCGCAAACGGTCTACACGCCCGCGGAGGTGCAGCGGATCAAGGTGCGGTTCAACGAACGGGTCGCGGGGATGTCGTCGTACGAGCTCGAGTATCTGATCGACACGATCGACGGCAAGATGCGGCTTCTGGAAACCCCCGAGGCCCGCGACGCGAAGGCCTGGCTGGGGGAATATCTCTCGGCGATGTCCGATAGCCGGCGGGCCGCGGAGCTTCGCAACATGCCCGACCTGCTCGACATGAATGCGGCCCAGTTGTGGGAGGAGATTCAGCGGATCGACCGCAAGCGGAGCGGCCTCCAGCAGCGGCAGCAGGGAGTCGAGGCCCGCCAGGAATCACTCGCGAATCAGGCCCAGGCCAACCGCCAGGCGTCGGCCGAGGCCGCCAGCGCCACGGCTGCCAGGCTGCGGGCAGCACCCACCCATTCGCCCTACCGGCCGCAGGGCGGGTCACCGCCGTTCTCCGATGTGCCGCCGCGGCGGATGTCGATCGGCGTCGGGCCGATGGGGGCATTCATCTCGATGTGACGCCGGGCTGCCCGGCGGGTCTGCCCCGGGCGGCTGTCAGCCGGTTGCCCGAGCGAGTTCCACGAGCGACCGGACCAGAAAGCCGGTCCCGCCGCCATCGGTCCAGGGCCGGGGCTTGTCGGCGAAGGCCGGCCCCGCGATGTCGACATGGGTCCAGGGGATGTCCCCCACGAACCGCTCCAGGAACTTGGCGGCCGTGATCGCGCCGGCCATCCGGCCCTCGCCGACGTTCTTGATGTCGGCGACGTCGCTCTTGATCTGCTCGCCAAACTCCGCGTCCATCGGCAGCTGCCAGACCGGCTCGCCGGCTGAGCGGGCCGCGGCCGCGAGGGCGTCGCAGCAGGCCTGATTGTTGGTGAACAGGCCGGCGGTGTCGTGGCCGAGGGCGACCATGCAGGCACCGGTCAGGGTGGCCAGGTCGATCATCTTCGCCGGAGCGAGGCCGCGGACGACGTCGAGCACGTCGGCCAAGACGACCCGCCCCTCGGCGTCGGTGTTGTGGATCTCGATCGTGGTGCCGCTGCGGGCGGTGACCACGTCGCCGAGCTTGTAGGCGGCGGGGCCGGTCATGTTTTCAACCAGGCCGACGGCTGCCACCGCGTCGACGGGGAGCTTCAAGGCCGCGACCGTGGCGATTGCTCCGAGCACGCTGGCGGCGCCGGCCATGTCCATCTTCATGCCCATCATCGCCTCCGACGGCTTGAGCGAGAGCCCGCCGGAGTCGAAGGTGACGCCCTTGCCGACGAAGGCGAGATCGGGGTGGTCGCCGCTGGCCCGCTGCCGACCGCGGTAGCGGAGCAGCACCAGCCGCGGCGGCCGGCTGCTGCCCCGGGCGACGGCCAGGAGCGCCTCGCACCGCTCGCGGCGGAGCCGGTCTTCGTCCCAGATCTCGATTTCGAGGCCTGTCCGGCCGGCGATCGCCGCCGCCTCTTCGGCGAAGCTCTCGGGATAGATGTGGTCGGGCGAGGCGTTGACCAGCCGCCGGGCGAGGTTGACGCCGTCGCCGATCGAGGTGCCGCGGGCGACCGCAGCGGCGTCGGCACCGATCCAGAGCGTCGTCCCGAAGCGGGTCCGCTTGGGCTCGGCCCGGTAGAGGTCTTGGCCGATCATCCCGACGCTGCCGCCGGCCACGGCCTGCTCAAGCCAGGGGGTGTTCCAGGAGGCCTCGGGCAGAAAGGCGACGCGGCTCCGCGGCCGGCCGGCCAGGTGGCGGGCGGCGGTCGCCGCGGCCTTGAAGATCACGCCGGCGTCGACCTCCTCGCCGCGGCCGAGCCCGACCACCAGCAACTGCCCGACCTTCAGCCCGGCCGGGGCAAAGAGCGACAGGCACTCGTAGCGGCGGCCGGCGAGTTCCCCGTCGCCCGCCAGGCGGGCAAGCAGCCCGCCGGTGGCGGCATCGACAGCCGCCGCCCCGCCGCTGCCCACGCCCCCCTCGGTCAGGAAGACGACCAGGGCGTCGGCTTCGATCGCGGCGGGGGCGGCCGCCGGGGCGGCCTCGATGATGCCGGCAGTGCCGGCGGGAAGAAACTCGCGGGTCATGGGGAACTGGTCCTCGGGGGGCGAATGTCAGTGTTGTACACGCCTGGCAGCCGAGAAAAAGTCGGGTGAGGAAACGGGGACTGGCTCCGAGCGAAGCGAGGTGCCTGTCGCCGTTTTCGGCTATCGAAGCCCTCCGGCGCGAGCCGGGGGGACGGCGGGCCGTTGGGCCGCCCAACTTCCTCTCGCCGGCCCGCGACCACCACCAACACACTCAATCGGCGTCTCCAACCAACCCGGACTCGTCGCCCACCAAAATCCTCCGCTGCTTCGGGGCGAGCCCATGCCATCTCGCGGACGCTTGCTTCGGCCATCCATGGCCTCCGCTGCGCTCGGAGAACTCCTCGCTTCGCCTTCCGGGCTGCGCGCGGATTTCTACGCCGCTCGACTGGCACGGGCTCACCCCTCGCGAACCCGCGCCCTGGCTAGGGCCGCGTCAGCCAGGGGGCCAGGAGTGCCAGGAGCACCGGGAGCACGATCAGATTGCCGGCCAGGCCGCCGAGCAGGGTCAGGCAGGAGAGCCAGCCGAAGGAGACCGTCGGCATGAAGCCGCTGGTCGTCAACGCCAGGAACCCGACCGCCAGGGCGAGGGTCGAGAAGATCATCGCCCGGCCGGCGGTGCGGTGGGCCGTCTCGAGGGCGTTGGCGACGCCGCTCTCGGCGAGATGGCGGCGGAAGCGGGTGATGTAGTGAATGGAGCTGTCGACCGAGAGCCCGAGCGAGACCGCCGCGATCATCGCCGTGCCCATGTTGATCTTCACGCCCGCCCAGCCGAGCAGGCCGAGGACGAGAAAGATCGGCAGCCCGTTGGGCACGAGTGCCACGGCCCCGAGCAGCGGGCTACGGAAGGCGACCGAGAGCAGCAGGAAGATGCCAGCGGCGGCGATTCCAAAAGTCAGCCACTGGTCGGCGAGCATCCGGTCGACGAGCTGGGCGAGGAGCACGAAGAAGCCGGTCACCTCGCCGCCGGTGGTGGCCCCGCTCAGCCCGGCGGTTGCGCCGCCGGCAGTGTCCGTGCCTGAGCCGGCAGTGCCGCCGCCAGGAAAGGTCTCGGCCGTGATTCGGCGGACCTCGGCGATGATCGCCCGCTTCACGGCCGCCGGCTGCCGCTCACGGGCCCGCAGCATCACCCGCAGCCAAGTGCGGCCGTCGGCGGGATCTTCGCCCACGAGGGCCCCGGCCAGGCTCGGTAGCTGCTGCTTCATCACGGCGATTGCCTGGGCGACCGCCCAGTTGCCGAAGGTCGATGCCTCGAGCTGCTCCAGCGGCACCGGCGAGACCGCCGCGATCACGTCGGCCACGCTCATCACCTTCGTCAGGGCCGGGCGGGTCCCGGTGGCGTCGTCGGTAACGGTCACCTCCGACCGCAGCCGATCCTCGAAGGCCCGCACGCGGGCGAGGGTCTGCCCGTCGACCGAGCCCGCGACCGGCACGAGCACGTCCCAGACACCAGCTCCGCCGAGCCGCGACTCGACCATTTCATACGAGGCGACCGTCGGGCTGTCGGGCCGGAAGTTGCGGGTGAAGTCGGTCTCGACCTCCAGCCGCGAGAGCCCCGCCAACGCTGCCGCCACCACGAGGATGACGGAGGCGAGGATCGGGCCGGGATGGCGGACGATTCGCCGGACGAGCCGGTCGAGGCCGGCCTCGAGGGCGGTCTCTCCCCAGGCCCGCCGTGGGTCGGCGTCGAAGCGACCGGCCAGCGCGAGAAACGGCAGCACGAGGCTGAGGGCGACGAGCACGAGGCCGGCCCCCAGTGAGGTCATCACGCCGAAGTCGTGCACCGGGCCGACCTGGCTGGCCATCAGCGAGCCGAAGCCGACGACGTCGGTCGCGATCGCCCCGCAGATCGGCCAGAGCAGGAGGGCCAGCGCGGCTTCGAGCGCGGCGGCCGGCTCGCAGCCGTGATCACGCTGCCGGCGGTACTCGACGATCACGTGGGTGACGGTCGCGATCGCCACCACGGTGATCATCGCCGAGAGCATCGTCGAGACCATCGTCAGCTGCGCGCCGGCGATTGCCAGCACGCCCCGCGTGGTCCAGAGGGCCGTCAGGACGACCCCCATCGGCACGACGACCCAGCGGATGCTGCGAAAGAAAAAGAGCAGCACGCCACCGGTCAGGGCCACGCTCGCCCAGGCCAGGACGGTCCCGTCCCATTCGAGCATCGCAAAGCCGTCGCGGAGCATCGCCGGCTCACCGGCGACCGTGCCGGCCGGCAGCTCCGCCATGATCTCCCGGAGCTGATCGATCGTCTCAGCCCGGGAGACAGCCTGCTGACGGGCGGTGACGAGCGTGGCGGCCGGCGGCTCGAGCGTGCAGGCGACCGCCGCCGTCCGGTGGTCGGCGCCGACGACATAGCCTTCCATGAGGGCGACGATCCGTCGGGCGGTCGGGCTCGCCTCGAGTTCGACGATCTGAGGGCCCAGCGGCGTCGTGGCCAGGCTCGTGGTGGCGGCCACGCCCGGCAGGGCGCCCAGGCGACTGGTCAAGGCGGCCAGCCGCTCGATTCCTGCCGGCGAGAACAGGTCGGGGTCGTCGTAGGCGCAGAGCACCACCTCGCTGCCGCCGAAGGTGCGGGTCATCCGGGCGTAGGGAACGAGCGCCGGGTCGCTGCGGTCGAACATCGCGTCGATCGAGCGGGAGAACCGAAGGTGGCGGGCCCGCTCGACTGAGCCGGCCACGAGGATTAGCCCCACGATGAATAGCGGAAGGCGATGCCGCACCAGCCAGGCGGCCAAGCCGCTGGCCAGCCGGGGCGGCGGCAAAGGCGGGGAAGACTGGCCGATTCTGGTCACGGTGGCGGCTCGGGAGGCGGGCGATGGGCGAGGCAGGCTGCGGCGACCGGACGGCGGCGCCACTGGAGTTTACCGAGCCCGCCCCGTTGTCAGGCCAGACTGCCTCACCACCCATGACGAGCCTTGCCCGGACGTCCCCACCCCCGGCATCACCCGGTCGGT
>JAQCJP010000139.1 GCA_027592945.1 Planctomycetota bacterium
GGGGCGATCCGCAAGTACTACAACTACTGCCGGGTCGTGCCGCTGACGGCCGAGGCGGGCGGGCTGGCGGCCGCCGACACGCCACGTTTGCCGGTCGACGCCGAGGCCAGCCCCGGCTTCCACGCCTGCCGGCTCGGCGAGCCCGGGATCGCCGCCGCGGTGACCGTGACGCGGCGCACGGCCGTCCATCGCTACACCTTTCCGGCCTCGGAGCGGGCGATGATCCTCGTCGACGTCTCCCACGGCGGGATCGCGATCGAGGACGGCTGGACGATTCCGCTGCGGGGCGAGTGCCGGCTGCTGGGGCCGGGGCGGGCCGAGGCCTGCGTGACGATGGAGGGGCTGCCGGTCTGCATCGCCGTCGAGCTGCGGGGCTGGGGCGAGGCCTGCGAGTCGATGCTCTGGGTCGACGGCCAACTGCGGCCAGCGGAGCGGGAAGTCCGCTACGAATACATCCGTGAGTCGCGGTTCGAGCCGTTCGGGATCTGCTTCAGCGGCCCGACGACCGCCGGCCAGGAGATCGAGCTGCAGGTCGCCTTCTCGTTTCGGAGCCTGCCGCAGGCCTGGCGGAACCACGCGGCCGAGCGGCAATCCTTCCCGGCCGCCCGGGCCGCGGCCGCGGCCGCCTGGGACGAGCGGCTCGGCCGGATCGCGATCGCCGGGGGAACGCCCCGCCAGCGGCGGACCTTCTGGACGGCCGCCTACCACGCGTTCATCAAGCCCTGCGAGGCCAACGACGAGTCGCCCTTCTGGCCCTGGGAGGGGCCGTTCGCCTTCGACTTCTCGACGATGTGGGACATGTACAAGACCCAGCTCCCGCTCGTGCTGACCCTCTTTCCCCGCGAGGCGGCCGATCTGATCAACTCGCTGCTGACGGTGGTCGAGATGGAGGGCAACTTCCCGATCGGCTACCGCCTGGCCCGGGGCTACGACCGCTTCGCCCACCAGGCCAGCGGCCTGGCCCACGTCGTGATCGCCGACGCCTTCCATCGCCGGCTGCCCGGGATCGACTGGGAGCGGGCCGTGACGCTGATGTGCAAGGACCTGGGGCGGGCCTACGGCGAGGCCTTTCTCCAGGACGGCCTGGTGCATCCGATCACCCATACGCTCGACCTCGCCTACGCCTGCTTCTGCACCGCCGAGCTGGCCCGCGGCATCGGCGACGAGGCGACCGCCCGGCGGATGCGAACGCTGGCCGGCCGCTGGCGAAACGCCTTCGACGAGCGGGGCGAGCTGCTCGACTCGACCTACTACGAGGGGACGAAGTGGAACTACGCCTATCGGCTCCTCCACGACATGGCCGGGCGGATCGCGTTGGCCGGGGGCGACGAGGCCTTTGTGGCCGCCCTCGATCGGTTCTTCGGCCGGGGGGAGCCGCCGGTCCGGCAGCCCGGCCGCAGCCCGTCGGCCGAGGAGATGGCCGCGGGAGCGGCCCTGGGGCGGTTCGAGGGGCTCAACAACGAGCCCGACATGGAATCCCCCTACGCCTACCTCTACGCCGGACGGCCCGACCGCACCTGCGAGATCGTGCGGACCTGCCTGACCCAGCTCCACGGCGATACGCCGGGCGGCCTCGTCGGCAACGACGACTCCGGCGGGATGAGTTCCTGGTATGTCTGGAACGCCCTGGGGCTCTTTCCCGTGGCCGGCCAGGACGTGTTTCTGATCGGCTCGCCGCTCTTTCGGGAGGCCCGGCTGCGGCTGGGCGACGGCGGCGGCCTGCGAATCTCGGCTCCCAACAATGCTCCAGACCGGCCCTACGTCGCAGCCGCGTCGCTCGACGGCCGGCCGCTCGAGCGGCCCTTCCTCCGCTGGGCCGAAATCGCCAGTAGAAGCACGCTCGAGCTCGAGATGACCGACACCCCGACGATCTGGACCGACCAGCGGCCCCCCTCGGCCGGGAGTTCATGCAGCACTGACTGAACCGACCGTCGTGGGGGCGGGCTTGAAGCCTGCCCAGGATCAACCGAGGACCCTAAGGGTTTTGGGTGGGCCGGCACGCGAATCCAACGATTGAAACGCTCACTCGGATTGCGGTCGCGCTCGGTGTCGAAATCCGTGTTGCCGTCGTCGATGCCGAGTGCGGCGGAGCGGCGAACTGCACGCGCCGCCGTCAATCTCCCCCGTTCAGAGCCGCTCATCAGCTCAGTGCTGGTTGAGGAACTTCCATGGACCGGGCTATCCTTCTCAACCCGGGGCGGACGAGCACGTTTTATTGATGACAACTCCATCCCGGCGTATCCTTCAGGGAGTATGTGAGTGCCGTCGGAGGGCATGGCATTCAGGAGTGGGAATCGATGATCAAAATTCTGGAAGACGCGATTGAGAAACTTCGCCAGTTGCCCGAGGTCGAGCAGGAATCGGTAGCGAGGTTCGTTCTGCACGAACTTGCAGAGGACCGGGCGTGGCGGGGTGCAGGCGAAATCCACACCGCCTCCCTCTCCACGCTTGTTTCCGAGGTGATCGCTGAAGATGATCGCGGGGAGTGCCCGGATCTCGACCCAGAGCGGATGTGAAGTCGCGTACACGGAAGTCGTTTTGGCGGAACTATGACGAGCTGCCACAGGCGGTTCGCAAACGGGCCGCATTCGCCTACCGCCAGTTCGTGGCGGATCCAACCCATCCGAGCCTCCAGTTCAAGCAGGTGCATCCGACCTTACCCGTGTGGTCAGTGCGGATTACAGCGTCCTACCGTGCCGTAGGCGTGCGCACGAAACCAGACACGATCGTTTGGTTCTTTGTGGGTACGCACGCGGAATACGAGCGATTGCTTGCGTCGCTCTGAAAAGTCGGCGCGGTCAAGCGGGCGGCTGGCCGCATCCGCTCTTGGCCCGGTTCGCCGCCTGTATGGGGTGAAGGATGACCTCTTCATCCTTCCAGCCGATCCTTGAGCCGCCGGGCAGCGGAGCGGCCGATCGTGAGCCTGGCGTCGCAGCCGACGAAGCTCAGCTGCGTGCCCTGCTGCCAGTTCCAGCGGATGCCCTCGATCCGATCAAGCCGGAGGATCACCGACCGGCTGACCCGGAGGAAGGCATCGGCCGGCAGCAGCTCCTCCCAGCGAGCCAGCGACTGCCGCACAAACAAGGCCGGCTCGACGGCCCGATAGACCCGCGAGTGGTTTTCCGCCGCCTCGATCCAGAGGATGTCCGCGAGCGTCACGAGGGCCGTCACGCCTTCGGCTGCCAGCGGGATCCTGGCGTCGCTCGCCTTGCCGCGAGCCGGCTGGGCCGCGGCCTCGCCGGTGGCCTTTTCATCCTCCCCCTGCCCTGCCGCGCGGCCGCTTCCGCGGGCCAGTCGGGCAAGGGTGCGGGCCAGCCGGGCGGCCGTCACCGGCTTGAGCAGGTAGTCGACCGCGGCGGTATCGAAGGCCTCGACGGCATACTCCTCAAAGGCGGTCACGACCACGCTCCGGGTCTTCCCGCGGAGCCGATCGACGACCGCCAGCCCGTCGCGGCCGGGCATCTCGATGTCGACGAAGACGACGTCAGGCTCGAGCTGGCGGATCAGCCGCTCCGCTCCGTCGGCATCGACCGCCCGCCCGACGATTTCGACATGCTCGTGGCGTCCCAGCAGATCGGCCAGCCAGCAGCTCGCCGCCGGCTCGTCGTCGACGAGCACCACCCGCAGCGGCGGCGGGTTCTCCAGCAGTGAGAGCGGCTCAGCCATCCTGCTCCTCCGTGCGTGCAACGGCATCGACGAGCTCGACGTGTACGGTCGAGGCGGTCGCGGCCTCGACGCCGGGCCGCGGGCTGGCGGCGACCTGCGCCGGCAGCACGAGCCGGGCGATGACCAGGCCGTCTTCCTCATGAAAGTCGAGCTGATGCGGGATGCCGAGCAGTTCGAGCCGTCGCCTGAGGTTGGCCAGGCCCGTGCCGGGGGTGGCTCCTGGCTCGATCCAGCGGCCGCTGTTGGCGACGGTGATCACGAGCCTATCTGTTTCCAGCGAGGCCTCGACGGCCACCCGCCGCGGCAGCGGGCTCGTCTGGCCGCCATACTTCAGCGCGTTGTCGAGCAGCGGCGCGAGCACCAGCGGCGGCACGAGCTGCCGCCGGGCCGCCAGGCTCGCCGCCACGCTACAGCTGAGCGATTCGCGGAAGCGGGCCTCGTGGATCGAGAGGAGCTGCTCGATCGCATCGAGTTCCTGGCCCAGCGGCTCGGGCTCGGCTCCCCGGGCGAGGCTGAATCGCAGATAGTCGCCGAGCGCCGTCGTCACCGCCTCCACCCCGTCGGGGTCGTGCCGGCAGGCGAGCACGGCGCTCAACGCATTGAAGAGAAAGTGGGGCTCGATCTGCTGGCTGAGCCGCTCGAGCTCGCTCGTCCGCAGGGCGAGCAGGGCCGCGGTCGCCTGCCACCGCGTGCGCCGGACATCGGCCCGCTGCCGGAGCACAAAAAACAGCGTGCTCCAGAGAGCGCAGAAAGCGAAGCGATTCACGGTCACGGGCACGGGATACCGCTCGAAGATCACTGCTGCCTCCGGCATGATTCCCTGGATCACCAGCGGAAACACCGCCATGTCGACCAGCGTCATGGCGGCGCAGGCCCCGACCACGCCCGCCCCGAAGGCCCAGCCGCGGAGCCTCTGAAACCACGGCTGCCTGTAGACCCAGGCCAGGATGCCGAAGAGCACGGCAAAGCCTGTCATCCGCAGCACGATCAGCCCGAGCCCGCCCGTGCCCGGTGGAAACAGCCCGTCGCCCAGCGTGAGCACGAGGGCTGTGACGCCAGCGGTCATCAGGCTGAAAAGCGCCACCTGCGACGACCAAAAGATCCAGCGGTCGTCCGCTGCGTCGCGATCGGAATCGGTGCCTGCCGCCGTCGGCAGAGGCCCGTCTCCCACTCCAAGCCCCGCCAGGCTGCCGCGGCCAGGGCCACCAGCCTGCTGTGATGCACCGTGGGAAGCCATGCCGAGCCTCGAGGGAAGACCATTGTCGCTGTTCGCCTGCGGCCGGCCACCTTGCTGGCGGATCTCCCAGTCTACGCGACCAGGAAAACCCCGCGGACCCCGCGGCCCATGCCCGTGGCACCGTCGTCGCCGATCTCGCCCCTCAGGCCAACCGCACTCAAGAGCGGTCTTCGGGGCAGCGCCGACCACGCCACGCCGCCCGGCGGCAGCCGATGAGCATCCAGAGCACCGCCGCGCCGCCGAGCGACACAACCGTTGCCGGCTCGGGCACGGTGACGCTCGCGCTGAGTGTAGGACCCTGCAAGCTTGTGTCTCGAATCTCCGCATTCTGGAACGAAGCCAACGCAAAGTTCACCGGGCTGACCCCAGCCATCTGGGCAAACGTCTGACCGATTCCCGTATCGACAAAGTCATAGACACCCCCAAACCCAAACGACAGGCCGACGTCAAAAAAGGAAACGCCATTGAGGTCGGGGAAGCCGCTGCCCCTCACCTGGAGCGTGACAGAGTCGCCGTTGGCATTGACGCTCATGTTCGCGATCGGCGAGACGGTGAACGTACCGCTCGCCGGATCCCAGGTGCCCGTGTTGGAAGCGTCGCGGGTGAGCGAAAAGGCGGAGACGCCGGCGCTGAACTGGGCGTTGAAGGTCGAACTGGAGGTATCGGTTGTGGCGTCGTTGAAGGTGAAGCTGTAGCCAAATGTGTCGCCCACCTTGAACGACGCCCCGTCGTCGGCATCCACCGTGATCGTGCCGGTGACCGTGATCAGCTCGGCCGAGCTGATCACCGGGACGGCCAGTACACCGAAGCCAGCAAGCCAGGCCACGACGGCGGGCATGGCAAACGTGCGAACGCAGCGATGAAAGGCGTGCCGAAGCGAACACTGAAAGGTGATTGATGTCATGAGCGATTTCGTTGCTGATGGAGGTGCTGTCAGGAATGATTTCCGCACGGGCGAAATGAAAATCTACCGCTACCGCGGGCGCTGTGGTAGCCCAAACCCCGCTTGCCCGGTCCGCCAAAGTGACGAACGAACCCTCTGTGACGATGTTTGGTGATGAAGGCGATCAGCGGGATGTCGCCGCCACGCGCGGGGCACGCAAGAGGCAGCGAACCCTTGGCCGTGCCTGCGTGCGAGGCGGAATCCCCGGCAGTCACCGCGTGCCGGAGTCACCGCCTCGAGCCCGTCGTCGGGATGGTCGGCAGACGACGACGGAAGAACGTCCAGCCCCCAACAGCGAGTCCGGCCAGCCCGATCACCCCCGTCGCCGGCTCGGGCACCGGCATGACCTCAGCGAGCGATGTGGCGAGCCGGATCTCGTCGACCGCCCGATCCGGGCCGTCGTACTTGTTCATATAGAACGCGTTGTTCACTCCCGCGTCGCTCCATTGGCCGGTGACATTGAACAGCGGCGTGCCCGGCGTTTCCCCCATGGTGGGGTTGAGCCAGACCTCGAGACGGTCCTGATTTACCGTATCGGAGAACGTGATCCTGCCGAGGACCATCGCCACGGAGCCGTCGTAGTAGTCGGTTCCGGGAATGTTCGTGCCGGCCCGAATCGACCCTCCGATTCTCGCATCCATAAACAGATTGGTCCGCGAGGTGATGTTGTAACTCACCGCGAAACCGGCCGATTGCCCGTTGCCCGCATTGAAGTCGCTGAAGAACGAAGGAATCGCCGTGGCTGACCCCCCTTGGGAGTCGGTGGCGGTGAACAGGATCGAGAACCAGTAGCTCGCGCCGTTGCCGGTCAGTCCCGTTGAGTCAAAGCGTCGCCTGATATTCAACGAGTTCGGTAACGCCACCGCGTTGCCAGAGGTCTGCAGGTCACCGTACGTGAGGCCCGGAGCGGTCACGGCGGCACTGCTGGTGGATGCAGACCAGCTCTCCGAGAAACCGATGCCACCGTTTTGGCCGTTCAAGCCCCCGACGGAATAGTCGAACGGCTCGTACAAGATCGTGGCAGCCGGGCAGATCTTCGCGGAAACGAGAACAAGAACCAGCAGCGAGGCTCGGCCGCCCGTGGAGAGCCATCGGCAGTTTGAGGTCGCACTCGGATGAAACGAGACCTGGGGCAGGCTGCGGCACGGAGGGAGACAAAACTTCATGAGCAGACGCTTTCCGATACAGCGGGAAAGGCAGCAGGCGGAATGAGCCACCCCAGCCTTCTGTAAGCATACAAAGATTTTCAGCCCGGCCAATCACGCGTCCGCAACGATGCGCGAGCTGATGGGCCACTCGTGAGCCGCGTGCTGTTGGCTCCCGGCTCGCACGAGGGCAGCCTCGAATCAGCCCGCGTCCGAAACGAGCGAACAAGTTACAGGCAACTGAATGACGGGCCCCGTTGCCAAAGTGACGAACGAACACTCAGCGACCATGAACGAACACGAACCCTCGAAAACAAACAGGGCACGGCTGCGGCGAGGGCGGCTGCGAAAGGGCTGTGAAGGATATCTCGGCCGATGGCACCGGCTCAGCGGGATCGACCGGGCACGACTTTCGAGGCTGGAATCAAACCCGCACGCGAATCCAACGATCGAAACGCTCGCTCGGATTGCGGTCGCGCTCGGTGTCGAACTCCGTGTTGCCGTCGTCGGTGCCGAGTGAGGCGGAGCGGCGCGCCCCGAGGATCAGCCCGCCGGCCTCAGACGCCGACCAGGGCCCGGAGGTCGGCCTCCATCCGGTCGATCTGGTTGCGGAGCGACTCCTTGATGCCCGGAAGGTCCGCATACGACGACGGCGGGGCGGCGGCGAACAGGTAGAACTTGATCTTCGGCTCGGTGCCCGAGGGGCGGGCCGCCACGGCGTTGCCCAAGGGGGGAAACCGCCCCCCCTCGCGACTGCCCGCCTCCGGCAGGCCCGCCAGGTCGAAGAGGATCAGATCACTCTTCACGCCGTCATACGCTTCGGGATCGCCACCCGGTGTCCAGGTCGTCAGGCTGGCCTGGTCGCGGATCCGGACGACCTCGCGGCCGCCGCAGGCGGCCAGCGGCTTGGCCCGCAGCGTTGCCATGATCTCCTTCATCCGGTCCATGCCGCTGGCCCCGGGCAGCATTACGTTGATCGTCCGCTCCTGATGGCAGCCGAACCGGCAGAAGAGCTCGTCGAGCAGCTCGTGGGGCGTGCGGCCCTCGGCGGCGAGCGCCGCGGTCTGCTCGGCCATCAGCAGGGCGGCGACTGCCGCGTCCTTGTCGCGGACGTGGGTGCCGGCCAGGTAGCCGTGCGACTCCTCGGTGCCGAACACGAACCGCTCGGGCCCGTGCCGGTCGATCGCCGAGCAGATCCACTTGAAGCCGACCAGCTGCGTGTCGTCGACCGCCAGCCCGTGCGACTCGGCCACCCGCCGGACCAGGCCGCTGGTGACGAGCGTGGTCACGATGTAGTCGCCCGGCTGCGACTGGCCCCGGGCGGCGCGGGCCGCGATCGCCTGCTCGCAGAGCAGGCTGCAGAGCTGGTTGCCCGTCAGCACGCTCCAGCGGCTTCCGTCGGCCCGGGTCAGCGGGGCCGCGGCGCCGAGCCGGTCGCAGTCGGGATCGCTCGCCAGCACGAGATCGTCACCGGCGTCGAGAGCCGCGGCGATCACCGGCTCGAGCACCGCCGGCACCTCGGGATTGGCGACGTGGCCCGGCACGTTGGGGAAGTCGCCATCGGGCGTCTCGTGGGGGCCGTAGAGGCGCACCTGCTTAAAGCCCGCGCCGGCGAGCACCGGCACCACCGCCGTCGCCCCCACGCCGTGCAGCGGCGAGTAGAGGATCGAGATGTCGCGGGGCCCGGGGGCCGACTGCTCGAGCACCGCCGCCACGAACGCGGCGTCGACTTCCTCCTCGACGAACCTCACCCGGCCGCTGGCCACGCCCTCCTCGAACGGCTCGCGGCGGATCTCCTCGACCTGCATCACCCGCTCGATGATCCCCTTGTCGTGCGGCGGCAAGACCTGCACCCCGCCGGCCCAGTAGACCTTGACCGCGTTGTCGGTCGGTGGATTGTGGCTGGCGGTGACCATGATCCCGCAGCTGCTCTCGGTGAACCGCACGCCGAAGGAGAGCTCGGGCGTGCTCCGGACGCCCCGCAGGAAGAAGACCTTGAAGCCCGCCGCCAGCAACACCTCGGTGCAGAGTTTGGCGAAGTGTTCCGAGCGGTGGCGGGTGTCGTAGGCGATCGTGCAGGTGGGCGTCTCGCCGGCCGGTAGCACCCGCCTGACGTAGTCGGCCAGCCCCTGGGCGCTCTCGCCGATCGTGCGGTCGTTGATTGCGTTGGATCCGACCGGATACATCTTCCCGCGGCGGCCCCCGGTGCCGAAGGGGATCACCGTCCAGTAGGCATCGTCGAGCTCCTGCCAGCGGCCGGCATCGATCAGCCCGGCCAGTTCGCCGGCGAAGTCGGCGTAGCGGGGGGCGGTCAGCCAGTCTCGCATCGTGGTCGCCGAATGCTCGGTGATCGTGCCGGCGGCACGGGCGGCGTCGATCGCGTCGAGGCGGCGGACAAGATCGGGGTCGGTGGCGGGCATCGGCGGCTCCGGGCGGGACGATTCCTGGGCCCAAAATGTAATGAACCGGCAGGCTTTGTGCCCGGTGTTCACCTCGCCCGCAGCTCGGGGTGGGCCCGTGCCATCTCGCCGGACGCTCGCTGTGGGCATCCTGCCCTCCGCTCGCTCGTGGGAAACCGAGCTTCGCCATCCTGGCTGCGCTCGGTTTCCCAAC
>JAQCJP010000140.1 GCA_027592945.1 Planctomycetota bacterium
CGAGCGGACGCCCCCGGCGGGGAATCCGGTATCGGGAGGCGGGCGCTTATGCACGTCGCCGTCGTCGATGATGATCCGGCAAGCGCTCACGCCGTCAGCACGGCCGTTCGCGGAGCCGGCCACACCTGCACCTGCTTCACCGACGGCGGCAAGGCCTTCGACGGCAACGCGCTGCTCGGGAGCGACCTTGTGGTATTCGACTTGATGCCTCCGGGCCTCGGCGGCCTCGAGCTGCTCCGGCATGCGCGGGCCCGCGGCGTGCGGACGCCGGTGATCGTGTTGACGGCCCTGGGCACGGTGCCCGATAAGCTCGCCGGCTTTGCAGCGGGCGCCGATGACTACCTCGTCAAGCCCTTCGAGATGGAGGAGCTCCTGGCCCGGATCGAAGCGGTGCACCGCCGCTCCGCAGACCGCCCCCCGATGGAGCTCGAGGCGGGACCGCTGCGGCTCTGCCTCGCCAACCAGCGGCTGACCCTCGCCGGCACTGCGATCGACCTGACGCCGACGGAGTTCTGCATCCTCGAGCTGCTGATGCGGTTCCACGGTCAGGTCGCCACCCGCGCGATGCTCCGCGAACACGTCTGGGGCCTGACCTGGAAGGGGCCCACCAACGTGCTCGAGGTCCACATCAACCGGCTTCGTGGCAAGATCGACAAAGGACGGGAGCGGTCCCTGATCCGCACGATCCGAGGGCGGGGATATGCCCTGGCCGACAGCTGAGGAGACCGGCTGGACCAGGCCGCCAGCCCGGCTGAAGTCGCTGCCCGGCGTCTGCTACAACCAGCGGCCATGAGCGACGACCGCTGCCTGGCCGGAATCGTCTTTGCGGTGCCCGTCGAGGCCGATGCCTTCCAACGGCGGGTCTCCGGCCAGACCGAAACCATCACCGAGGGGCTCACCTTCCGCGAGGGCCGGCTCGCCGCCGGGGCGGAGCCGAAGATCGCCTGGTGCGTCGGCGGAGTCGGCGAGGAGCCGGCAACCCGGGCGGCCCGTCTTCTGATTGCCGGCCATCGACCGCGGCTGATGATCTCGGCGGGCTTCGCGGGCGGGCTCGACCCCGGGATCGCCCGCGGCAGCCTCGTGCGTCCGGCGAACGTCCGCGGGCCGGGGCCGGCGGACGAGTCCCTTCCGCTTGTCGGCGGTGACGAGCAGGGGCTGATGCTCGTGACGGTCGGGCGGATCGTCCGGACCGCCGCCGAGAAGCGGGCGCTCGCCGCCGCAACCGGCGCCGCCCTGGTCGACATGGAGACGCTCGCGGTGGCCCGCGCAGCCCACAGCGAGCACCTGGCCTGCCGCGGCCTGCGGGTTGTCTCCGACGCCGCCGATGACGAACTCCCGCCCGACCTCGGCCGGCTGATCCAGCCGCAGTCCGCGGCTCGACGGGTCGGTGCCGTCCTGGGCATGCTCGGCCGCCGGCCGCGGTCCGCTGTCGACCTCTGGCAACTCTGGGAGCGAGCGGTCGTCGACGGTACGACGCTGGCCGACGGGCTCGTCTCGATCCTTGCCGAACTCGCCGGCGACGCGGCCGCCGAGGCCTAGCGGGCTCACTCGCTGCCGGCGAGCATGCGAACGAGCCGGCCGCGGGGCAGGGCGGTCGGAGCCGCAGGGCAGGGGAGGCCCAGGTGCTCCGCCGCCGCCAGGGCGGCCGAGCGACCGCTGCGAACGGCGCCCTCCATCGTCGATGGCCAACCGGTGGCGGTCCAGTCACCGGCGAGGAAGAGATTCGGAATCGCCGTCCGGGCGGGCGGCCGCACCGCGTCGACACCGGGCCTCACCGAGAGGACGGCCGTGGGATCGGTGACGATCCGGGCATCGACGACGGCCGCATCGCGGGCCGCGGGAAAGGCCTCACGGAGTTCGGCCACGACCGTCTCCCGGAGCCGATTCCGGTCGCCACCGAGCAGATCCCGCGATCCGCTGATCACCACCTGGCAGTAGCCGGGGGTGGCGTCGGCCGGCCGGAAGACCCAGTGTGAGACCCGGCCGAGCAGCACCGCGTGGGGCAGATCGATGCAGTCGCGGTCAAACCAGAGATGCACCGCGGTGATCGGTGAGCCGGCCAGTCGGTCGTCGGCCGGTGGCACGATGTCGGGAGCCAGCCGGGCCGCGGCCCGCCACGGCACTGCCAGGATCGCCGCGTCGCAGGGCAGGGGAGTCTCGTCCACCATGACCGCCTCGACTGCTCCGGCACTATTCCGCGCGAGACCGTCCACCGGCCGGCCGGTCTCCACGATCACGCCGCGGGAAGCCAGCCAGGCGACGAGCCGCTCCCCGAAGAGCTGGCCGAGCGGCGCGGTTGGCACAAACAGGTCGGCCGCCTCGGGGTGGGCCAGAAAGCCATCGACGGCGACCTTGCGAGCCGCGGCGATGTCGACCAGATCGATCGATTCGCCCAGGGCGCTTTCCAGGACTGGCTGCCAAAAGAGACGGATCACCGTCTCGGGCTGACCGACCGATTTGAGCCACGCCAGGGCCGTCGGCCGCTGGCCGCCGACCGGGCCCCGATAGGCTGCCAGCCGGAGCATGCCCCGAGCGAGGGCGGCCTTTTCCCGAAGCGAAAAATGCTTCATGCCAAACAGCAGGGGCGCCACGTGCAGCGGAGCCGGAAGCCAGCGGGCCGGCGTGCAGGCGGCCCGGCGGTTGTCGGGGGTGATGAACCAGAGCGTGCGATCGCGGCGGATCGCATCGGCGAGGCCCGCCTGCCGGCAGAGCTCGAGAAAGTTGGTGCAGCAGCCCATCGCCACGTGCTGACAGGCATCGACGAGCCCGCCCGAGACGGGATCCTCGAACGACGCCGCTCGCCCACCGGCCTGCCGGCGGCCCTCGAGCACCACGACGGCCAGCCCGCGGTCGGCTAAGGCGGCCGCCGCCGCCAGGCCAGCCAGGCCGCCGCCGACGATCGCGACGCGGGGAGCAGACCTGGGCGGTACGTAATCCATCGGCATGGGATCGGCCGTCGGGGATCGGTCCGTGCCGGGGAAGGCGGGGCTGCCTCAGGCCATCGGCAGCCGCACGCCGGCCACCGCGGCCCGCAGTTCCTTGGGAAGCGGAAAGTAGACCTCTTCGGTCCGGATCGACCGCTCCTCGACCTCCGCGGCAAACTGCTTACGGAGCCAGGCGATGCAGTCCTGCACGACGCTCTCCGGGGCGCTCGCCCCGGCGGTGATCACGACCGTCTCAGTGCCAGTGAACCAGGCTGAATCGATCTCGTCGGCACCGTCGATCAGGTGGGCGGCAATCCCGTTCTCACGCGCCAACTCGGCGAGCCGCTGGCTGTTGGAACTGTTCTGGCTGCCGAGGACAAGCACGATGTCGGCGTCGGCCGAGAGGATTCGGACCGCCTCCTGACGGTTCTGGGTGGCGTAGCAGATATCGTCCTTGGGCGGTCCGACGATCTGCGGAAAGCGGGCCTTGAGCCGGTTGATGATCCGTGATGCGTCGTCCACCGAGAGGGTCGTCTGGGTCAGGTAGGCGAGCTTGTCGTCGGGTCCGAAGGGGAGGCTATCGACCTCTTCGGCCGTCTCGACGAGCGTGAAGGCGTCGGGCGCCTGACCGATCGTGCCGATCACCTCATCGTGTCCCTCGTGGCCGATCAACATGATCCGGAAGCCCTGCTTGGCGTACTTGATCGCTTCGAGGTGCACCTTCGTGACCAGGGGACAGGTGGCGTCGATGGCGTTGAGCTTTCGCTCGCGGGCCACCCGCCGCACCTCGGGGGCCACGCCATGGGCCGAAAAGAGGAGCACGGCCCCCTCGGGAACCTCCTCAACCCGGTCGACGAACACCGCCCCCTCCCGGATGAAGCGGTCGACCACGTGCTTGTTGTGAACGATCTCGTGAAAGACGTAGATCGGGGTGCCGTAGAGTCGGATCGCCGTCTCCAAGGTCTCGATCGCCATGTTCACGCCGGCACAAAAGCCGCGAGGGCTGGCCAGAAGAATCTTCATGAGGGCCATTTTCCGGTGGTGGGGACGCCAGGCTGGCGGGAGGCGGGTACGCTCGACATGGATGCATGTCCTCCTGCATCGTATTGAACCCCCGCGTTCGCGACCAGACAACGATCTCCTCAGCCGCAAAGCCCGCATGGCCAGCGCCCCCGCTCCCGCCGCCGTCCGCGACCCGGTCGCCTGGGATCTGGCCCCGCTGCCCAGCTCGCTCGCCCCGGCCGCCGCCCGGGCCTTCTGCCGGGCGGTCGCCAGCCGGCACTACGAGAACTTCACCGTCGCCACCCTGCTGGTACCCCGCCAGCTGCGGCAGCACCTGGCCAACGTCTACACCTTTGCCCGCTGGGCCGACGATCTCGCCGACGAGGCGGCCTCCCCGGCCGAAGCGACGGCCGCGCTGGCCGACTGGCGGCAGCGGCTGGAGGCCTGCTTTGCCGGCCGGCCGGACCACCCGGTCTTCGTCGCCCTGGCCGAGACCGTCACCGAGACAGGCCTGTCGATGCAGCCGTTCAGCGATCTCCTCGACGCCTTCGAGCAGGACCAGGCAACGACCCGCTACGCGACGCGGGCCGAACTGCTCGACTACTGCCGCCGCTCGGCCGACCCCGTCGGGCGGATCGTGCTGGGGCTCGAGGGCTGCCGTGACCCCGACCTCGTGCGGATGTCGGATGCGATCTGCACCGGGCTGCAACTGGTCAACTTCTGGCAGGACATCACACGGGACCGACTGGCCGGCCGAATCTATCTTCCGGCCGAAGACATGGCCCGTCACAGCGTGACCGAGCCGATGCTCGCCACCCCGCCGGCAGCCCAGGCAGTGCGGGCACTGATCCGGGACGAAGTCTCCTGGGCCCGCGAGTGCTTCAACGCCGGGGCCGACCTTCCCGGCCTCGCCCCCCGCTCGCTGCGGCCGGCGATCGCGATGTTTCTCGCGGGGGGCCGGGCGGTGGCTGACGCGATCGAGCGGGCTGGCTTCGACACGCTCGCCCGCCGGCCAACGGTCAGCCGCGGCGTGAAACTCTGGCTGGCCGGCAAGGCCCTGGCGGCGGCGGCAACGGGACGCTGGAGGGCCGGAGGATGACGAGCCTCACTGCCGACCACGCCGCCTGCGATGCCGTCCTCCGGGCGGCCGGCTCGAGCTTCGCCCTGCCGATCCGGCTCCTGCCCGAGGCCAAGCGGCGGGGAACGACCGCGATCTACGCCTTCTGCCGGCGGGCCGACGACATCGTCGATGATGCAGCCGATCCGGAAGCCGCCCGCCGCGAACTCGACGCCTTCGACGCGGCGACCGCCGCGGCGCTGGCAGGCGGAGCGGTCTCCGACCCCATCCTGCGGGCCTTGACCGACACCGTGCGGCGATTCGGCGTGCCCGCCAGCGCGATCACCGACATCCTCGACGGCGTCCGCATGGACCTGGCCCAGTCCTGCTACGCCACCCTGGCCGATCTCGACGGCTACTGTCGGCGGGTCGCGACGGCGGTCGGAATCGCGGCGGTGCACGTCTGGGGCTTCATCGACCCGGCCGCAATCGAGCGGTCCGACGACTGCGGCCTGGCCTTTCAATACACCAACATCCTCCGCGACATCCCGGAAGACCTCGCCCGCGGGCGGATCTATCTCCCCGCCGAGGATCTCGAGGTCTGCGGCTGCACGGCCGACGACCTCCGGGCCGGCCGGCTCCACGCCGGCTTCGATCAGCTCGCGGCCCGGCTGGTCGCCCGGGCCGAAGAACGTTTCGCCCGAGCAGCGACGCTCGATCGGATGCTGACCACCGACGGCAGGCTGGCCTTCCGGGCGATGTACGGCGTCTACCGGTCACTCCTGGGGGCGGTCCACCGGGCCGGGCGGGAAATCTTCATACGGAGGGTCCGGCCTTCGCGGCTCCGGCTGCTGGCAGCCGCCGCCGGCACCGTGCTTGTCGGGCCCCGTCCTGGACGATGATGCATGGTTCCGGGGCCATCTCTGATGGGCACGCCGCAAACCTGCGCCCACAGAGACCTGACCAGGCCCAAAGGCCGACCCGGCCCCCCGTGGGGGCAAGGGTGTAGTCCACCCGTTTCGCTCAGAGCCGTTGGCGCGATGGGGCGGCGGCTGCGTCGCGGGGCCGGCGGCGATGGACCGCGAAGGCTTCCGCGGACTTGGGGCGGAGAGTAAAGACCCGCAGAAAAAGACTGTCGAGCAGGTGCCGCATCGCGGCTTCGTAGGCCAGTTCCTCGACGTGCGGCTCCGGGGCGTGGGCCACGACCACCAGCGGCCCGTCGGCCATACCGGCCAGCCACCGCCGCCGGCCCCAGGTGATCGTGACGAGCCGGCCGCCGCGGCTGCGGATCTCACGACAGGCGGGCAGCCACTCCCGTCCTGTCAGGCCGCCGTCGATCACGACCAGCACGTCGTTCTCAGTGGCAGACGCGAGCTTGCCGAGAATATTGCCGGGCTGCCGACAGGTGGTGCATCGGCAGCCGAGGAGCCCCAGGCGATCGGCGAAGATTCCGGCCGCATCCCCGTCGACCCCGCTGCCGGCGAGGTACACGCGGCCCGCCCCGGCCAGCCAGGCGGCGATCGTGTCGAGCATGTCGGCGTCGTTTCGCTGCCGGGTGCTCAGCTCGGCAGCCGCCTTGGCCGACCAGAGCACTTCGGCACCAGTCGCCTCGGCGTCGGCTGCCGGCGCGTGGCCGCCTCCGGCGGAGGCCTCGCTCTCCGCCGCCGCCCGGGTGACCGCCTCGTTGACCGATAACTTCAGGTCGGGATAGCCGTCGAAGCCGAGCCGCTGGGCAAACTTGACGACACTCGACTGGCTCACCTTGACGACATCGGCGAGCTGCTGCGAGGAGTAGTCCCGCAGAAGCGGGGCATTGTCGAGGATGAAGTCCGCGATCTTCCGATCCGCGGCGGACATCCGGCTGCGTTCGGCCTGGAGGTGAGCAAGAGCGGACATCAGCTACCTGATCCCAGATCGGGGGGACAATACTCGGACTCTCGGCAGGCGGCGGGGCTTTTCATTCCGCGATCGGCTCCAGATCAGCGATCGCGTTGATCCCGAGCCCCGGAGCGTCGCTGATCGTGATCTCTGCATTGGCAAAGCATACATTGCTCTCCACGGGATGAGACCGGGCGAGAAAGGGGGCGTCGAGGTCGACGCGGGTGATGACATCGCTCCGCGCCACGCCCAGGTGGGCCGCCGCGGCAACACTGATCGGCCCCTCCAAAACACAGCCGAGCATGCATCCCACGCCCTGCTCGGCGGCCAGGTCGCAGATCCGCATCGCGGTGGTGATCCCGCCGACTTCCAGCAGGCTCAAGGCGATCAAATCGGCCGCCCCGTGCCGAATGAACTCGAGGGCCGCCGGCACGCCGCCGTCGCCGATGCCGGCCACCACGGGCACCTCGACACGTTCGGCCACGAACCGGAGGGCGGCGAGATCCTGGCTCCGCGTCGGATGCTCGAGCGTATCGAGCCGCACGCCGGCATCCTCGAGCTCACGAACGACCCGGACGGTCTCCTTGGGCGTCCAGCCGAACCCCGCATCGAGCCGGAGCACGGCCCGCCCGGAGAGGGCGGCGTGGACCGCTTTGACCCGCTCCATGTCGACGCCAGGATCCTTGCCGACCACGATCTTGACAGCGTCGAAGCCGCGGTCGACGGCCTCGACGGCGTCGGCCACCATCTTGTCGATGTAATCGACGCTGATCGTGAGCGAGGTCGTCAGGGCGGGCTCGCCGCCCCCGAGGAGGCGATAGACCGCCGCCCCGTACCGCTGCCCGAAGAGATCGTAGACCGCACACTCGACGGCCGCCTTGGCAGTGACGTTGCGGCGGACCGCCCCGCGGACCCGCGACATCACGAGGTTCAGATCCTCGATATCGAGCCCGATGAGAGCGGGGGCGATGTGATCCCGCATCGCGGCCAGAATGCCACCTCGGGTGTTTCCCGTGATGTGCGGTGTGGGTGCCCCGCTGCCGTAGCCGACATGCCCGTCATCGGTATCGATCATCACGACGACGTCCTCGATCGCCTCCACCGTCCGGAGGGCCGATTTGAAGGGCATCGTGAGCGGCAGCCGCAAACGGGCAAAACGAAAGCCGGTGATTTTCATGGGTTGTTGGCCGATGGCCGGTCGTCATGGCGCGGCGGTGATTGGCTGGCCGACCGCCGAAGGGGCCGACCGCGACCCCCGCAGGATAGCTGGCTCGCCCAAGTCGTCTCCCCAGGCCGCTTCTGCGACGGCCTGGGGCTTCCGCAGACAGAGGGCGAGCAGCAGGGGCACGAGCACGAGCGTGACCACCGTCGAGACGAGCAGGCCGGCGAGCAGGACGCTCCCCAGCCCCCGGTAGAGCTCGCTGCCGGCCCCGGGAAAGATCACGAGCGGCAGGAGGCCGAGCACGGTCGTCAAGGTCGTCATGAAGATCGGCCGGATCCGACTGCGGACGGCGTCGAGGATCGCGGGGACCGGCTCCTCCCCCTCGTCGCGGACCAGCCGCAGAGACCGGTCGACGATTAGGATCGGGTTGTTGACGACCGTCCCGATCAGGATCACGAAGCCGAGCATCGTCAGCACGTCGAGCGGCTGGAAGATCCCGAAGGTTCCGCCGATCGCGTTGAGCGCCGCCAGGCCCAAGAGGCCCCCGATGCTGCCCAGCGGCACCGCGGCGATGATCACCGCCGGATAGAACCACGACTCGAAGAGGGCGGCCATCAGCAGGTAGGTGATCAGCCCGGCGATCACGAGGTTGAACCAGAGGGCGTCCCAGGTGGCCCGCAGCTTGTCGGCCGTGCCCCCCATCTCGATCCGGTAGCCGCCCGCGAGCGCCCCGCTGGCGACGAGCGGATCGATCACCATCGTCTGGATTCGCTCCTGGGCCTCCTCGAGCGGCATCTTCGGCGGCGGCGAGACCTGCACCGTGATCGCCCGCTCCCGCTCGCGGTGGAGGATCTGCTCGGGGCCGCTGGAAAACTGCCGGACCTCGGCGACCGCCTCGAGCGGCACGAGCTGGCCGCCCGGCGTGACGACCGGCAGCGAACGGAGGTCCTGCGTCCGCTGCACGAACCGCTCGTCTCCCTTGATCACCAGGTCGATCCGGTCGCTGCCGAGGAAGTAGTCGGTGGCGTAGCCGCCGTCGACGAGGCAGTCGACCATGTAGCCCAACTGGCGGGCGTCGAGCCGCATGTCGGCGGCCTGCTCGAAGCGGGGCACGAGCTGGACCTCGGGGCTGGAAAGGTCGAGCGAAGGTTTGGGGAGGTTCTGGCTGCCGGGGGTCGCCTCGGCGAGCATCCCCATCACCTGGCCGCCGAGCTTGACGAGCGTCTCGAGCTCCGGGCCCGTGATCTCGACGTCGATCGAGCGGCCCGAGCCGATGCCCCGCTCGAAGAGGCTTGACTGCTTGGCCACCGCGAAGGTGCCGGGCAGGCCGGCGGCCACCTTCTGCACCAGCGGAACGAGCTGGGAGGCCTCGAGCGGGTCGAGGGCCCGCAGCCCGAGGAAGACGCTCTTGCCCCGGGCGACGAAGAACATGTCACCAAGAATCGGGGCGTCGAGGGCGGCCGCCTCGGGGCTGCCCGGATCGACGTCCCAGTAGCGGACCAGCCGCTCCTCGACGACGTCGCCCATC
>JAQCJP010000141.1 GCA_027592945.1 Planctomycetota bacterium
AGCCAGCATCGAGCGAGCGGAGGGCATGGATGCCCGCAGCGAGCGTCCGAGCGACGCGGCACGGGCCCACCCCGAGCCGCGGGTGAGGTGAAGCCGCCCCGAGCGTCCGAGCGACGCGGCACGGGCCCACCCCGAGCCGCGGGTGAGGTGAACCCGCCCCGAGCGTCCGAGCGATGCGGCACGGGCTCGCCCCGAGCCGCGGGTGAGGTGCCTTCACGAAATTCTCGTGATTCGACAAGCGAAACTGGGCTTGTCACACCGCCGGCTTGGCAACGATTCTCCTGAGCACCTCCCCGGCACTGCCTCATGGCCACACCCCGCTCCATCGTCGTCATCAAGCTCTCTGCGATCGGAGACGTCCTCCACGGAGTGCCGGTGGCGGTCGCCCTCAAGCGGGCGTTTCCCCAGACGCGGATCGGCTGGGCGGTCGAAGGGCGGGCGGCCGATGTGCTTGCCGGCCATCCGGCCATTGACCATCTCTTCCGGCTGCCCCGCGGCTGGCTGAAGTCACCGACGGCCGTCCTTGGGCTGCGGAGGCAGTTGCGGGCGTTCAGCCCCGAGGTGGCGATTGATCTCCAAGGGCTCCTCAAGAGCGGCGTCGCCACCTGGCTGTCAGGAGCCCGGATGCGGATCGGCTTCGCCCGCCCCGTCGCCCGCGAGCAGGCCTGGCTCGCCTACACAAATCGGGTCCGGCCCGTGGCCAGCCATGTCGTCGATCGCTGCTGCGACCTGCTGGTGCCGTTGGGTATCCGCGAGAGCCGACCCGCCTTCGAGATGCCCCGTTGGCCCGTGAGCCGTGATCGCATGCAGCACTGGCTGGCCACCCTCCGGCTTCCGGAGCCGCCCGTCGTGATCAATCCGGGGGCCGGCTGGCCGAGCAAGCTCTGGGCGCCTGAGCGATTCGCGGCCGTTGCCCGTCGGCTCCACGACCGCCACGGGATTCAGCCGGTCGTCGTCTGGGGTGGTCCAATGGAACGGGCGGCGGCCGAGCAGATCGTGGCTGCCTCGGATGGAGCCGCGATCATGGCCCCCGACACATCGCTCCAGGATCTCGGCGAGTTGTTTCGGCTGTCGCGGCTACTGATCTCGAGCGACACCGGTCCACTTCATCTGGCGGCCGCAGTCGGCACGCCCTGCGTCGGTCTCTTCGGCCCGGTGCCGGCCTCCCGCAACGGCCCCTACGGCAGCGGACACACCTGCGTCGAGCCGCCGCCGGAAGCCCGACCGGCCTGGGCGGATCGCAAGACCGACACCCTCTCGATGGCGGCGATCGAGGTCGATCACGTGGTCACCGCGGCTGAAAGGCTTCTGAGACAGGACCGCGCCGCGGCCTAGGCAGGCCGCAAGCCGCTGCCCTCACGGGCGACGGGCGGGTATTCTCGTGGCTGTCGCCTTGCAACGTGCCCCAGCCGTACCGCCATGCCCCGCCCCCCTCGCAATCCGTTCTACGCCCTGCTCGGGATCGTCGGCTTTCTGTTCACGATTACGGCCGCGGCCTACTGCGTGTCGGTGCTGAGGGGCATCCAGCCGGCCGGGGGTCGGCCGGGCGATGGCGAGGCTCACGCGCTCGACCGGCTGATGGACGACCATGGCACGATGATCCTGGTGGTCGAGATCGCGATCCTCGCGGTCGCCACGGTGGGAGCGATCTGGGTCGATCATGTCGCCGGCGAGCGGATTCGCCGGGAGCGGGCCGCCCGGGAGGCTGGCCTGGCCGACGCCGCCACCGGGGCTGACTCCGGGGCCGACGCGTCGTGACCGCCTCAGCCGCAACGCAGATCGCCCGGCTCCGGGATCAGATCCGGCATCACGACCGCCTCTATTACGTCGAGGCCGCCCCCGAGATCAGCGATCTCGAATATGACCGGCTCGTTGGGGAGCTGCGAGACCTCGAGGCGAAGCACCCCGAACTCGTCACGCCCGACAGCCCGACCCAGCGGATCGGCGACGAGCCGGTCGACGCCCTCACCAGCGTCCGGCACCGCGTGCCGATGATGTCGATCGACAACACCTATGGCGTCGACGATCTGCGGGCCTGGGGCCGCCGCGTCGAGAAGCTACTCGCCGAGGCTGGCGACGAGCGGCCGATCCGCTACGTCCTCGAACTCAAGATCGACGGGGTGGCGGTGTCGCTCACCTATGAGGAAGGGAGGCTGGTGCTCGCCGCCACGCGGGGCAACGGCATCACCGGCGACGACATCACCCACAACGCGCGGACGATCGACAGCGTGCCACTGGTGCTCGACCTCGCCAAGCCGCCCCCGCTGGTCGAGGTCCGGGGCGAGATCTACATGACCAACTCCGACCTGGTCGTGCTCAACGAGCGGCAGGCCGCAGCGGGGCTGCCCCCCTTTGCCAACACTCGCAACGTGGCCGCCGGCAGCATCCGTCTCCTCGATCCGCGGGAATGCGGCAGCAGGCCGCTGAAGTTTCTCTGCCACGGCGTGGGCGACGAAACCGGTCTCGGGATCGAATCCCAAACGGCCCTCTACGCCTGGGCCGTGAACGCCGGACTCCCGGTCGCTCCGCGGACGGAGGTCTTCGACTCGCTTGACCTTCTGATCGACCGGGGCACCGAACTGATCGAGGAACTCCACGATCTCGACTTCGAGGTCGACGGCTTCGTGATCAAAGTCGATGACTTTGCCCAGCAGCGGCTGCTGGGGGCCACGGCCAAGAGTCCCCGCTGGGCGATCGCCTGGAAGTTCGAGAAGTTCGAGGCGACGACTCGGCTGGCGGGAATCCGCGTGCAGGTCGGCCGTGGCGGCACGGTCACGCCGGTGGCCGACCTCGAGCCGGTCGAGCTGGCCGGCACGACCGTCCGGCGGGCCAGCCTCCACAATGCCGAGGAGGTAGCGCGGAAGGACGTCCGCGTGGGCGACGTGCTCGTCGTCGAGAAGGCGGGCAAGGTGATCCCCCACGTCGTCCGCGTGGAGAAGCACCTGCGTACAAAGCGGCTGCCTGTCTGGCATCCGCCTGTCGAGTGCCCCGAGTGCGGCACCCCGCTCGTCAAGGATCCCGACGGCGTCTACATCCGCTGCCCCAACGTCGACTGCCCCGCCCGCTGCCGGGAGCGGATTCGATTCTTCGCCTCCCGCGGCGCGATGGACATCGAGGGCCTCGGCGACAAGCTCGTCGAGCAACTCGTCACAACCGGCCTCGTCAGGCAGTATGCCGACCTCTACGCGCTCGAGGCCGCCCAGCTCGAGACGCTCGAGCGGATGGGGAAGAAGTCGGCCGCGGCGCTCGTCGAGCAGATCGAGCAGAGCAAGGACCGGGGGCTGGTGCGGGTGCTCAATGCCCTGGCGATTCGCCACGTCGGCCCGCGGGTGGCCGCCCTCCTGGCTGGCCGGTTTCCCACGATCGAGAAGCTGGCCGCCGCCTCGGAGGAGGAACTGGCCGCGATCCCCGAAATCGGCCCGATCATCGCCAAGAGCGTCCACGAGTGGCTGGCGAGCGACTATGGCCGGGCGACGATCGACGGGCTGCGCAAGGCGGGCGTGCAACTCGATGTGCCGGCCGCCGAAAGGGTCGAGGAGGGTCCGCTGACCGGCAAGACGCTGGTCGTGACCGGCACGCTCGAGCGATTCAGCCGGCAGGAAGCCGAGGCGGCGATCCGCCAGGCTGGCGGTCGGGCGACGGGGAGCGTCTCCAAGAAGACCGACTACCTGGTGGCCGGGGCCGAGGCCGGCAGCAAACTCGCCAAAGCGACGAAACTCGGCGTCGCGGTGATCGACGAGGCCGCCTTTGAGAAGCTGCTGGGCCGCAACTGAAGCCTGCCGCCGAACGCATCAATCAGGCTGCCCGAAATCGTTGTTGGCCCGTCCCTCGACCCGCTGCCGCAGGTCGATCATCTGGTCGGTCAGCTGGTCGATGTTCCACTGCATCTCGTCGAGCAGCGAAAGCTCGTAGGCCGGATTGCGGCAGAGCTCGACCCGGATCTCGGCCAGTTCTACCCGCGTCTCGAGCCGCTCGATATTGATGCCGCTGACGCTCCCCTTGACCCGCTGGTTGGCTCGGCGGGCCGCCTCCAGGTCGGCCACCGCAGTGTCGAGGGCCAGTTCGGCGGCGGCGATCGTCGCCTGGCGGGCGGCGGTCCGCGGCTGCTCGCGGGTGATCTCGACCTGCCGCTCCAGCAGCCGAATGTGATCACGAAGGCGGGCGATCTCGCGTTCGCCGATGGCCCCCTTGACCTGCTGATTGGCCGCGAGGGCCCGTTCGAGGTCGAGTTCGGCCAGTCGCAGCCTGGCCAGTGCGTAGCGAATCCGCAGATCGGCTTCCTTCGCCTCGGCCTCCGCGGGCGTCTCTGCGACCACGTCATCAGTGACCGACGGCGGGGGATCGGCATGCAGCCTGGCTGAGCGTCCGCTGCTAACCGCCGCCAGGAAAATGATGAAAACCATCCGCAACGAGGCGGGGACGGCCGACTGATAGCCAGCAGCCGCACCGCGGATTGAGGTCGCTCGTTGTGGTCGCAGCTGTTTCATGTGTTCATCCCTCATCGCGTCACTACTGCCGGCGGCCCCCGTCATACCCTGGTTCCCTCATTCTATCCCGGCGCCGGCCGTCACCGCTCGCCCACGGCCGCGGGCACGCAGAAGATCGCCATCGCAAGCCCCCAGAGCGGCTCTCCGGCCAGGAGGCCGACCAGCGGCCAGGCGACGAGCCCCGCCCGGGCGAGATACCACCTGGAGGCATCGAACCAGAGGCCGCCGGCAAACACGATCTCAAAGGCGACGATCGCGTGGGTGACGAGGTTGGTGAGGTATTCCGAGCGGCGGTAGAGGCCGGTCAGGTCGATGAGTTGCGAGTCGGGCCGGGCCGCCAGGAACCAGGCGGCCGTGCCATCCCACCAGGTATCGCCCTTGAGCTGAGCCAGCACGACGGCGACCGTGATCGCGGTGGCGTGCACGCGGAGCAGCCCCAGCGACAGCCGGGCCCAGGGTGAGGCGGCTGGCGTGAGCAGGCCCCGGCGATCGCGCAGCAACTGATCGAGCGACCAGTGGTCTCCGGCCGGCCCGACGACCAGGCACCAGAGCAGGACAGCCAGGCAATCGTCGGCGGGACCGGCGAGCATCGGGCCGCGATTGAGCAGCGATGCCCAGAGGATCGCGGCCACCAGGCAGGCGGACCGCGTGAACAGCCCGACCGTGACCGCGAGGAGGGCCAGGCCAAGCAGCCCAAACAGCGTCCAGAGCCCTGCCGGGCTGGTTGCCAGGAGGAACAGCGAGCGGCTCCCGCCTCCCGACCACTCGGCCACGGTGGCGGGTGGAATCATGCCGACCGGGCCGAACCAGCGGTCGAGGTCGGCGGCGTAACTGGCCGCCAGGGCGAGCCCCAGACCCCCGGTCAGGATCCGCACCCATGCCAGCGGCCGGGCATCGGCCGGGCGGAACCAGAAGTTCAGCCAGGTTGCCGCGGCGGAACTGGCGAGCGGGACGATCTCGGTAGGTTCAGTTCGGGTCATGACTCACGTCGACCAACGGTTGCGGGTTGGGGTTTTTGAAGTGGGGAGACGCGTGGTGCGGTTTCCCAGGGGCGGGGAGTGCCCCACGGCCCGCCGTCCGCGCGCATGGAATCCGGGTTCGCGAGGAGTGAGCCCGTGCCAATCGAGCGGCGTTGGGAAACCGAGCGAAGCCAGGATGGCGAAGCGAGGTTTCCCACGAGTGAGCGGAAGGCAGGATGCCTGAAGCGAGCGTCCGCGAGATGGCACGGACTCACCCCGAGCTCAGAGCAGGCAGTGATCATGGTGACGCCTCCTCATCGCCGTCCTGCAGGTCGGCTGGCGGAATGACCGGGGCCAGTTCGCTCTGCCGGGCCTCGCCACCGAGTTCGATGAGCTGCAGATCGCCGTCGACCCGTCGCATCCGTGCCGCGTACGCCTCAACCAGCAGCGGGCGGGTGGGGGCGTCGGCCCGTGGGCCCATCGGCCGCCGCAAGACCCGCACAATGACATCCTCGGCCTCGAGCGGCCCGAAGGCTCCGCTGCCCACACCTGCCGCCAGCGGCGCGGCCGCGTCTTCGATCGCGGCCAGGGCGGTCCGCCTGGCCAGGCGTCGCCAGCGGGCGGCCCGCTCGCCTTGGCGAGTTCCCGGGAGGCGGAGTGTCTCTGCGGGGCCCGCGGCGCCGCCGCTGACTCTGATGTCGATCAGGTGGTCGGCATCCTCCGGCCGGCCGTAGGTCAGGGGATGGTCGAAGCCGAGGTCGAGCCACGCCGGGGCCAGCCACGGCGAGAAGAGCCTGCCTTTGAGCGTCCGGACCAGAGCCGAGGAACCGCTTACGGAGTTCCCCATGATGGAGAGGATCAGGCCCACGAGGTAGACCGCGATCGCGACGCTGACGGCAGCGAGCGTCGTTTCAGAAAGTCGCCGAGGTGGTGGCTGGCCGGTTGGTGGCATCCCAAAAGGTCTCGGGGGTGGCTGGCAGGCATCTGGGCCGGAGAAGCGACGGCCCCGCGGCCGCCAAGTCTGCTTGGCGGGCGGAGAAACCGCCAGTCTCGTCACCAACGGGGGAGGTGGGGGCCTCGTTGACACCCGCCGCGGCGACCGATACCGTGACGTTCGTACGGAGCTATTCCGTGTCGTCCCTCAGCGATTTGTCTTCGGGGGATTAGCTCAGTTGGGAGAGCGTCTGGCTGGCAGCCAGAAGGTCAGGGGTTCGAGTCCCCTATCCTCCACTCGAGGACGACACGGCGGTTCCCGCGGTTTTTCACGCAGCCAACCTGAGTTCTTCGTCCTGGCAGGCCCAATGGACGCCCTGGATCAGATCGAGGGCGAGGTGGCCTGGCTTGATGGCCGATTCTGCGGCCGCGGCCAGTTTGCGGTGCCGGCCGGTGATGCCGGTTTCGTGATGGGGGCCACCGTCACCGAGCAGCTGCGAACCTTCCGCGGCCGGCTCTTCGAGCCGGGGTCACATGCCCGCAGGCTCGCCTCCTCGCTCTGCCTGACCGGGCTCGAACCTCGCTTTGCTCCCGAGGAACTGATGGCGGTCGCCCAGCAACTGGCGACTCACAACCATGCACTCCTGCCGACGGGCGTCGCCCCCTCCCCACCGGCCGATCTGGGCCTGGTGATCTTCGTCACCGCCGGCGACCTGGCATCGCAGCATGGCGGGTGCTCCGGGGAACCCCGGGTTGGCATCCATACCTTTCCGCTGGCCTTTCGTCTCTGGGCAGCCGCGTATGCTTCCGGGGTGGCCCTGCGGAGCGTGTCGGTCACACAAGTGCCCCAGACCTGTTGGCCTTTGGCCGCCAAGGTCCGCAGCCGGCTTCACTACTTCCTCGCCGACCGGGAAGCTGCGGCCGCCGAGCCGGGCAGCCGGGCAATCCTGGCCCACGCCGATGGCCGCATCAGCGAAACATCGACCGCCAACATCGCCATGGTGATCGGCGGCCGCATTCTTGTGCCGCCTTCGGCCGACGCCCTGGCTGGCATCTCGCTGAACTGCACACGGCAGCTGGCCCGGGGGGCAGGGATCGCCTGGGATGAGCGTTCACTCACCTTGGCCGATCTGGCCGCCGCCGACGAAATCCTCCTGACCAGCACTCCCAGTTGCCTGCTTTCGGCGACTCGCCTCGATGGCCGGGCGGTCGGCGACGGCCGGCCCGGACCGATCTTTCATCGCCTCTTGGCGGCCTGGAACGAGCTGGCTGGGATCGACATTGCCGCCCAGGCGCGGCACCATGCGGCCATTGACCACCAGCCGGGGACGACATCATGACTCAGCCGGCCGCCTCCACGGTCGCACCCGTCCGCTACGAGGTTCGACACGAAACGACCTACTCGTATTCCGAGGCGGTGCCGGTCTGCCACAACGAGATTCACCTCGTGCCCCGGGAATATCTGCGACAACGCCTCCTCTCCAACGCGATCCTGGTCGACCCGCAGCCGAGCGGGATGTCGACCCATCTCGACTTCTTCGGCAACCACGTCGGCATGTTTGCGATCGAACGGGGCCACAAACGGCTCTCAGTCACCTCGACGAGCCTCGTCGAGATCGGGCCACCCCGCGACTGGCGGGAGATGGAGCCGCTGGCCTGGGAGAGCCTCCGCGACCGGCTGGCTCGTGATACCGACGCGGCGACGCTCGACGCCCGGCAGTTCACCTACGACTCACCGCTGGTGCGAGCCTCGCCCCGGCTGGCAAGCTGGGCGGCCGAGTCGTTCACCCCGTCACGGCCCTGGACGGAGGCCGTCGTGGAACTCACCAATCGGATTCACCGGGAGTTCACCTACGACCCCACCGCCACCACGACCAGCACACCGGTCGAGGAGGTCTTTGCCCACAAGCGAGGTGTCTGCCAGGACTTTGCCCACCTCCAGATCGCCTGCCTGCGGTCGCTCGGCCTGGCGGCCCGCTACATCAGCGGCTACATCTCCAACGAGCGGGCCCCGGGCACGGCCGGCGACGCCGGCATGGTCGGGGCCGATGCCTCCCATGCCTGGCTGGCCTGCTGGGGCGGCTCGGACGGCTGGCTCGACGTCGATCCCACCAACGACTGCCCGGCTGGTTCGCTCCATGTGACGATCGGCTGGGGCCGCGACTACGCCGACGTGACGCCGGTGAAGGGCGTCTGTATCGGCGGCGGCACCCACGCGATGGACGTGGCGGTCCACGTCTCCCGGATCGCCTGAGTCCCCGCCCATTCCTCCCCCCGACAGGCTGCCATGAACGACGCCTCCGCCGCCGATGCCCCGCCGACTCCTCCCCGCCGCCGCGGCCCGCTCCGCCGGCTCTACGACTGGGTGCTCTCCTGGGCCGATTCCCCGTTCGGCACGACGGCCCTGGCGGGCATCTCGTTCGCGGAAAGCTCCTTCTTTCCGATCCCACCCGACGTCCTCCAGATCGCCCTCTCCGTCGCCAGGCCGAAGCGGAGCTACGTCTACGCGGCGGTCTCGACGGTGGCCAGCGTGGCCGGGGGGATCCTCGGCTGGCTGATCGGCTGGGGGCTCTGGCAGGCCCTGGAGCCCTGGTTTTTCAGCTACGTCCCGGGCTTCACCCAAGACAAGTTCGAGTATGTGGAAACCCTCTACCAGGGCAACGCCTTCCTGGCGATCTTCGCGGCGGCATTCACCCCGATCCCCTACAAGGTCTTCACGATCGCCGCCGGCGTCTGCTCGGTGCCGCTGCCGGTGCTGGTGGCGGCCTCGGCGCTCGGCCGCGGAGCGCGGTTTTTTATCGTCGCGACCGTCACCTATTTCGGCGGCCGGGCTGCCAAGGAGATGCTCGACAAGTATCTCGAGTTCGTGACGCTCCTGCTGCTCGTCGCGATCGTGGCCGGCTTCGCCGCGATCAAGTTTTTGATCCCGAGCCATTGAGCCGCAGTACGCGGATTGGGCGTGGTGGTCGT
>JAQCJP010000142.1 GCA_027592945.1 Planctomycetota bacterium
GCCCTCCGCTCGCTCGATGCTGGCTCGCTCTCGGCATCCCTGCCTTCGCTTCGCCAGCAACGCCGGCTCGATTGGTACGGGCCGACCCCTCGCGAACCCGTATTCCGTGTGTCCTCGGGTTGGAAAAGGGTACAGGCACCTCGCTTCGCTCGGAGCCAGTCCCTTTTTCTTACGGAATCCGAGCCTTTCTCCCCGCGAACCCCTATCCTTCATGATGAAACTTCCCCGCTGACGGGAGTTGGCCGAAGCCGCCGCCCGCCACGACCGACGTTCACCCACGCCCGAGGAGGCCTGTCATGTCCCAGCGAATCCCCTTTGTCGTGGCGGCAACCGTCGCCCTGCTGCTGGCTGCAAGCACCCGCGGTGAGAAGCCCGTCGGCTGCCCGGTGATGAAGCCCAGCGAGCTTTCCACCCGGGCGACTGCCGCCGGCGGGATGACCAACGCCGACTGGTGGCCGCAGCAGCTCAACCTCGACATGCTGCACCAGAACTCCCCCGCCGGGAATCCGCTGGCCGCCGACTTCGACTACGCCGCGGCGTTCGCCGAGCTTGACCTGGCGGCGGTCAAGCAGGACCTCCGCGAACTGATGACGACCTCGCAGGACTGGTGGCCGGCCGACTACGGCCACTACGGCCCGCTCTTCATCCGGATGGCCTGGCACAGCGCCGGCACCTACCGCGTGGCCGACGGCCGGGGCGGCGCCGGCTACGGGACGCAGCGGTTCGCCCCGCTCAACAGCTGGCCCGACAACGCCAATCTCGACAAGGCCCGGCGGCTGCTCTGGCCAATCAAGCAGAAGTATGGCCAGCGGATCTCCTGGGCCGACCTGATGATCCTCGCCGGCAACGTGGCGCTCGAGTCGATGGGCTTCGAGACCTTTGGCTTTGGCGGCGGCCGGGCTGACGTCTGGGAGCCGCAGGACGACATCTCCTGGGGCCCGGAGACCGAATGGCTCGCCGCCGGGCGATACGAGGGCGACCGGCAGCTCGATAACCCGCTGGCCGCGGTGCAGATGGGGCTGATCTACGTCAACCCGGAGGGCCCTGACGGCAAGCCCGATCCGCTCGCCGCCGCCGGCGACATCCGCGAGACGTTCGCCCGGATGGCGATGAACGACGAGGAGACCGTCGCCCTGATCGCCGGCGGCCACACCTTCGGCAAGAGCCACGGGGCCGCCTCGGCGGACAACGTCGGCCCCGCGCCGGAGGCCGCGGCGATCGAAGAGCAGGGCCTCGGCTGGAAGAACGGCTTCCAGAGCGGCAAGGGGGCCGACACGATCACCAGCGGCATCGAGGGGGCCTGGACGAGCACGCCGACCGCCTGGTCGAGCGGCTACCTCGACAACCTCTTCGGCTACGAGTGGAAGCTGGTCAAGAGCCCGGCCGGGGCCTGGCAGTGGACGCCGGAGGATGCCTCGGCCGAGGGCACCGTGCCCGACGCCCACGACGAATCGAAGTCGCACCCGCCGATGATGTTCACGACCGACCTCGCCCTCCGGATGGACCCGCAGTATGGCCCGATCGCCAAGCGGTTCCACGAGAACCCGGAGGCGTTTCAGGAGGCCTTCGCCAAGGCCTGGTACAAGCTGACCCACCGCGACATGGGGCCGGTCTCGCGGCTGCTCGGGCCGGAGGTGGCCGAGCCGCAGCTCTGGCAGGATCCCGTTCCGGCGGTCGATCATCCGCTGATCGACGAGGCCGACATCGCCGCCCTCAAGGCGAGCCTGCTCGAGGCGGAGCTCTCGGTCTCTGACTTGGTCTCGACTGCCTGGGCCTCCGCCTCCACCTTCCGCGGCAGCGACAAGCGGGGCGGGGCCAACGGGGCCCGGATCCGGCTTGCGCCGCAGAAGGACTGGCCGGTCAACGAGCCCGAGCAGCTCGCCCGGGTGCTGGCGGTGCTCGAAACGGTGCAGCGGGAGTTCAACGCCGCCCAGACCGACGGCACGCGGGTCTCGCTGGCCGACCTGATCGTGCTCGGCGGCTCGGCCGGCATCGAGGAGGCCGCTCGGCGGGCCGGCCACGAGGTGATGGTGCCGTTTCATCCGGGCCGCACCGACGCGACTGCCGAGATGACCGACGCGGCCTCGTTTGCCGTGCTCGAGCCGGTCTCCGACGGCTTCCGCAACCATCTCGCCCGCGAGACCGATCGGCCGGCCGAGGAGTTGCTCGTCGACCGGGCCCAGTTGCTGACCCTTTCGGCCCCCGAGATGACGGTGCTCGTCGGCGGCCTGCGGGTGCTCGGGGCCAATACCGGCGAAGGCTCGCTTGCCGAGATGGGCGTCTTCACCGACCGGCCGGAGACGCTCACGAACGACTTCTTCGTCAACCTCCTCGAGATGGGCACCCGCTGGCAGCCCTCGAACGTCTGCGAGCACTTCTACGAGGGTCTCGATCGTGAGACGGGGAAGCCGAAGTGGACCGCCTCGCGGGCCGACCTCGTGTTTGGCTCCAATTCGCAGCTGCGGGCGATCGCCGAGGTCTACGCGAGCAACGACGGCGAGGAGAAGTTCCTCGCTGATTTCATCGCCGCCTGGACGAAGGTGATGAACCTCGACCGCTTTGACCTCCCGCGGGAGGTGCGGGCCGGATCGCCGCGAGGTTGACGCCCGCGCTGGCTCGGTCTCCGCTGCCGGTCACGGCCACCTGATCAGGACCTCAGCGGACCCGAGCCAGTTCAGAGCGACAGCCGACCTGCCGCCGCACGAGTTCGCCCCAGTCGGTGCGCGGCCCGCCGGCGGGCGACACTGGCGGCGGTTCGAACGGAAACTCCTCGCCCACCCGGGGCCGGCCTTGCGCCCAACCGTCAATCGATCGGATTCACGACTCGCGCGAAGCCGGCGTCGCGGAAGTCCACCACGTTGCGGGTGTAGAACTCGGTCACACCGGCGGTTCGGAGCGTCACGGCGAGAACGAGGTCGTAGGTCCGCCGCCGCGGAAACGCCGGGGTGGACAGGCCGGCGTGGATCGTCGGCCACAAACGCAGTTCGTAGCAGCAGCACGAAAACCCCGACTCGTCCCTGAGAAAGGCCACCCGTCGGGCAGCCTCCTTCGCCGACAACGGCTTTGCGAAGACCGCCGAGTGTCGCAGGCCGGCATACATCTCGAAGAGCACCTGGTCGGCCAGTATCCAGTCGGCCGGTGAGCGGAGGGCTTCGTTCACGAGCCTGATTGCTGCGTCATGCTCGCGACAATCCTCGTCGGCAGCGTAAAGGAGGATGTTGGTGTCGAGGCTTTTCATGTCAGCGATTCCGCCGCGAATCGCTCCGGCCCGCCGGCCGCACCTTCTGGTCCTGGCCGTGGAGCACGTCCTTGAGGCGACCCGCATCCACGAGCACGCCGCCGCCGTGGAACGTGGGAAATCGGGCGGGCTGCTTCGGCGGCACCGCCGGGAGTTGCTCGAGCAGGCGATCGACGGCCCGGCGCACCAGTTCGCTCACGGGGCGGTCTTGCTGGCGGGCGACCGCTCGGAGCCGTTCCATCACCGGGTCTGGAAAGAGAATCTGTATCTTTTGCATGGATCCATGCTATAGACATTCTCGAGGGACGTCAACGCTGCAAGTCAGGCGGAACGCAGCTCTCTTCCGGGCAGTCAGGCGACGCGATGGACGGCGACGGTGCCGGAAAAACGCCACTCCAGGGCGGAAGGCAGGCGGGCCGGGAAAGGCCTAGCGCGGATCGGGGGAAGAGAGCACGCAACTCACGAGCCCCTCATCAGCTCGGTAATCGTTGCGGACGTGCCATTGGCCGGGCTATCCTTTGGCCTTTATCCGTTATCCTTTCCCGAGCAATGACGAATGCCTGATACCACGCCCCACGCCGGTTGTGCGATCGTTACGCCGTCCCCATCAGATTCCGGTACGGCAACACACTCCGATCCGGTAACGCACTCCGAATGGTACCAGTCGCTGGACAAGGACATGAAGTCAGCCATTCGCGACCTGCATCAGCTCAGATTGCTTTGGAATCTCACTCCCATCTTATTCGTTTTGCTGTGGGTTGGTGCCGCGTGGCTTGTCATGAACGTGCCTCACTGGAGCGTGTGGATCGCGGGATACATTTTCATGGGCGTCGTGCTGCACGGCATCGGCAACTTCATGCACGAAGGAATTCACGGCAATTTGTTTCGCAATCGGCGCTGGGACCGCTGGTACGGGTTCCTCTGCGGTGCGCCGGTTTTGTTTCCGGTGACGGCCTACGGCGTGAATCACTTGCTGCATCACAAATACACGCGCTCCAAGCAAGACCCCGACGAGATGCTGAACATCACGCCGAGCAAATGGCTGCTGTCGGCGTTTTTCTATTTCTGGTTCGTTTTTGGTTCGCTTGTCTACAGCTTCCGCGTCGCGTATATCGCAATGATCCGTGGCACCCGCGAAGAGCGCCTGCACGTCTCAACAGAAAGGCTGTTGATCACGTTCGCCGCTGTCGGATTGCTGTGGGCGGCTTATTGGTACGGATTCATGGACGTGATGATCCACTGCTGGATCATTCCCCTGCTGGTGGCCGCCTGTCTGGGCAACGTCCGCGGTTGGGCGGAACACCAATTGACGGAGGGGGACCATCCGTTAAGGCAAACGCGAACCGTCACCAGCCATCCGGTTTATTCATTTCTCAACATTCACCTGAACTACCATCTGGAGCATCACCTCTTTCCGGGCGTACCCTGGTACAATCTTCCCAAAGTCCATCGTTTGCTCCAGCCGGAATACGAGAAGACAGGCGCGTCGGTCTACCGCTCGTATTTCTGGTTCATCTGGGACGCCTGCCGCATCGGCGTTCATGGAAAGACGCCCGATTTTGCCCGCCAGCCGTCGCCCTAGGCTTTGGTTGAAAACTCCTTAGGACGGGCAAGAGTGCCCGTCCTAAGGAAGAAAGTGAGTTTTAAAACAAAGCCTAATGGCCTGGGCGCGGCGGTGTACGAGCCGGGCCGGCCCGGCGGACACGGTGCTGCGGCGCTTCCAACCCGCCTTGGAGAAGCGGCGTGCAAGATGGGCATTGAAGCCAGTCCAATCGAGCCCGGGATCCCCACCGCGCCCACCATTTTCCAGCCAAAGAACTCTCTGATTTCCACCAGAGCTCACTCCGGCAGCTCGGCCAGCACCCGGTCGAGGAAGCGCCCCATGATCTCGCGCTGCGTCGGGTACACCCCGGCCGAGAGGGTCAGGCTCCCGTCGTATCCGCTCAGGCCGGCCAGGAAGCCGGGCGGGTAGCCGGGCGGCGGCAGGAGGCGGGCGGCCTGCGGCCGGGTGCCGAAGGTGACGGTGTCAGGGTCGATCGGGCCCATGTTGGTCAGGGCGGGCTGGTGGTTGTGCTGCTCGACCTGCTGGCGCCACACGTGGCGGAAGATGCCGCGCGCCCACGCGTGGGGCAGCGGCGCGACAAAAGCCACGGCCAGGCTCTCGGTCAGGCCCAGGCCGCGGCCCTTGCGGTATCGCGTGATCTCGGCGACCCGCGCCAGCGTGGCCGGGAAGTCGGCGCCCAGCTCTGTGCCCAGGCAAGGCCAGGCCAGGGCGACCGCCGAGAGGTTGGCGATGGCCGCGCCCCGGCCGGACGGCAGGTAGCGACGGAGATCGATGGTCATGGCCAGCCGCAGCTGGGCCTGCCCGTCCCAGTTTCCCTCGGCGGCCAGCGCGCGAAAGACGCCCGCGACGAGCAGATCGTTCAGCGTCGCGTCGCGCGCCCGACCCCACGCGGCCAGCCGGGCGATTCGGTCGGCCTCGAGCTCGCGGACGAGGAAGGTCAAGGGCGTCCGAGGACCGTCGTCGATGGGCAGGCCATGGTGGGTGGGGCGGGTCACCGCAAACCACAGGTCGCGCAGGAGATCGAGCAGGCTCCGCGGCACCGCCCACCAGGGCATCCGCCGCAGGACCTGCCACGCGCTGCGCGAGCCCTGCAGGTTGGGCTCTGGACGGTGGTCGGGGTCGTCGGCCAGCCGGGCGTAGAGCCCGGAGACCATCGCGACGGCTTCCTTGAAGCCGCCGCCGTCGGTGACGATGTCGGTCACCTTGAAGAGCAGCCGATCCCCGTCGGCCGCGCGCCACAGGCACGCCTTGAGCTGGGGGCCGGTGTGGGGATCGAGGGAGGTGACCTTGAAGGCTTCGTACTCGTCTTCCGACTCGGTCACCAGCAGGCGGCCGAGATCCGCCTCGTCGAGGCGCTCCCAGTGGGACCGGAGCCAGCCCTCGACCAGCCGGCAGCCGAGGATGGGCTCCGCGTCCAGGGCCAGCCGCAGGGCCCGGGCCAGGCGATCGGCATCCAGTCGCTCGGCGAACTCCAGCTCGAGCTGGATCATCAGGTCGTTGAAGAGGTCGAGGCAGACCGAGAGGCGGTCGTTGAGGCGAGCGGGGAAGCGGCGGGGCAGTGCGTCCATGCGTCGTGGGCCTCGGAGCTGCCCTCACTCCACAGGCAGCTGGTCCAGACAGCACCCCTGGTCGGTGGGCGTCTGGTCGCTGTCGCTGGGCAGGCTCGCCGGCATTTCAACCGACATTTTCCGCGGAGTGTACCGCCTCGCGCCCGACCCAGGCAACTCACCACGACCCCAGGGGGTCAGACCCTTCCACGTGCCACTTTTCCAGGTGGCCGGATATTCCGCCCATGCCACGGCTGATCTCCGAGGCGTGGACGAGCCACCGGGCCTCCATCGGGCGGGAGCCAGTGCCGGGGTGGCTGAGCACGGAGCTCTTCCTGGCCTAGCGCGGATCGGGGGAAGAGAGCACGCAGCTCCCGAGCCGCTCATCAGCTCGGTAATCGTTGCGGGAGTGCCATTGGCCGGGCTATCCTTCGCGACCAGGTTCCTCGTGTGCCACTGTCAATGTGCCTCTATCCATCTTTCCATGCCTCGCCAGGGAGTACGACTCTGCTATGCCGGAGAAACCAAAGGCTCCCGGACCGGCTGGTCTCATCAGTTGGCGGATGATGACGCAAGGGCAGTTGAATTTCATCGACTCACTTGCTCGTCAGTATGGCCCCGTCGCCCGCTTTCGATTCGGTGGCATGCAGTATTTTGTCCTCAGCCATCCTGATCACGTCCTCAGGATTCTGCAGGAAAATATCGCCAACTATACGAAGGAGACTCACCAATACTGGTTGCTCAAACAGATCATGGGAAACAGTCTGCTGACAGGTGACGGCTCCCTGTGGCAACAGCGTAGACGCTTGATTCAACCCGCCTTTCAACGTCGTCAGCTCGAGCATGTGGCAGAGCAAACCGTCGCTGCCACCGATGCCGTCGTCACCCGCTGGCGAACTTTTTTAGAGTCTGGTGTCGAGTTTGACGTCGTGGAAGAACTGGTCCAGCTCGCGTTGCGCGTCATCGGACAAATCTTATTCAGCACCGATCTGATCCATGAGGCACCCGCCGTCGGGGCGGCGGTGTCGACCATCAATGCTGCTGGCGCGTGGGACTGGAACACGCTCAAATCGTTTCTACCGATTCTCAATCGCCCATATCGCCAGGCGAGCGATCGACTCGAAGAGTTAATTCGTTCATTAATCTCTCAGCGAAGGGATGAGGGAGCACTGCGTGCCGATTTGCTGTCGGCGCTAGTGCAAGCTCGCGATGAAGAGACCGGGCAGCCGCTCAGCGATCAGGAGATTCGTAATGAAGCCATGACACTGCTGCTCGCTGGCCACGATACCACCGCACATCATCTGTCGTGGACGTTTCTGCTCCTGGCCCGAAATCCCGGCGCGGTCGCAAAACTGCATGGCGAACTTTCAGAAGTCCTGGGGGGGCGTCCTCCCACACTGGAAGACCTGCCCCGGCTCACTTACACCCGCATGATCGTCGAAGAATCGATGCGACTGTATCCCCCGATCTGGGTGATCCCAAGACGCGCGATCGCCGGCGATGAAGCCAGTGGATTTCAGATTCCAGCGGGGAGTTACGTGGTACTGTCGATCTACAACCTGCAACGCGATCCCCAGTGGTGGAGTGAGCCCGAGGAGTTTCGCCCCGAACGTTTTGATCGCAGCATTTCCGCCCCCCCTCGTGCTGGAGCTTATGCGCCTTTTGGCTGGGGGCCGCGCACCTGTGTGGGGGCTCAGTTCGCAATGGTGGAATCACAACTGATTCTGGCGCGACTGGCTCAGCATTTCACCTGGGAACTCGCTCCCAACCATCCCATCGTTCCCGAGGGATTAACCACTTTGCGACCACGAAAGGGAATTCGCATTCGACTGGCCGATCGACCAGGGAATGACACCCTCGAAAAAGCAACTTCGGGGGACGCTACGTAATGGCGTCTGATGGCCCGAACCTCTTGTTTCCTTTGCCGTTGAACCCCCTGGAACTGGCCACCGCGACCGTCGACCGTCTTGCAGATGCCCAAGAGCAAACCGGGTCGCAGGTGGCCGAGCTCACCAAGGCTCAGACGCGGACCGAGTCGCAGGTGGCAACCCTGGCTGACGTGGTCCAATCCCTGGCGTTTGAGCTGCATCGACGGGGAAACCGGCTCGATACGGTGCTCGGCTGGACGTTCGAGATGCGATTTCGCGATCGACTCACGTCCTCTCTGGGACGGCTGATGCGGCGGGGCAAGCTCCTTAGAAACGACGAGGTGCTCGATGCGATCGAGCAGGCTCTTGATGCCGATGAGGCCGACGAGGTGCTGCGGGCCGATGCGATTGCGACGGGTATTATCGACGGCGTTGCCAGTCATGTCGCGGTCGAGGTGTCGGCAACGTGTGCCGCCGACGACATCGATCGGGCCCACCGGCGGGCCGGCATCCTGCGGAAGGCGGGCCTGGTTGCGGTTCCACTCGTTGCCTGCGAAGCAATTTCGGACGAGTTGCTCGGCTACGCCCGCAGCCGGCAGGTACGGGTCTGGTGCAACGGCACGATGCTCGACGCCGCGGCCTGAAAAACTCAGGTCGGCAAGACGTCAGCGACCCTGGCAGGGGTGGGCCGCGGGGCTGGTGATGTCGGTCAACGCAGACCCCGCAGCAGGCAGGCGGGTGCGCCGATGCCCGCGACGACCACCTCGCCAGTGAACTCGGCTGCCCGTGGATTCGCAAAGCCTCGCTTGGCGGCGACGAAACTGATCGTCAGATCGGCCCGGATGCAGGCTCCTGGAGCCTCCCCGGAATCGCAGTCGAGCCCGGAGGGCAGGTCGATCGCGATGACCGCCGGCGAGCCGTCGCGACCGGCCCGCCGCGTCTGGTTGATCGCGTCGATCGCCACGGCAACGCCGCCCCGTGGCGGGCCGGCGGCTCCGGTGCCCAGCAGGGCATCGACGATCACGCCGGCCCCGGCGATCCGCTCGCCCCACGCCTCGCCGGAGGCGGCTGCGAGTCGCTCGATCGGCAGGCCGGCCC
>JAQCJP010000143.1 GCA_027592945.1 Planctomycetota bacterium
GTGTAGGTCTGCTGGCGGGTCTCATAGACCGGCTTGCAGACCGTATACGGGATCTCCTTCGTGCAGGTCTCGTAGACCGGCTTGCACACGGTGTAGGTCTGCTGGCGGGTCTCGTAGACCGGCTTGCAGACCGTGTAGGGAATCTCCTTCGTGCGAGTCTCGTAGACCGGCTTGCAGACCGTGTAGGTCTGCTGCCGTTCCTCGTAGACCGGCCTGCAGACCGTGTAGGGAATCTCCTTGGTGCGGGTCTCCCAGACCGGCTTGCAGACGGTGTAGGGAATCGAGCGGGTCTTCGTCTCCCAGACCGGCTTGCAGACGGTGTACTCGACCTCCTTGCAGCCCCGCTCGGTCTCATACCGGAAGCAGTTGATCTCCCGCTGCTCGACCACCTTCTCGCAGACGGTCTTGTAGCAGGTGTACTCCTGCTTCTCGTAGATGACGTCCTTCACCAGCCGCGTCCCGCAGCAGGACGGGGCGGCGGCGCAGGTGGGATCGTCGTCGGCCTCGGCGGCGGCACAACAGCCGCGGGCAGACGTGAAGCTGACCGGCTGCATGGTAGCCCCGCCATGCTCATAACTGGCCAGCCCGCAGTAGGCCGCATCAGCGGAACGAGAGGGCACCACGAACGTCGCGAGTGCCAGGAGGCAACAAAACCAGGTGCTCTTCATGTCTGCCGCCTCGACGGAGGAGGCCTCCTCTATGACTGTCCGGGAACCGAACGGGGAAATCCAAACCGCTGCCAATCCATCCGGCGACCTGGCTGGCGCACAGACCGCACACCGCAATCATCGGCCACAAACTCCCCGCAGGTTCACCATCCACCGCGATCTGCGGGCTTTTTCCATCCCCCCAGGCGCGGTACAACCCTCCCGGTCAACACGACCCTCCCGGCCCGTTGGTGTTTTCCGGCAGAGCCGTTAGAGTCGATCCGACAGGGGTGTCATTCCCGGCAGGCTTTTCGATGGCGGACATCCGACCGCAACCCGCGCAGTCCGGCGAACTGCCCTCCGACGCCACGGTGCCGAAGGTGGTGGTCAGCCGGCTGAGCCTCTACCTGCGGGAGCTGCAACGGCTCCAGGCGGCAGGCCAGGAGACCATTTCCTCGGGCCAGCTGGGCACTCTGCTGGGCTTCAGCGATGCCCAGGTCCGCAAGGATCTCGGCTTTTTCGGCCAGTTTGGGTATCCCGGAGTCGGCTACCGATGCGAGGAACTGATCCGGGCGATGCGGGACATCCTCGGCACCAACCAGTCGTGGAACGTCGCCATGGTCGGTGTCGGCAACCTGGGCCAGGCGTTGCTCGGATACCGCGGCTTCGGCCGACAGAACTTCACCATCGTGGCGGCCTTTGACGCTGACCCGGCCAAGGTCGGCCAGACGGTTCAGGGCCTCACCATCCAGCCGGTCGAGGATCTACCCGAGACTGTCCGTGACAAGCAGGTTCGGCTCGGGATGATCGTCGTGCCGGCCCAGCGGGCTCAGGAGGCAGCCGACCGCCTGGTGGCCGCCGGTGTCGAGGGGATCGTCAACTTCGCACCCGTCACGCTCACCCTCCCGCCCCATGTCCAGAATGTTGGCGTCGACCTGGCGATCGAACTCGAGCAACTCTCCTTCGCGGTCACCAGCAAGCTGCTCCGGGCCGCCGAGGCCAACGGCACGATTGCCGGGCCTTAGCGGCCTCCGGGAGAGCCGCCTCCCGCCGCGGGACGCCGCACCGGCAGGAATCAGCGGCTCTCCTCGACCGGTATCCGGGCCACCTCCGTCACGCCGGCATCATCGCTCGGGGCATCCTCGGCCGGCTCGGCCACCGCTCGGGTCTGCCCGTCACGGCCTTCCAGCCGACGGCCTGCCCGGGTGAACTCGACGACCGGCTCGAGCGCCCGCACGGCCCGGCCGACGGCCGGCTCGAGCAGCATGATGTCGACCACGAACCGCTGCAGCCTGCCGACGGTACCTGAGGCATCGCCCAGCGACTCGGCAAGGTCGGTCAGCCGCACGAGGGCGGCGTCGGCCGCGGCGACGTCGGTGGTGCTGGCAAGCAGGCCGTCCTGGATCGCCAGGAGCGCGTCGAGACGCTCGGCTGCCTCAGCTGACGGCCCGTCGGCTCCGGCAAGCCGCTCCGATAGGCCCGCCAGCCGCCCGGCCGCCATCGCCGCGGTGTCGAGCGTCGCCAATCCAGCCTTCAACTGCTCGTGAACAGCATCGACGGCAGCCAGAGCCGCGGTGCTTTCCCGAGCGGCGTCGCGGGTGGCAACGGCCCGCGTGCCGACCTCGTCAATCGCCCCGAGGGCTGCGTTTACTGCGGCGATTGCGTCCGCCGATGCGTCGATCGCCCCGGCTGAACCATCGATTCGCTCATGAAGGTCGTCGAACCGAGCGAGCGTGGCGGCCGCCCCGTCCAACCGGTCGGCCTGAGCCAAGATGCGATCTCCGATCGTCTCGAATCGCTCCAGCATCGCCTCGGCGTCCGTCAACCGCGCCGACTGTGCCTCGAGCTTCGTCAACAGGCTCGTACCCCGATCCACATCGCTCCCGGTGCTGGTGAGCGCAGCAACTGCCGAAGCCAGCTTCGCCACCTCTCGCTCGAGGGCCGACACCTGGCGCCAGGCCGGTGCGACCAGGCCAACGTAGGCCATCACCATCACGATCCCTCCCCCGACAAGCGCCGACTTCCAGTCCATCCGTGCCGGCAGCGACGAGCCCGCCGTCGTTTCTGCATAGGGCATTGCAACCATCCTCCTCTGGAAAAAACGCCGCCTGGTTCAGGACCGCTCCGGCGAGTCCCGCCATTCCTCACGCCTTTCCTGGATCGGCGATTTCCCCGGATCGGTGCAGTTTCACGCGACGGGGGCGGTTCGGGGCGGCTGTAGGGATGGGATGGGCGGCCGCCGGCCTCGATGCGTTATCATTTCGACAGTCGAGGTCGGCCAGCCAACGCACTGCCCGACCAGGCCTGATTGCCCGGTGGTGTAACGGTAGCACAAGGGATTTTGGTTCCCTTTGTCTAGGTTCGAATCCTAGCCGGGCAGTTGCTCAGCCACGACAACAATGGCCCGCTCGCTCAGCGAACGGTGTCGCAAAGCCGCTGGAGCGTGTCGAGCGACACGCAGTCTTTGAAGACCATCTGCTCGCTGGCCGGTCCGCCGCGGGGCCGCCGGCCCGGGCGGCTCGAAAAGGTCCGCGAGACCATCCCCACCACTTCGCCGGCCGCGTTGAAGACCGGCCCGCCGCTCGAGCCCACTGCGTAATCGGCCGTGACGCTCATCCAGACCACCGCATCCGCGGCTCTCGCCGGCTCGCTTCCGGGTGATGCAGCAGCCCCCGCCTCAGGGCCTCCGAGCTGCTGCCGGTGATACCGGGAAACCACGCCCTCGGTCAGGCAATAGAACCGGCCGGCGGGGTGGCTGATCACGGTCACTGCGGCCCCGCACTCCGGCGCTGGCCCGAGGGCCAGAAAAGGCAGGTCCCGGCCGCCAGTGTCGATCCGTAAAACCGCCGCATCACCCGCAGCGTCGGCTGCCACGATGTCGGTGATCGGATAGACCTCGCCGCTGGCCGTCATGACGCCGAACCGGTGACCGGGCTCCCGGCCGAGGACGTGATGGTTGGTGACCACCAGCCCGTCTGCGGCAAGGAGCCAGCCGCTGGCCATCCCGCCCATGTGCCAGTCGTTGCACTTGCCGCACTTGTAAATCGAGCCGACCACGACCACCGCCGGCATCACGGCCTCATACAGCCCACGGTCGGGGGAAAGGCTGCAGGGCGTGGCCGGGCTGGGCAGTCTGATCCGCTCGCCCTCGGCGGCCGCCAACCGCTCGGCCGCGGCCTCGGCATCGAGCGTGGCGGACCGGCCCGCCTCGACCCCGGCGTCAACGATCCGCCCGAGTCCGCTGACAAACCGGCCGGCGAGCCGGGCGTCGTCAACCACCGGGCCGGCCGCAACGGCTCCAGCGTGAACCGAGCAGGCGACGATCAGCAGGCCTGCTGCAACCGTTCTCGTCATCCGCCGCCTCGCAAATGCCATGCCTCAAGCATAGCCCCGACAGAGCCGGCGGGGCGGCCCCCTGACCAGCCGCAGTCGGACTCCTACCATGAACCCGGTGGGGCGAGCATCACAACCGTCCCGCCTTCCGCAGTCCACAAGGTTCACCATCGGCATGACTCGCTCTTCAACGCCCCGCTGGATGTTCTGGTGCCTGGTCGCAGCCGGGGTCTACAACCTCCTCTGGGGTGCGGTGACCGTCCTCTGGCCCGACTGGCTCTTCACGCTGACGGGCATGGAACCTCCGGCCTACCCCTTCATCTGGCAGTGCGTCGGGATGATCGTGGGGGTCTATGGAATCGGGTACCTGGCCGCCGCTCCCGACCCCGTTCGCCATTGGCCGATCGTGCTGGTCGGTTTTCTGGGAAAAATTTTCGGCCCGCTCGGCTACGTGGGAGGGCTGCTGCAGGGAACAGTGCCGGCGGCGTTCGGCGTCACGCTGCCGACCAACGACCTGATCTGGTGGATCCCTTTTGCTTTGATCCTCCGGCACGCCTATCGGGAAAATTCGGCCGCCACAGCCGGCGGAGGAGCGGCGTGGCCTGCACTCCCCGCAGCGGGTGACTTGCGGCAGGGCCAGAAGATTTGCTAACGTCACGGTCGTTGCGGGGATGGCTTCCCGTTTTGATTTCTGCCGGCCCACGGGACCGCTCGTGAAAGCCTGATCGCCATCGTTTCTTTCCCGATGGCACCGCATCTCTTTGTCATCGACCGATTTTCAGTGGTCGATGTCTCGTGGTGCAGCCCGGCATTTCCCAAAGTGCAGCGGGTGCTTGTTCGTTCCTTTCTGGCAGCTTGCCGCCCGCTCGCGCTCCGGGCGGTTGGCTGGAGTCCGACACGGTTTCTTCGGAGAGCTTCGATTCATGATCACGTTGCCCGACACCGGCCCGGTCGTCAAGCTGACCGGGGTAACCGGCGGCCCGGTCGTTCCCAGCGACTACACCAGCGGCACGACGCTTGCCAGCAGCCCCGGCCTTGCCCTGGCGGCCGACGGCAGCCTCTATGTGAGCGATCAGACCTACGACTTCGGCACGAGCACCGCCACCGGGTCGGTCAAGCGGTTCGATGCCTTCGGAGCCTATATCGAAGAGGTCATCGCTGACGGGGTCGACGGCCTATCGGGGCCGACGGGACTGGTGATCGAGGGCTCGACCCTGTATACCGCCAGCATCATGACCGGCACGATCCTCGAGACCTCGCTGGGCAGCGACACGACCCAGGGCTTCGGCGACTCCGGGGCACCCTTTGGCACCGGCGTCCTGGCCACGCTCGCCGACGGCGGCTTCCTGGCCGGTAGCCCGGCGGGAGATGGCGCCATCTACCGCTTCGGCTCCGACGGGACGTTGCTGGAAACCTTCGCCTCCGGCCTCGGACAGGTTGGCGGGATTGCCACGGTGACCGTGCCCGAACCAGGCACGATTGCCCTGGCCGGCCTCGGTCTGGCGGCGGCCGCGGCGATCGCCCGCCGACTCCAACGACGGGGAAGCCGATGACCTTCCGCCGCCGCGGGCTTACTCTGGTCGAAGTGCTCGTCGTGGTCGCCCTGATCGGCGTCCTCGTGGGGGTGCTGCTGCCGTCGCTGCAGGCTGCCCGGGAGACCGTCCGGCGAACGGGCTGCTCAAATAACCTCCGGCAGCTCGGCCTGGCACTGGCCAATCACGAGTCTGCCCGGCGGGTCTTCCCGGTCGGGGCGGAATCCCGGGAGTGGGCCGAGAATCCGAACTTTCCCCACCAGTTCTTCCGCTGGTCGGTGCTGGCCCACCTCGCGCCCTTCTACGAGGAGGCGGGCCTGCTCGCGGATCTCGACCTCACCGTCCCGCTCTACACCGGCTTCGGGCCCGAGGCGGTCGCCGCCCAGAACAGGCCGGTCGTGGCCCGTCTGGTCCCGCTCTTTCTCTGCCCCAGCGACCTCGGTCAGCCGGTCTCAGAAATCTTCGGCCCCACCAACTACGCCGCCTGTACCGGCAGCGGGGCGGACGGCGGCACGCCCTTCGAGACCGACGGACTGTTCTTCATCAACTCCCGGATTCGCGGCAAGGATGTCGGCGACGGGCTTTCCAAGACCGTCGCGTTCTCGGAGAGCATTCTCGGCACCGGCCCGCGGGCCACCACGAGCCCGACGGGCATCATGCCCCAAACGGGCTACGGCTTCATCTTCAAGACGCCACTCTCCGAAGCGACCTGCAGCCGACCCTTCTACTACAACTTCACCGACCTCCGCGGCTTCTCCTGGGCGAACGGCGAGTACCGCACCACGCTCTACAACCATGCCCGCGAACCCAACTCCGACGAGCTCGACTGCCTCGCGGCCGTCATGAACACCACCGACATGGCGAAGATGTACGCCGGGTACGGCTGGCGGACCGCCCGCAGCAGGCACCCCGGTGGCGTGCACATCGCCCTGGCGGACGCCGCCGTACGGTTTCTGGGAGACGCTGTCGATCCGCAGGTCTGGCGGGCCGTCTCCACCCGCGACGGCGGCGAGGGAATCCAACTGCCCCGCTGAACGAGGCCGCACGCAGCCAGGCTTCTCATGGGGAGGGCAGGCTCATCGGTCGCCTGCAAACCGCTTTCTCAGTTCGCTCATCACACGCTGCATGTCGGCCGGCAGGGGGCTCTCAAACGCCAGCTGGTCGCCGCTTTCAGGATGCACGAAGCCGAGTTCGGCCGCATGAAGCATCACCCGCGGCGCCCGCGACTCGTCCCGCCGGGTTCGCCGCCCCGCTGCCGCGTAGACCCGCTCCCCGCAGATCGGATGCCCCAGTTCGGCCAGATGGATGCGGATCTGATGGGTGCGGCCGGTCTCGAGACGACACTCCACCAGCGTGTAGGCATCGCCGAAATGCTCGACCGGGTCGACGTGCGTGACGGCCAGCTTGCCGCTGCCGTCCTCGCTCGATCCCCGCCGGCCGTCACCGCGATCACGAACGAGATGCGTTCGGATCGTGCCGGCCGCCAGCCGCCCCACCACCAGCGCCAGATAGCGTCGCTGCGTGGTGTGCAGCCGAAACTGCTCGGCCAGAATCCTCCCGGCCGGCACCGTCCTGGCGAAGACCAAGAGGCCGCTGGTCTCACGGTCGATGCGATGCACCGCCCGCACCGGCTGCGGCCTCCGCCGCCGCTGGCTGCCGCCCCGCTGGCCGCGGCCGGCGAGTTCCCGGGCGATCGCCTCGGGCACGAGTTCCTCGAGCGTCGGCTGAAGCTGCCGGCGGCGGGCGGGCCAGCCCCGCTCCTCGTGGTGACGGGTGCTTGTCACTCCCGGTGGCTTGTCGACCACCACGACCGCCTGGTCGAGATGGACGATTCGGACATCGCCCGCCGCGGGCGGCCGCGGCGCGGCATCCTCGAGCACCTTGACAACCTCGCCCGTTTGAAGCCGGCGGCCGGCGTCGGTGCAGACGTTGCCGTGAATCAAGACCCGCCGGCCACGAACGAGCTTCTGCACCTGCGACCAGCTTGCGGCGTCGATCCGGCCGCGCAGAAATGCAGCCAGGGTCTGGCCGCGATCGGCGGCGACAACGTGGTGGACGGTGCCGTGGAGGGGCTTCATGTGGGTCTGCTTGACCGGTTTTTCCCCGGTTTTACACTTTCAGTGAAGGTCGCGGGCGACGAGACTCCCCCCTTCCAGCCTCGTTCCGGAGAATCTCCCGCCGTGCCCGGCACCTGTGTCATCGGACTGCAATGGGGTGACGAGGCCAAAGGAAAACTCGTCGACATCCTCACCGGCGAGCACGACATCGTCGTCCGCTACGCCGGCGGGGCCAATGCGGGTCACACGGTTGTGTCGGCGGGCGAGACTTGGAAGCTTTCCCTGATTCCCAGCGGAATCCTCCGCGACGGCGTGCAGTGCGTGGTCACCGGCGGGGTGGTCCTCGACCCGGCCAGCGCCATCGCCGAACTCGACATGCTCGAGTCTCGCGGTGTCACGGTGGCCGGCAAACTGCGGCTCAGCGACCGGGCCCATGTCGTCTTCCCCTGGCACCTCGCGGAGGATCGTCACCTCGATGCCAGCCTCTCCGGAGGCGGTGCGATCGGCACCACCGGCCGGGGCATCGGCCCCTGTTACCGCGACAAGGTCGGCCGGGCCCTGGCGATCCGCCTCGGCGACCTCTACCAGGCCGACCTCCGGGAGCGGATCGAGCATGTCGCCGCCTTCAAGAACCGGCTGCTTGCCTCCTGGCAACGGCCCGGCGACGACACACTGACACCGCTCGACCCCGCTGAGATTCATCGCCAATACCTCGGCTACGCCGAGCGACTTCGCCCCTTCGTCTCCGATACGACCGCCTACCTGCTCGACTCGGTCGAAGACGGCCGCCGACTGCTCTTCGAGGGCGCCCAGGGGGCATTGCTCGACATCGACCATGGCACCTTTCCCTACGTCACCAGCAGCAACTCGTCGGGCCTGGGCGTGGCTGCCGGCTCGGGTGTTCCCGGCCGCTGGATCGAGCGGGTGATCGGGGTGGTCAAGGCCTACTCGACGCGGGTCGGCGGCGGCCCCTTGCCGACAGAACAGGACAACGCCGTCGGCAAGCATCTCCGGGAACGGGGCAACGAGTATGGCACGGTGACCAGGCGGCCGCGGCGGTGCGGCTGGTTCGACGCCGTCGCCGCCCGCTACACCGCCCGGCTCTCGGGTGTCGACGAACTGGCCGTCATGCTGCTCGACGTGCTCGGCGGTCTCGACGAGATCAAGGTCTGCTCCGCCTATGAGATCGACGGCCGGCGAGTGACGCAGTTCCCGAGCCAGCTGGCTGATCTCGAACGGGCAGTGCCGATCTACGAGACGCTGCCCGGCTGGGAAGACGACCTCACTGGCGTCCGCAGCGATGCCGACCTGCCGGCGGCCGCCCGCCGCTATCTCGATGCGATCGGCGAGATGCTGGGCCGCCCGGTGTCGATCGTTTCGGTCGGCCCCGACCGGGCCCAGACCATCTTCTGCGACCGTTCCAGGCGACCGCCATGGCAAGCATCTCATCCGAGCACGGCGGCGGGAGCGTGACGAGCCCCGCCTCCCCGACCGATCCACCGGCCGGCGAGCCACCGGAGCCCTCTGGGCAGGAATCTGCCGAGGCCCGCCCGGCCGCGCTGCCTCGTCATGTCGCCATCATCATGGACGGCAACGGCCGCTGGGCCCAGCAGCGGGGTCTGCAGCGAATCGAGGGCCACCAGCGGGGCGTGACGAGCGTTCGCCGGATCACGGAACACGCCGCCCGCCTGGGGATCGACCAGCTCACCCTCTACTGCCTGTCGAGTGAAAACTGGCGACGGCCCG
>JAQCJP010000144.1 GCA_027592945.1 Planctomycetota bacterium
AGCATGGACATGGTCACGATCGCCGAGAAGCAGGCGGGCTGGTTCTGGAACTGGTACGTGTTCCACGACCCCTTCACCTTCGTGATCTTCTGGGTCTACGTCACGTGCGCCGTTGCCAGCGTGAACCGAGCACCCTTCGATCTGGCCGAGGCGGAGAGCGAGTTGGTGGCGGGCTTTCACACGGAATACTCGGGGCTTCGCTGGAGTTATTTCTTCATGGCCGAGTATGGCTCCATGTTTCTCGTCAGCGCCATGGCGGCAGTGCTCTTTCTGGGCGGCTGGAACGGGCCGATGCCGGTCGCCGCGATCCTCGGTTTCTCGGAAGGAACCGGTGACACGGCCCCCTATCTTGTGCGTCTGCTTGGGCTGGCCAACCTCGTCGGCAAGGCGTCGCTGGGTGTGATCATCATGATGTGGATCCGCTGGACTCTGCCCCGACTGCGGATCGACCAGGTGATGACCACCTGCCTGAAATACTGCACGCCGATCGCGGCCGTGATGTTCGCCGGCGCGATGCTCTGGCAGATCGGCCTGCCGGGCGGATTGATTCCGGGGGCGGGCCGACCGGGCGGGGAAATCCGCGAGGGCTGGCTGGAAGGACCCGGGGGTCGGGCTGCCGCTCCGCCGGCCGCTGATGAATCGAGGGATGTCGCGCAGGTGGCCCCATGATGCCGACGATCCCGATCGCCGAGTTGCTCGCCGGCGGCGTGCTCCCGCTGGCGGCAATCAACTTCCACACGCTGTTCTTTCTGCTCTTCGCGGCCGTTGCCTGCGGGGCCGCCGTCGCGGTTGTGGCAGCTGACAACGTGGTGCGGATGGCCCTCTACCTCGTCCTCTCGCTGGCGGCCACGGCCGGCCTCTTTTTTCTCGCCGGGGCCGAGTTTGTCGGCGCGATGCAGTTGATGATCTACGTCGGCGGCACGCTCGTGCTGCTCGTCTTCGGTGTCATGCTCACCGCGCAGGCGCCATTCGTGACGATGAAGTCGGCAGGCGGCGATCGTCTGCTCGCCGGGTTTGTCGGGGTTGCCCTGCTGGCGATGCTCGTGCTGGCAGGGCTCTCGGTGCCCTCCTGGCGACAGCCGGCGTCCGGCGCCGTGCCCGAGCCGACGGCGACGCCGTTGGGGATGGCGCTTGTCGGGGTGCGGGTTGATCAGCCGCCGGCCGGTCAGCCTGAGGACGCCGTCCGCAGCGGCTATCTCCTGCCGTTCGAGATTGTCTCCGTCCACCTGCTGGTGGTGCTTGTGGGCGCCGCGTACCTGGCGCGGGCCAAGCGGCGGAAGACGCCGCGGGCGATCGAGGTAGCAGCTTCGGTCGAGCCGCCAGAGGCGGTGGCGGAGCATGCCGCGATCGGTCGCACGCGTGCGGCCGCGTCGGTGTTGACGGGAGAGTCCGCATGATGCCGGCACCACCACCCGTCCTGCTGGCTCTGTTTGTCACTGAGCCGGTGAGCGTGGCCCACTATCTGGTCGTAGGCGCGATCCTGTTCACCGCTGGTGTCGCCTGTATGGCCACAAAGCGAAACGCCCTCGGCGTGCTGATGGGGATTGAACTGGTGCTAAACGGTGCGAATGTCAACTTCGTGGCCTTCGCATCCCCTTATCTCGCAGCCGACGGGGCCCGCTCGCTGGGGCTCGACGGCCAGGCGATTGCTCTGTTCGTGATTCTGCTGGCGGCTGCCGAAGCGGCCGTGGCCCTGGCGATCACGCTCAACTTCTACAACAACCACGCCACGGTCGACGTCGACCGGGCCGATGACCTCAAGGGCTGAGACGCGTTGCCGATGGATCCTGCAGCCCAACTTCCGCTCCTCCTCGGGCTGGCCTGGCTGACGCCGCTGGCCTCGTTCGTGGCGATCCTGTTTTTCGGCCCGCGGATGGGCTCCCACGGCCGCAACGCCGCCTGGGTGGCAACCGCCGCGATCGTCACCTCGCTCGTCCTCTCGCTGACCGCCTTCGTGGTCTGGCTGGGCGCCCATCCGGTGACCGCCCCGGCCCACGGTCATGGTGATTCCCACGGAGAGGCCCACGCGGCCGATCACGCTGCCGCAGCCGCTGACGGGGAGCATGCAGCCTTCCGGCAGGTGGCCCTCCGGGCTGGCGATGCTGCCGCTCTCCCCGGCGCAGACGGTCATGGCGACTCTGACCACAACGCCGAAGCCCATGGCGAGCCGCACTTGCCGGCGGCCTATGCCGGTGACTGGTACACCCTCTACGAGGGCGGCCGATTGAAGCTCTCGATCGGCTGGTACATCGATGCTCTGACCGTGCTGATGTTTGTGGTGGTGACGTTCATCGCCACCTGCATCCATGTCTATGCCTCGGGCTACATGCACGACGAGTTGCACGATGTCACCGACCACGAGGTGACACTGGCCGACGGCCACCACCTCCACCGTCCCGGCCGGTTTCCCCGCTTTTTTCAGGCCTTGTCGCTGTTCTGCTTCTCGATGCTCGGCATCGTGATCGCCGGCAACCTGGCGATGGTCTTCATCTTCTGGGAGTTGGTAGGCATCTGCTCCTGGTTCCTGATCGGTTTCTACTACGAGCGGAAGAGTGCCTCGACGGCCGCCAACAAGGCCTTTATCGTCAACCGGGTCGGCGACTTTGGGATGCTGATCGGGCTGATGGCTCTCTGGGGAGCGCTTGGCACCCTGTCGTTTGCCGACTCGACAGCCGTCGGGCCCGACGGCCACGAGACAGTCACGCCGGGGCTGTTCAGTTTGTTTCGCCCGGCCGAAACAGGGCACGCCCTCCAGGTGCCCGACGGCATGGTGACGGCGGCGGCCGCTTCTGAAGTGGCGACGATCGCCGCTGACCACGCCGCGACGCCGGCCGATTCGGCCAGCGAGATCGCCGCCCGGGTGCCGGGCTGGCGGGAGGCCGGCCTCGGCCGTTGGCTGCTGGTGATCGCCGGCCTCGGGATCTTCTGTGGCTGTGTCGGCAAGAGCGCGCAGTTTCCGCTGTTCGTTTGGCTCCCCGATGCCATGGAAGGGCCAACGCCCGTCTCGGCCCTCGTCCACTCGGCCACGATGGTTGCGGCTGGCGTCTACCTCGTGGGTCGATTCTTTCCGGTGCTCTCGCCCGACGTCCTCCTGGTGATTGCCTATGCGGGGGCGATCACCCTATTCATTGCCGCGACGATTGCCCTGGTGGCCAACGACATCAAGCGGGTGTTGGCCTACTCGACCGTCAGCCAGCTCGGCTACATGATGCTGGCGCTCGGCGTGGGCGGCTGGGTGGCTGGCCTGTTTCATCTGGTGACCCATGCGTTCTTCAAGAGCCTGCTCTTTCTCTGTTCGGGGTCGGTGATCCACGCCTGCCACACCAACGACATGCGGAAGATGGGCGGCTTGATCAAGGTGATGCCCTGGACGGGCTACACGATGCTGGTGGGCTGCCTGGCGATCATCGGGGCCGGCATTCCGTTTGTAATCGGCTTCTCGGGCTACTACTCGAAGGATTCGATCCTCGCCCAGGCGCTCTCCTTCTCGCAGGCCAACCCATCTCACACGATCCTCTACTGGGCGGTGGCCGGTGGGGCCTTCATCACCGCCTTCTACATGTTCCGGCTTTGGTTCATGACGTTCATGGGCACGCCCCGCGACCATCACGTCGCCGAACATGCCCACGAGTCGCCAAACGTGATGGTGACGCCGCTGGTGGTGCTGGCCGTGCTTGCCGTGGCAGCAGGCTGGGCCCTGCCCGGCGGGCTCGGGGTCGCCAACTTGCTCGAGCAGGCCCGGCCTGCGGGCACGGCCGAGGGGATGACCGGCGGCTTTGCCTTCGGCCAGCGCCTCGTCTTCCCGGCCGAGCACGAGAGTCACGTCGGGGCGGTCCATGTGACTGCGACCACGACCGCCTTTGCGACAGCGCTGGCCGGCGTGGTGCTGGCGGCGGCGATGTATCTCTGGCGGTTGATTTCGCCGGCGGGGGTGGCGACGGTCTTCAGGCCGGTCTATGCCTTTCTCGCGGGCCGCTGGTATTTCGACGAGCTCTACGACGTGCTGTTCGTAAAGCCGACGCTTGGTATCGCACGCCTGGCCAGCGGAATCGACCGGGGCCTGATCGACAAGCTGATCGACGGTCTGGCCTGGACAGCCCGTCGGCTGGCAGGCCTCGACGCCTGGATCGACAAGACCGTTGTCGACGGTCTCGTCAATGCGACTGCCAACGCCACCTGGAATGCCGGTCTCAAGATGCGGGCCGTGCAGACCGGCCGGCTCCGGCAGTACGTGATGTTCATCGTCGTTGGCACGGTCGCCCTGTTCGTGCTGGCTTCGCTTGCCTTCCGGTCGTCCGTGGCCGGCTGACTGCCACACGCTGTTCCCTCATTTCCTCAAAACCTCCTGACGCTTTCAGACGGATCCGACCATGTCTCCTGCCGATGCACTCTCGCAACCAGCCCTTTGGCCGCTTTCGGCAATCGTCTTCCTGCCGGCGATCGTGGCGGCCGTGGTGGCGCTGCCGGTCATTCCCCGGGCCCGTGAGGAACTGATCCGCTGGATCACCCTGGCCACGACGGCGGTCGTCTTTCTGCTCTCGCTCTGGATGGCTTGGCCAACCCTGTTCGGCGCTCCGGGGCCGGCCCAGTTCACGATCGGCGAGGCGGGGATGCAGTTGGTTGTCAGCAAGCCATGGATTCCAGCATTCAACATCGAGTACCTGCTCGGGGTTGATGGCATCAGCATGCCGCTGGTGGTGCTGACAACGTTCCTGTCGCTGTTGGCCTGTGCGGCGAGCTGGCCGATCACGAAGCACGTCAAGGCCTATCACGTGCTCTTCCTGCTCCTGGAGACGGGGATGCTCGGTGTCTTTGTCTCGCTCGACTTCTTCCTGTTTTACGTGTTCTGGGAGGTGATGCTCCTGCCGATGTACTTCCTGATCGGCATCTGGGGCGGGCCGCGGCGGGAGTATGCCGCCATCAAGTTCTTCCTCTACACCTTGCTCGGTTCGGTCTTGATGCTTTTGGCGATCCTGATGCTCTATTTCACGAGCGACCTGCGGATGCTCTCGCCAGAGCAGCTCGAATCCGCCCATGTGGTCAGCCCGGCCGTCGAGGCTGCCGCGCGGGCCGACGCGGTCGCGGCGATCAAGACCGCCGCCGAGCCGATCCACACCTTCAACCTTCTGGCCCTGGCCGAGCTCGGGCAGCTTCCGAACTCGCCGTTCGCCGCGGCTCAGGTCTGGGGTGTCTCCCTGGAGGTGCTCGCCTTCCTGCTGCTCTTGATCGGCTTTGTGATCAAGGTGCCGGTCGTCCCGGTTCACACCTGGCTGCCGGACGCCCACGTCGAGGCCCCCACCCCGATTTCAATGATCCTGGCCGGCGTCCTGCTCAAGCTCGGCGGCTACGGGATCATTCGGATCTGCTATCCCGTTTGTCCGGGTGGCGGGCTGACGCTGGCCTGGCTGGTTTGCGGGCTCGGTGTCGTGTCGATGGTCTACGGCGCCTTCGCGGCTTTGGCCCAGACCGACTTCAAGCGAATGGTTGCCTACAGTTCCGTCAGCCACATGGGCTACGTGATGCTCGGCTTGGGCGTCTGGAGCGCGGTGGCGGGCAACGAGTTTCGCTGGGATGCCTGGGGCCAGGGCGTTAACGGGGCGATGTTCCAGATGCTGGCCCACGGCTTTTCATCAGCCGGCATGTTCTTCATGGTGGGCGTGCTCTACGACCGGGTGCATCACCGCAACCTCAACGAGTTTGGCGGCATCTTCAACCGAATGCCGGTCTACGCGGCGTTGGCCGTGGCGATTTTCTTCGCCGGCCTCGGTCTGCCGGGCCTCTGTGGCTTCATCGGCGAGGTGCTCGTCACCCTCTCCGCCTGGAACTACAGCCGGACCCTGGCGGCGATCTCCGCCTTCACGGTGATCCTGACCGCCGGGTACATCCTCTGGGCGATCCAGCGGGTCTATCTCGGTGCCGAATACAAGGGCCCGCATGGGGAGGCGCTCACGCCGATCACGCGTCGCGAACTTGCAATCGCGACGCCGCTGGTGTTCTTGGCGATCCTGTTCGGCGTCGCTCCGCAGTTGCTCTTCAACTATGTGTCGCCTTCGGTGAACCGACAGGTCGAGACGCTGGCGGAGTGGACCCGCCAGGTGCGACCTGATTTCCCAGCGAGCCCGGCGATCGAGACGGTCGATGCCGGTGTGACGCGGGCCCTGGCGGGGGAGTGAGCCGATGGATCTGGGAAGCCTTGTCAGCGGCACGATCAACGATACCGTGCGGGTGTCCCTGCCGCTGTTTCGCGTCGAACTCGTGATTGCCGTCTCGGTAGTACTCGTGCTGCTGGCCCGGATGCTGCCGGTGCTTCGCTGGCTCGACTCGGGGCTCGTGGCCTTGGGAGGGGCCTGCTTTGCAACCTGGTACGGCTGGGCCGACCTGCAGACCGTCCAGCAGACTGTGCCGCAGGCAGGCGGGTTTCGTGAGGAACTCTTCGGCGGTCTGCTCGTTTTCGACTCGCTGACGGCCACGATCCGGCTGCTGCTGGCGGCCTTCCTCGCCCTCTATATCGTGTTTACGAAGGTCTCTGGGATTCCCGACCGCGAGGACGGGGCCGACTTCTATGTGCTTGTCCTGGGGGCTACCCTGGGCATGTGCCTGATGGCCTCGGCGAATCATCTGCTGATGGTCTTTATGGCGGTCGAGATGGCGAGCGTTCCTTCATATGCCTTGGCCGGCTTCCTGAAGGGCCGGAAGGCCGCCTCCGAGGCTGCCCTCAAGTACGCCGTCTACGGGGCTGGTGCGGCGGGCATCATGCTTTACGGCATCAGTCTCCTGGCCGGCGTGCTGGGAACCTGCCACCTGCCCAGCATGGCTGCGGAGATGGGCCGAATCGTCGGTGAGGGCAAGGCGAGCGGTGAGATCATGGTCCTCTCGCTCGGGGGGCTGATGCTGGCCGTCGGCCTGGCCTTCAAACTCTCGGCCGTTCCATTCCACTTCTGGTGCCCCGATGTCTTCGAGGGGGCGGCGGCGGAAATCGGCGCCTTTCTCTCGGTTGCCAGCAAGGCGGCCGCGGTGGCCTTGGCCGTGCGGCTTGTGTTCGGGCTCGGCACGGTTGCGGATGGGGCAGCCGCCGGTGCGGTGGCAGCCGGGCTGGCCGACGTGCGGCACTTCATGGTCTATGTGGTGGGATTGATGGCGGTGGCCACCTGCACGCTCGGGAATCTGGCTGCTTACGGCCAGACCAACATGAAGCGACTCCTCGCCTACTCGACCGTTGCCCATGCCGGCTACCTGATGATGGGCGTGGCCGCGGCTGGAGCATTGGCAGGAGTCGACGCCGCTGGTGCCCAGCGGGCGGTTGCGGCCCTCGCCTTCTATCTCGGTACCTATCTCTTCATGAACCTTGCGGCGTTCGCAATCGTGGCGGTGCTCCGTAATCGACTGCGGAGCGAGGAGATCGCCTCGTACGCAGGGCTCGTCCGCACGAATCCGGGCATCGTCGTGGCGACGACAGTCGTGCTTGTCAGCCTGATCGGCCTGCCACCGTTGGCCGGCTTCGTGGCCAAGTTCCTGATCTTCTCCTCGTTGGTAAAGGCCATCGCCAGCACCGCCGAGAGCCCCTTGATGCTGGTGATCTTGATTGTGGGTGGCATCAACACGGTGATCAGCCTCTTTTACTACCTGAGGGTGCTCAAGGTGATGACCTTCGATTCGCTGCCCGAGGATCGCGTGGCCGAGCCGGCCGGGGCCTTCTCACTGGCCGGGGGGCTGGTCGCCGCCTTGGCGGTGCCGGTGGTCCTGTTTGGGATTCTCTGGAGCGGTCTCTACGGCTTCGCCCAACTCGCCGGGTCGTTCGCCTCCTGACGGATTCTGCCACGCATGCCTGTCTCGTCACCGCTCGTTCGTCTTCTCAAAGTCCTTCAGCCGTCGCTGGCGATGTATGTCGCCGAGTCGGGCATCTGGAGCTACCCAGGTCCCGAGGAAATCCGTGCGGGCTTGGCTGATCTGGTCGGCGATCAGCGAGGCATCATGGATCGGGCGGTCCTCATTCTCGAGGAGCGGGAGGTGGCCGTGCCGAAGAACGCCTATCCGATCGCGTTTTCCGGATGGCACGATGTCGATCTGCGGCATGTACTTCCCCGGGTGGTGACCGGGCTTGAGCGGCAACTGCCGGAACTCGAGCTGCTTGCCGCCACGTCGGACGATGCGGCAACTGCTGGACTGGCGGCCGAGGCGCTCACGAGCACCCGCCACCATGTCGAGGCCCTGAAGACGATCGCCGCCAAGCTCCAGGCTGGGTTATCCGCAAAACCGGCCACGACCTGACGGTGATGGAGGCGGGGCCTGCCGCGGCGGCAACGCCTGGCATCATGAGCAATGCCCGATGGGGCACGAAGGGGACCATGACCTACTTCGACAGCCATTGTCACCTCGACCCGATGCGGTACGGCGACGACCTGCCCGGCGTGCTCGAGCGAGCCCAGGCCGCCGGCGTGACCGGGATGGCCGTGATCGGAACCCGGGCGATCGACAGCGAGGCGGCCGCGTCGCTTGCGGATCGAAAGCCGGGAATCGTGGCAGCGGCCGGGATCCATCCCAACGATGCCGCCGAGGCCGAGCCCGGTGAGTGGGATCGAATCGTGGGCCTCGTACGGAGCGGTCGCGTCGCGGCGGTCGGGGAAACCGGCCTCGACTGGTATCGAACGACCGCACCACCCGAGGTACAGCGGGACTTTTTCGATCGCCACATCCGCCTGGCTCAGGAGACCGGCCTGCCGCTGGTGATCCATACCCGGGAGAGCACCCGCGACTGCCTCGACATGCTGCGGGAGGCGGTGGCCCGGGGTCCCTTGGCCGCGATCCTCCACTCCTTCACCGGCACCGCGGCCGAGGCCGCTGAGGCGGTCGACCTCGGACTCTTTCTGGGCTTCGCCGGAATGGTGACCTTCCGTTCGGCCGCCGCCCTCCGGGAGGTCGCAGTGACCGTGCCGCTGGATCGGCTCCTGATCGAGACCGACAGCCCGTTTCTCTCACCGGAGCCGCTTCGCGGCAAGCGAAACGAGCCGGCCAACGTGATCCACACCGCTGCCTGCCTGGCCCTGGCCCGCGGTGAATCGCTCGACGTGTTCGCGGCGGCAACGACCGCCAACGCCCGCCGGATCTACCGCTGCGATGCCGCGTAAGGCCGCGGGGAGGGGCTGGCCGGGGCACGCGCAGAAGCCGGGGAATCTTTGCGCCTCACGAGCGATGCCCAGTTGGCCGAACGAGCGACCTATACGTCGACACACGTGGAATACGGGTTCGCGAGGGGTGAGCCCGTGCCAATCGAGCCGGCGTTGGGAAACCGAGCGCAGCCAGG
>JAQCJP010000145.1 GCA_027592945.1 Planctomycetota bacterium
CGCCTTCCGGGCTTCGCTCGATTTCCTCACGCCGGCTCGATTGGCACCGGCCACCCCTCGCGAACCCGTATTCCATGCGTGCGCGCGTTGACGCAAGAGAAGCCCCCCGGTGAGCTACTGGAGCTCGACCGGGCGGATGCCGAGGGAGCCGATCTCGGCGACCGGGCGGCTTGAATCCCGGCCTGCGGTCTGGGCCGTTTCGAGGTATTGCTCCATCTCCGCGACCCGGTCGCGAATTGCCGCCGGGACGCGGGCCCGATCGGTGGCTGCGTCAATCGGGCCGTCAAAGACGACCCGGCCGGTGGCATCGCTGACCAGCAGCCGCGTCTCGTCGCCACGGCTGAGGCGAATGCGATAATCGGGATCCTGGCGGAGGAGCGTCTCGTCGGAGAGCTGCCGCAGCCGGCTGGTTGCCATCTGCGGGCTGTTGGCCATCGGCTGCACCAGGGCCAGGGCCGAGGCGGCAGGGCGGAGCGGTCGCCGCGTGGAACTGTCGGCTGCGGTGACGGCGGTGGGCGGGACTGACTCCGGCTGGGCTCCCAGGGGCAGCGTTACCTCGCGTCCACCCCGCAGGACGATGCACTCGAGCCGATCAGCCGCTTCAGCCGATTCGAGCAATGCGTCGAACTGCTCGGGCAGAAGAAGCAACTGGTCGTCGAGACGCACGAGCACATCATGCTGGATGAATCCGACCGCCGCGGCCCGTGAGCCGGCGGCGACGTCGTCGACCACGAGGCCGGCCCCGCGCTTGAGCGCCAGCTGACGACGGAGCACGGGCGAAGCTCGCCGCAGCGAAATGCCGAGCCCTTGGCTGCTGGCAGGTGGCTGCACGATCTCCGAAACCGGCTGCAGGTGTGACCGCCGCTGGGTTGGCTCGGCGGCGGGCAGCGGATGAGTCGAGCAGCAGGCGATCGAGGCGGCAGCCAGAATGCCTGCGGACAGGATTCGCGGGGCGAAGCGACCAGAAGCCGGAGACGTGATGTTCATGGCTGCGGAACGGGAGGAACGGGGTGGCGAATGTTCTCGGACGACGAGCATCGTCCCGAGTCCGCGAACGAGCGGATATGTGACGTTTTTGGGCTGCGCACGCCAGAGGACTCCGGCGGTTTTTTTCCGCAGGCCAACGGGCCGTCACACTGGGCAAGCGGGAGGGAGCTGGAAGCCGTCGTCACCGGGGGGCCAGGGGCAGGCGGGCGAGGCCGCGGAACAAACCGGGCCTGCGACCGTCACGACTCGTCCGGCTCGTTCCGCGTGGCCGATACCGATCTCCAGTCTCGGGGATCGGAGCGACCGACCCCGGTCAAACCGCACGCTTCTTGTCAGGGAGAATGGTGATGTCGTCTCGCACGCTGACCGCCGCGATCGGATGTGGCTGCACGCTGGTGATCCTGGCCTCGATGATCACCTCGGCCGATGCCGCCCCCCGCTGGCGGTTGGGCCGGATGCTCAGCAGCGGCCCCCAGCGAACCGGCCGCGTGAGCACCCCGGTTCCCGACACGCCACCGCTCGTGCCGGGCACGGGCAGCCTCGTCAAGAATGTCGTCGATGACTTCGAGAGTGAGGACTGGACCTGGTACTACCGGCATCCCAAGAGTTCCGAGGAGCAGGACAAGCGAATGCGCGGCCCGATGGGCAAGAGCAAGAACGGCCGCTGGTTTGAGGGCCCCAAGCGGGGCACCCCCGACGTCGTCAAGCGGGTTGAACTTCCGGCCCCGGGCCTGGAGGGGAGCGAGCATGGGATGCTGATCGCTACGCTCCATGCCGGCATTCCCGGCCGGGTCACCTATCAGATGCAGCAGGACGACTTGATTTACAACCTCGGCCGGTTTGCCGGCAGCGGGATGGCGGTCGCCGACAGCCCGAGCGTCGTGGTCCGGGTCTATATGCCGCCCTTTGAGCAGTGGGAGGATCGCAGTGGCCCGAGCTTTGGCTTCCGGGCCGGCTGCTACACCCATGCGATCATCACCGGCGACGACCACCCCGATGCCGGCGAGTTCGGCGTGCAGGAGTATTGGCCGGGCATGTTCGTCTGCTTCGAGAGCAGTCACGACGGAAAGTTCGAGGAGGATGGGGCCTACATTCGGGTGCGCTGCAATCGCAACGGCGGCGAGATTCGCGGCCCGAAGATCGAGCAGCTCGGCTGGTGGACCCTGGGCCTCTCGTTCTCGCCGGACGGGGTCGTCCACTATTTCGCCAGCCCTGGCGTCGACGATCTCACCGCCGAAGATCACATCACGTCGCAGTTTGCCTACGCCTACCGGACCGAGCGGCTCAAGACCTTCTTCTTCAACGTCTGCACCCACGACGACGGTAAGACCTGGAGCACCCCCTGGGTGATCGACGACCCGCAGGTGTTCTTCGTCAATCGGCGGCAGATGGCCACGAAGCCGGCCGAGAAGGTCGCCGCCGAGGCCTCCGCGGAGTCGGCCACCAAATAAGAAGGGGGGCCGGGGCGGGTCGCCGACGCCGGCCGCCGGCTCAGCGGGCGGTGCGGGTGAAACTGCAGGCGGGCGGGCAGAGCCCCGCAAGGGCTCCGCCTGCCGCCTCGCTGCTGAGAGTGAATCCATCAGAGCCGTCCGGCTCCAGCCGGAGCGTCGCCGCCCGGCCGGTGTCTGTCCCCTGGCCGTCGATCCGGACCAGCCATCCCGCCTCCTGTCGCGACCAACTGGCCTCGGCAAACCGGCCATCGGCCGAAAAGATCCAGGAGCGGACGGTCTGCCGTTCGGGATCCCAGCCGATCACTTCGGTGAGTTCCTGGCGACCCGTCGCGACCGGCGGGAGGAGGGCGGGGATCGCGGTGTCGCCAGCCCTGGGGGGTGTTGCGGTCGCCGTGTCGGGGATGACGAGGTGGCTGCGAATGAGGAACCGGCGGCCAGGTGCCCAGGAGCAGTCGCTGCTGGCGGTCACGCCGCTGCCGACATTTTCCCAGGAGCCGACCAGCCAGGCCAGTTCTTCAAGCGGGCCGGCGGGACGTGAGGCCGTGGCTGTTTCCGCCTCGCGGACGGTGGAGAGCAGCCAGCGATCACCCTCGCGGACCACGACCGCCGAAAAACGGCTGCCAGCCACGGAGCCGTCCTCGTAGGCGACCCGCGAGATTCCGTCGACCACCGCCACGTCGTCGCGGAGCGAGCGAATCGTGTCGATGTCGATGTCGAGGCTGGCCCCGTGATCGAGTTCAAAGAGTTCGGCAAAGATGCCGCGGACGGCCTCGCGGCCCGTCGTCCGACGGCCGGAGTCGAGGTCCATATTTTCACAGCTGTCCGCCCAATGGGCAGCGGCCGCCTCGGCATCGTGGCGGTTAAAGGCCTGCCGGTAGTCGGCGAGCATTGCTCCGATGGCAGCCACCGCCGGCCGGCCGGTCGCCGGAAGGCCGGGCAGGGGCCGAGGCTCAGCGAGCGGTTCGGTGCCGCTGACCAGCCGGATGGCATCGTCGCCGGCCCGGCCAAGCGGCATCGGGACCGCAGCCGATGCCAGCGACGCTCCCGCGGTTGAGAGCGACGCGACGCGGAAGGGCTGGGGAGCCGCGATCACGACCGGCACGAGCCGCCGATACCGCCGCCCCAAGACGGAGGCCGCAGGACGGCCGGCGAGTTCGGGCTCGGCCGACACCGACGAGAAGCGAGCCTGGGAGGCGCCTTTGCCGCCGGAGCAGCCTGCCAGCATGACCGCCAGCCCGCAGCAGGACACGGCAAGCACCCGGGTCGCTCGGGACCCCACAGCGACAGCAAAACCAGACACGGCACCACCCTCCTTGCATCTCTGGACTTCTCGCCGGCAGGCCTCCAGCCGGCAGGCCATGATCCTAGCCGACAGGCGACGAGTCCGCACACCCGGGCGGGGTTCGGCCGCCGCCGTTTCCACGATTTTCCTGACCGGCAAGCTGGCTTGGTGGCCGGCGTTACTCCTTGCCCACCGTCACGCCCGGAAAGTCATCGGTGCGAAAGGGCGTCAGCGGGAGGCCCGCGTTCGAATAAAGATTGCAGACGGGGTTGTCGGCCCAGGCATAGCGGACGGCCACCGGCTCGGCAACGGCGTCGCTCCAGACCTCAATCCGGCCGTCTTTGCGGATCGCCGCCGTTGCAGGCACAAAGGTCTTGTCGGCCCCGGCAATCGTGAAGCCGAGCGGCTCCTTGACATCAAAGGGCCGCCAGCCGCCGGTGACATCGTCAAATGACAGCACCAGTTTGCCACCCTCCTTCTCCATCGCGGTGTAGCGGGGGCTGCGGCAGGCGATGCCGGGCATGGCGTAGGTCTCCGCCAGCGCCCAGCGGGCCAGTCGTTTGGCGACATCCTGCTTGTTCTTGGGGTGGATGTCCTTGCCCTCGCCCAGGTCGATGATCACGGCTTGGCCGGTGTTGGGCAGGGCGTCGAGCGTCATCGTCTGGGCCTCGCGAAGCTCTGCCCAGTCGCTCTCGGCCGGCTCGTTCCGCTCCGCTTTGAAGTCGGCCAGCTGCACCCAGTAGAAGGGGAACTCGGCGTTGTCGGGCATCGCCCATTCCTCCCGCCAGGACTCGATCATGAAGGGGAAGAGCGTGCGGTATTGGTGGGCCCGGCCGGCGTTGGACTCGCCCTGGTACCAGATCACGCCGCGGATTCCGTAGCCGATCGAGGGGGTCAGCACGCCGGCGTGGATGTTCCCCGGCCGGCTGTTGCCCGCCATCAGCTGTCGGTCATCGGCCTTCGTCTCCTCGAGCTTCGTCCAGCGGTCGTGGATCGCCCTGAGGGTCTCGTGGGCGGCGATCTTCTCCCGCTTGACCCAGGCATCGGCGGCGCTGCCTCCCCAGGCGTTGTCGATCAGGCCGATCGGCACCCCGAGGGTCCGATGCAACTGCCGCCCGAAGAAATAGCCGACCGCCGAGAAGTCACCCACCGTCTCTGGCGAGCAGACGCTCCAGCGTCCCTTGAAGTTCCACTGCGGCTCCTGGGTGCCGACCTGGGGCACCGAGATCAGCCTGATCGCGGCGTCGTTGGCCGCGGCCTTTTCGAGGTCCGGGTCGTTGGCCTGGTTGACCGCCCACTGCATGTTCGACTGGCCCGAGCAGATCCAGACCTCGCCGACCAGGACATCGTTGAAGGTGATCTCGTTGTTGCCCGTTACGGTCAGCGTGTGCGGGCCGCCGTATTCAGTGAGCGGCTCGAGACGCACCTCCCAGTTTCCCGCGTCGTTGGCCTTCGTGGTCTGCGACTGGCCGGCGATCGAGACGGTCACCTCTTCGCCCGGCTCGGCCCGGCCCCAGATCCGATTGGCCAGCCCCTGCTGGAGCACCATATGGTCACCGAACATGTTGTTGAGCGAGACATCTGCCCGAGCCGCGGGAAGGCCGCTCAGGAATGCCAGGAGCAGGGCAGTGGTGACAGCATGGCGACGCATCATGGCGGGAGCACTCCGGAGGGTTGGCGAGGGGGTCGGGCCCGGTGGGCCGATTGGCAGCGAGTGGCCCCGATCCCCGTCGGCGAGACTGGGTGGAGAATACCGGCGGGACGGTCTTCCGCAAGAAAATACGTTCTTCCCAGCACATCGCACGCCGCCGTACGGATTCCGGCAGCGGGTTTTTGGAGTGGCCGCCGGGCCCGGTTATGGTGGCGCTGACCAGACGCCTGCCTACCAGTTCACGGAGAGAGGATGATGCGGGAGCCGATTGTGACGCCTGATAACGAGGCGGCGGAGACATCGCCGCCGGCCAAGACCAGCTCGGCCTCGGCCTCGGCGGTGGCCGTGCCGCTGCTGGCTCTCGGTCTGCTGGGTGTGGCCGTCTGGCTGGGTTCGATGCCACCGCCCCAGCCGGAGCCTCCGGCCCAGCCGGGAGCCGTGGGGCCGGCCGGGCAGCCGACGGTCGACCCGCTGCCCTCGTGGCGAGCGGGAGAGACCAAGCAGGCGATCCTCGAGTTTGTCGAGGCAGTCAGCACGGAAGGTGGGCCTCTGTTTGTGCCTGAGGAGGAGCGGATCGCGGTCTTCGACCACGACGGCACCCTCGCCTGCGAGGAGCCGTACATCAATGCCCTGTTTCTGATCGAACGGATTCGTCGCCTGGTCGAACAAAAGCCCGACCTCGCTTCCCAAGAGCCATTTGCCACGCTGCTGACCGGTGACCTCGAGTTTGCCCGGCGGCTGGGTCAGAGGCTGCTGACCGAACTGGCCGCGGCTGCCAGCGAGGGCCGTCCGCTGGAGGATCTCGAGGACGACGTGAGGGCCTTCCTGGCAACGGCCCGCCACCCGATTTACGACACCCCGCTGCGGGATGTCACCTTTCAGCCGATGCAGGAACTGCTGGCATTGCTCCGCAGGCAGGGCTTCACCATCTGGCTCTGTTCAGGAAGCAGCGTCCACTTTCTCAGGCCGGTGGCGACTGAGTGGTATGGCATCGATCCATCTCTGGTCATCGGCTCACGGCTGCGCATGACACTCCGGGAGGAGGCTGGCGACCCTGAAACGGCGGCGGGCTCGAAGGTGGTCGTGCTGCCGGAACTCGAGCAGTTCAACGACGGACCGGAGAAGCCGGTCAGCATCGCTGCCCGGATCGGCCGCCGGCCGATCTTCGCAGCCGGCAACGTCGGTGGTGGCGACCTTGAGATGCTCCGGTGGTCGCAGCAGGGTGAGCGGCCCAGCTTCCAGTTGCTGGTGTTGCATGACGACGCCGATCGGGAGTTTGCCTCTGATGCGGAAGCCGACGCGGTGGTGGCGTTGGCTGAGCAGTCTGGCTGGCACGTGGCCAGCATGGCAGCAGATTGGGAGCGTGTCTTCGCCAGGCCGTTGGACAAGATGGCCATGGGGCGGAGTCCGGAGCCCGATAATGAGCAACCGGCTGCGGCGGCTGGTGAGGCGGCCGACACCGCTCCGGCGGCCACGGATCCGCCCGCTGCGGCCGCCCCGTTGGAGGCTAGGCCCGGTTCATGATGTAGTCCCGCATCTGCACCAACTCAGTGGCGCAGACAGCGAAGCGATGGGCGTTGACGTCGCCGATTGAGACCAACCCCACCAGCGTATCGGCGGCATCGACGATCGGAACGTGTCGCACCCGCCGCCGCCGCATCAGATCGGCAACCTCCTCGATCGAGGCCTGGGGCGGGCAGCAAAACACGTCGCCGGTCATCACCTCGCCGACGGTGGTCGTGTCGGGGGAACGGCCCTCGGCCACGATCCGCCGGAGCACATCCCGCTCGGTGAAGATGCCGATCAGTCGGCCGTCCCGGGTCACCAGGAGCGAGCCGATCCCGTGATCGTTCATCAAGCGGGTCGCCTGCCGCACGGTGGCTTCGGGACGCGTTGCAATCAGTGTCCGCCGCGTGCCGGACAGAATTTCGTTGATGGTGACCATGATCTTATTGCCCTCCCAGGATGTCGCCGGGCGGCAGGACGCCATCCGTTCACTGCCACACCAGACCCTCCAGCCCCATACAGAACTCTAATCGTGTTCCAGTCGTGCAGGCAAATCCGGGCAAGACCGCCACATTTTTCGAGTAGGCAGCCCATTTCGACCATCGCACTGTGCGCGATGCGACAGTTTGGAAGCGCCTTCGAGAGACACCACTCGAAGGAACCCGAATCCCTCTGAGGGGGTGGTTTTTTAAAAATCGTAGATTTTCTGTCATCTGAGGCTTGCAAGCCGTTTTACTCAACGTAACCTATCTATCTTAACAGGCGGTCGAGCAGTTCGGCCGTCGTAAGAGAACGGGTCTCTTCGACCGGCCGGCGTTCGGGCGCGTTAGAGACAAACCTGCTCGATGATCCTGGTTCCTGCTTTTTTCCTGTGGAGGTTCGCGTGATTCGCAAAGTTCTTTCTTGCGTCATGCCAGCTGTCGCCGTCTTCGCCATGTGCACGAGCACCTGGGCTGACTGTGGCAACTGCGGTGGCGGCTGTGAGGGTGGCTGTGAGGGCACCGTCAGCAGCGAGTGCGGTGGTTGTGGTGAGACTGCTGGCTGTGGCACCAAGACGGTGTACCAGAAGCAGATGGTGACCGAGATGAAGACGGTCACCTGCACGGAGTACAAGACCGAGACCCGCGAGCGGACCTACACGGTCAACAAGCGGGTTCCGCGGACCGAAGAGCGGACGCGGACGGTCACGGTTTGTGTTCCCGAGACGAAGACGAAGACCGTCAACTACACGGTCAACCGGAACGTCACGGAGACCAAGACCGCCGAGTACACGGTTCAGGTTCCCTACACCGAAGAGGTCGAGCAGACCTACACGGTGATGGTGCCGGTGAAGGAGGAGAAGACCGCGACCTACACCGTGATGGTGCCGGTCAAGGAAGAGAAGACCTCCACCTACACCGTCAAGGTTCCTTACACCGAAGAGGTCGAGCAGACCTACACGGTGATGGTGCCCTACACCGAGGAGATGACCGGCACGCGGACCGTCCAGAAGCGGGTCCCGGTCACCACCATGAAGACGGTGCAGGTCCGTGGCGGCCACTGGGCCACCGAGATGGTTGAGGTTGGTGGCGGCACCGACGCCTGCGGCTGCCCCTGCCCGCCGAAGCAGTGCTGCAAGCGGGTCTGGGTTCCGACCTGCGAGACGAAGGAAGTGCCCTGCACGACCTACCAGTGCGTCACCGAGGAAGTCCCCTACTCCTACACCGTCACCAAGTGCCGGAAGGAAGAGCGGACCCGCACGGTGAAGGTCACGAAGTGCCGTGAGGAGGAGCGGACCCGCACTTACCACGTCACGAAGTGCGTGCCGGAGGAGCGGACCCGCACCTACCACGTCACCAAGTGCGTGCCGGAGGAGCGGACCCGCACCGTCAAGGTCACGAAGTGCCGTGACGAGGAGCGGACTCGCACCTACCACGTCACGAAGTGCGTGCCGGAGGAGCGGACCCGCACCTACCACGTGACCAAGTGCGTGCCGGAGCAGAAGACCTGCACGGTCAAGGTGCAGAAGTGCAAGACCGAGACTCGCACCCGCGAGTACCAGGTCACCAAGTGCGTGCCGGAGACGATGACCAAGGAAGTTTCCTACACGGTCATGGTTCCCCAGCAGAAGGAAGAGAAGTACACGGTCACCGTGTACGACTGCGTGCCCGAGACCAAGACGTCGACCTACACGGTCTGCGTTCCGGTCCAGGTCACCAAGGAAGTCCCCGTCACCAAGTGCGTCACGGTCGCCGTCGAGGTGCCCTGTGACGCCGGCGCCTGCGGTGGCTGTGGCGACGCCTGCGGCTGCGAGTCGGCCCCGGCCTGCAACTCCTGCGGTGGCCGTCGTCGCGGCTGCCGTCGCTGCCGCTGATGCGGTAACGCTTCCTGAAGTGTTGTCAACACGCGGGGGGCCGGGATCATCCCGGCCCCCC
>JAQCJP010000146.1 GCA_027592945.1 Planctomycetota bacterium
AAGGCCCGAGCGGCGCCCGCCTCGACCCCTGCCGTCCAGGCGCGGCCAAGCATCGCGAGCAGGGCGTTGGCCCAGAGCGGCCCGAGCAGGACACCGGCGGCAGTGCCGAGGGCCACGGCGATCCCGCCGACCGTGACGAGGAGCGCAGCCAACCGGCGGGGTGGGAAGCCGACTGCCGAGAGAATGCCCAGATCGCGTCCGCGGGCAGCCACCAGCAGCGAAAAGAGCAGCCAGGCCAGCAGCAGGCCCGCCCCGACCACGAAACTCGAAAGCGCGAGGAAGAGGCTGCCAAACGGCGTCGATCCCTGCGCCGCCTTCACCGCATCGGTCCGCAACGCCATCACCCGCAGCCCCAGGGCTGCCGGATCGATCGCGGCGGCGATCTGATCCGCTGTCGCGCGTGGATCGGCCAGGCTGGCTCGCGGAATCAGCCAGGCGGTTGTCGCTCCGAAGCGACTGGCTGCCATCCGCCTGGCGGTTGCGAGCGAGACAAAGGCCTTCGGCGTCGGACCGTAATCCTTCCAGTATTGATCATCCTCGTCGTGCGGCGGCGTCGAGCGAACGCGGGCGGCATCGAAGGGAAACGGCGGATCCCAGTCGGCGATCGAGTCTTCGTCGGTGATCCCCTCGACCGTCGGTACGACGCCGCGGGCCGTGGCGGCTCCCGTCATCGCGGCGATCCCGGTGATCGTCAGGTCGCAGGTTGTTTCGACGACGCGGCCGTGGGTTGTCTCCGGCTCGAAGACCGACAGCCGGAGGCGGTCGCCGATGGCCACCGGCTGGCCCTGGGCCGCCAGGTCGTCGGCCATCCAGTGGTCGATGATGATCTCGCCGTCGGCCGGGACCGGGAGCAGGCGTCCCGCCGCATCGACCAGGTCGCCGACGGGAAGGCTGGTCGCCTCGATCCCCAGCACTGTCGAGTAGGGGATGCTGGCTGCGGCATTGCCGGAGCCGCGGCGGCCGAGCGGCTCGATGGCGTTCGCCAGGACGATCAAGGTGGGCCGGCCGCCCAGCGGGGCGAGGATCTCGGCGGCCGCCTCATCGACGGCGGGAGGCAGGATCAGCCGGCTGCTGGTGAGCCGGAGGCTTGCCGGTGCCTCGGAGGCCTCTTCGAGGGCGAGGCCGTAATCGGCTGGCCCCGGAACGAGCCGCTCGCGGAGCCAGGCGGCTGCATCCCCGGTGGTGGGCTTGCCGACGGCGAAGAGACAGTTGGCTGCGTCGTCGTTGCGGAGGATGCGGCGGGCTTCCGCCAGGGAGGTGACCGCGGTCGGCGACGTCGCCTGGGCCGGCCGGAGCGAGAACTGCCCGATGCCGCGCGGCGGCACGATGGCCGTGACCGCCAGCCGACGGCCGGACGATTCCCCGGTTCGGCGGCCCAGCGGGCTGTCGGATGGGACGCTCGACGTGGTGGGCAGCCGGAGGATGACCTCCTCGTCGCCGGTCAGACCGATCGCCTCGGCAAGCGCGGCATTGGCCAGAAGTCCTCCCGGGGCCAGTGGCGGCGGGGCCGGTGTAAAGCCGAGAGCCGCCGGATCGTCGCAGGCCAGGAGCGTGACTCGAGCCGAGCCGCCGCCGGGACGATCGACCACCGCCGGCATCACGATTGCGGGCACCAGCCGGGGCGAGCCGGCGGCCTCCTCGTGGAGACGGCGGCAGAACCCCGCGGTGAAGAACGTCTCTCCGACCACTGCAGCATCAATCCGGCCGAGCCGCTCCACCGCCAGCGTGCGGAGTCCGTCCTGCATCGCCCTCCCGACGGAAAGCGCCCCGCTGATCGTCGTGGCTACGACGCCGCAGGCGGCGGCAAGCGAAAGGATCTGCGGCCACCATGGGCGGGCCAGCCTGCCGGCCAGACCGAGAGACGTGGCAAGCGGGCGGTTCAGCTGGCTCATGGCAACAGTCGCCCGTCGACCAGCTGGCGGATCCCGCCGACCGCGGCAGCGAGGGACTCGTCATGGGTGACGACCACGAGCATCCCGCCCGACTCCGCGGCCAGTTCAATGAGCAGATCGGCCACCTCGGCTGCCGAGGTCGAGTCGAGCTGGCCGGTAGGCTCGTCGGCCAGGATCAGCCGGGGCGCGAGCACCAACGCCCGGGCAACCGCCACCCGTTGCCGTTCACCACCGGAGAGTTCGCCCGGTCGGTGATGCAGCCGCCCACCAAGGCCAACCCGCTCCAAGAGCCGGGTGCCCCTGGCGATCGTCTCGCGGGGTACTCGGCCGGTTGCCAGGGCCGGCACCAAGACGTTGTCGAGCGCGGTGCAGCCGGCCAGCAGGTGGTGTTCCTGAAACACGAAACCGATCCGCCGGTTTCGAAACGCCGCCCGGGCGGCGGCGTCGCCGGCGAAGGGATCGATGCCGTCGAGCCGGACATGTCCCTCGCTCGGTTCCTCGAGCGCCCCGATGATCGAGAGGAGGGTGCTTTTGCCGGAGCCTGAAGGCCCCATGATCGCCATTCGGCTTCCCGGCTCGAGCGCCAAGGAGACATGCTGAAGCACCGGCACCGAACCGGCAGCGGCTGCGAACGACTTGGAGAGGTTTTCCACCTCGAGCATCGGCCGCCTCCTTTCCGGTCTGCCTTCAGTCCGCGGGCCGGAAGGGCTCGAGGCGGGCGATGATGTCCTGCGGGATCGGCACCGCTTCCGGTTTGCCGCCCGGATGCATCAGGCACCGCACCGCCACGATTCGCCCCCTGGCAATCTCGCCGCCGCCATGACTGAATGTAAAGCCATAGGTGACACTCGAGCGACCGATCGCCTCAACCGCGACGCCGATGTCGACCTCGTCGCCAAAGCGGGCGGCTGCCACGTAGTCGCAGGAAACGGATACCCGCGGCCAGCTGGCATCGATGCCAGCGGCGTCTCGTGCGACCACCGGAACCCCGGCCTGCCGAAGGAGCTCGTGCTCGGCCGATTCCATCCAGAAGAAAAAGGCCGAGAAGTGGACGATGCCGGCGGCGTCGGTATCACGAAACTCGACACGGCGGCGGGTGCAGAACGCGGGCATGTGGGGCTCCCGGGGAGAGTCCTCACATCATACGCCGCCGGCCGACGACGAGCGTCGCCGGACGGAGGTGCGGTCAGTCCGCCACGTACGGCAAGAGCGCCATGAACCTGGCTCGTTTGATGGCCTGGGTAACGGCGTGCTGGCTGACGGCGGTGCAGCCGCTCTTGCGGCGGCCGATGATCTTGCCCTGCCGGTTGACGAGTTTGCCGAGGAGTTCGAGATCCTTGTAGTCGACGTACATCGGTCGCGGCCGGGCGCCGTCGATGTAAATCGGATCCTTCTTTTTGACCTTGGGCTTGGGCTTCGATCGCTTGCGGGCGGTGCTGGCCTTGGCTCGGGAACGTCCAAAACTCATTCGGGTGTTGCCTCTGAAAGTCTGATGACCTGTCTGGTGCTGTCGTGAATCGGAATCGCGGGCAGTGGAGCCTGCTCCCGCGAGCCTCTCAGCCTACCATGAAAACAAAGACACGGAAGCCGAGGAGGTCATCCTCGGCTTCCGCGCTCGTGGAATGCACGGTTTCGGTCGACGGATCAATACCGTCCGCCACCGCCGCCGCCGCCGCCGTAGCCGCCACGGCCGCCACCGTAGCCACCACGGCCACCGCCGCCGCCACCGCCGCCTGGGCGGGGTGTCCGCTCGCGGGCTTCGTTGACCGTCAGCGGCCGACCGTTGATCTCCTGCCCGTTGAGGGCATTGATCGCGGCCTGGAGGCCATCGTCTGTTTCCATCTCCACAAATCCGAAGCCGCGAGACCGGCCGGTCTCACGATCGGAAATCACTTCGGCACTGCGAACCGCTCCGTGCGGAGCGAACATTGCCTCCAAATCCTGGGACGTGGTGGACCATGGGAGGTTTCCCACGTAAATCTTCCGGGCCATAAACCCTCAACCTCACTGAACTCGGGAACTGGATCGCGTACCAATCGACTCGATCGACAATCGCCGACGCACAGGCTCAGTTCCCGACGGGCCAAGAGTGCAGACGAGAGTCTGTCGAACGCCAGATTTGTACCATCTCGGCGGGCGGTCCACAACTACGGGGGAGGGTGATGCTCGGGCCGCTGGGCGCCTCAAGCCCCGTGTTTTCAAAGGCTTACGAATAAAACAGGACCGGTTTTGCTCGCTACCGGGCCTCCCATTCGCCGCACCAGTCGTCCTCGGCCGTGTGGGGCCAGATGCCGACGTGGACGAGTTTTTCCTCCTCCATCGGGGGCAGGGTCGGCGGCATCCGCCGACACTCGCCCCAGTCAGGTCCGCGTTCCTCGGACGGGCCCTGCCGCCAGAATCGGCAGGAGTGGCAGCCTTCGTGTTTGTTGCCTTCGGGGCGGGTGATCATCGCCTCGTCGTTCCCGGTTGCTCGCGTCGTCAGGCCGGCTGGTCGGTTCCCGGCTGGCCGCCGGCGGCCGGGGGAGTGGCGGAAGTCACCCGCTCGAGTTGGACGATGAACTCGTTGGTGCCAGGCTCCGGCGGATGAATCCGCCGGATACCCAGGGGAATGTTTCGGAGGCGAAGTGCCGCCCGAATCGTTGCAGGAAACTGCTCGCTGGTCCAGACGGTGCAGTGACCGTCGACATAGCGACCTTCCGTGACCTGCTGGAGGATGAACGCGACCTGGGCGTCATCGTGATACCGCGGGCTGGCCTCGAGCCGGGGCGTCTCGATCCAGGCGTCGGGGGTATTCACTTGCCGGGCGTTGTAGAAATGGTCTGCCAACTGCACGACGCTCGGTCGGCCGAGCCCCTCGACGTCGTAGGCCACCAGTTGGGGGACGGTCGTCTCCGAACGAAAGTAGTCGAATGTGTAGCGGCGATCGGGGACGGCGAGCGAGATGATGCCCCCTGGCTCGAGGAGGGCTGCCACCTCCCGCAGCCAACCCAGTGGATTGGGAAGGTGCTCGAAGACGTGGGAGGCCAGGGCGTAGGCGTATGGTCCCCGGCCGCTGCAGAGTTCCGCGAGCGATCCCTCCTCGAGGTTGAAGTCGACATCGACGATGCTTGATGCATCGACCCGCGGGTCGTTCTGGGACTTTTCCCGGAGCGACTCGGCATCGGCGTAGTCGACGTACAGAACGGGCCCCTGATCCTTCCGGACCAGCGGGTTGGCCAAGGGCCCGAACTCGAGGCCCGTCGCTGTCTCGATCCGGCAGCCGTCGGTGAGTTTGGCAACGCGATCCATCAAAAAGCGACCCCTGAGCCGCGACGGGGCCACTCGAGTTCAAGCGAGACCACAAACCAAAAAATGGGCAGCACAGGATTCGAACCTGTGACCTCCACGGTGTGAACGTGGCGCTCTAACCAACTGAGCTAGCTGCCCGACGGAGCCGGGACTTGGCAACTCCTAAGTGCCAAATCCTAGCACGGCTTCGGCGGCCCGTCACGGGCTTCCGGAAGCCTGGATGGCCCAACGGCCCGCCGTCCAGCCCGGCTCGCGCCGGGGGCGTTTATGGGCGGGGGTCAGGATTCAGACGGGGGCTCGAGCTTGGGGGAGGCGACCGTGGGGCCACCCTCCTCCGCGGAGCCGCGAGACGGTGGGGTGCTGCGGGCCGTTGGCTGGGCGTCGAGATTGGTGGCCATCTCGAACTCGCGGGACATCGCCTGCCATTGCCGGCGGAGTTGGCCGACGGTGCGACCGAAGGTCTGGCCCACCTCGGGCAGTCGCTTGCCGTAGATCATCACGGCGATGGCCGCAATCACGACCAGTTCCAGCGGCCCGAGTCCAAACATGGTGTTGCCGCCACTTCCGATTCCAAGGGGAAGCCGCCCTAGCGGGCGTCCGACTTGCCCGGCTCGTGGGGGGCTGTCGCAGCCGAGTCTTCGATGCCCTGCACGCCCCGCTTGAACTCGACGATCCCCTCGCCGAGCGACCGCATCACCTTGGGCAGGCGGCTGCCAAAGAGCAGCAGCACGATCGCGCCGAGGATGAGCAGTTCCGTCGTGCCGAGGCCAAACATTGCAATACAGGGAACCACAAGCGCATCCTCCGGCAGGGCGAAGAGCCGCATCACGCACGGCTTCTTCGATATCTACAAGTGTATCCCGCTGCGACCACGCCTTCAAACGGCCGGAAGCCCTGGGTGTGACGGTCATGCCGGTTCCTCCCGTGAAACGGCAGCGTGCCTCCCCCGATCCAGCTCACGGCCTGGCGGCCATTCGGGCGGAATGGTCGTGGAGCGGCAGGTAGCGGTAGTAGACCTCGAGCGTCAGGGCGGCCAGGGCCGTGGCGTAGACCCGGCCGCCGTGCCGACCCCAGAGACCATCGGGATCCCAACTCCCGGCGAGGTGGCCAGCCGAGCGGTGCTGGAGAGGTAAAAGCGCCGTTTGCAGCCGCCTGTTCCAGGCATCCCACTGCGGGCCGCCAGCGTGGAACGACGCCAGCGTGCCGTAATACCAAGTGTAGATGTTGTAGGTGTCCCGAGATGGGAGGGACTGCGACAAGACGCCGCAGGCCTCGACGGCGGCCGGATGATCTGCCGGCATCCCCATCAGGAGCCGGCAGAAGAGGGCCTCGGCTGTCATCGCGAGGCTGGCCCGCTCGCCGGGACGGTAGCTCACCAGACCGCCTGCAGTACCGCTGGAAACGCCGGTCAGGAAGGAGCCCGCCCGGGCCTCGGCCGACTCGAAGCCAGACAGGCCGGCGTTCTTTGCCGCGGCCAGTGCCATCACCTGCCAGCCGAGTTGACTGGTGTCGCCCCGATCGCCCGCGGCATAGCGCCAGCCGCCGGTGATGGGGTGCTGCATCGCCAGCGTGTAGCGGACCGCCCGATCGAGAACGGGCCGCAGGGCCTCATCGCCGCTCATGGCGGCCGCCTCGGCCACCGCGATCGTCGCCATGCCGTGGCAGTAGAGCGAGGCGAAGAAGGCGGCCTCGCCAGCCAGCGATCCGTCGGCCCGCTGCCGCTCAACCAGATACCCAAGGCCGCGGGCCACCGTGGCGGCATGCGGGCCCTCCCGATGCGTGTTGCCGGCGCCAAGAAAGGCCAGCAGCGCCAGCCCGGTGACGCCGTGGTCGGCCCTGGCCCCAACATCGGCGGCGTGTTGGCTGGCTCCCATCCTGCCGCGGCCAGCCCCGTGGCGGGCCGCGTCCCAGCGGCCGTCGCTCGACTGGTTGCGGGCGAGCCAGGCGAGTGCCGCCCGCACCGCACGCTCCGTCTCCTCGGAGCCCCCGCGGGCGGCAGCGGCCGCCGCCCGACGGTGGCCGATGCGATCGGCATAGGTCGCTGGGAGGCGGGGGCCTGGAGCCGCCTGCTGGTCCGGGACCGGTGTGGCGTCATCCGCGGTGGGGCCTGTCTCAGCGAGGGCCGGCTCATCGACAGGAGCCGTGGCTGCCGAATCTTCAGGAGGGGCATCTAGCAGCGGCACGAGATCGGGCGGGGCCGGCGGCGATTCCGCGGTCGCGAGAGAGGGCAGGGGGGGAGCCTCGGCCGTGGCCGCTTCCGACGAGGCCGTTGGCGGGTCGGGTGGCCCATCGTCTGGGTCGCCGATGGCATCGGCGGCATCGGCCACGGCATCGTCGGCCTGGTCGTCGGCCAGCACGACGAGCATCGTCATCCGGCCCTCGTCACGCTGGCCCCACGACGCGGGCGACCAGCCGCCAACGAATGCCGCCACGACCGCGATCACCAGATGCAGGACCACCGATAGGCCGATGCACTTCTCGAGCGTTCGCGATTGGAGCCAGCCGGTTCGCACCAGCACGGTCACACCGGCGCCAGCCGCTGCCGCCACGATCGCCACCGCGAGTTCCGCCGCACCCATGGCCGCCGCTCACTTTCGCGCGCTGCCCGCCCCGGTGCGGACGGAGATCGCCACATGTCGCACGCCCGCCGAGCGGCAGGTCTCGTAGATCTCGGCCATCCGCCCGTGCGAGACCGCCCGCTCGCCCCGGATCATCACGGCCAACTCGGGGCTCGCCTCGCGGGCCGCGGTCAGCCGGCTGCCGAGTTCCTCAAGTGAGACCTCATCGGAGCCGAGCCGGAGGGCTCCCGCCGCCTCGACCTCGACGATCTCCGGCCGGCCCGCCGCGACGGCCGCGGCCGCTCCCACCTCGGGCAGATCGAGTTCAAACTGTCGTTCGTCGCCTGAAAACTTGGTGGCGCACATGAAAAAGATCGTGATCACGAGGATCACGTCGATCATCGGCGTCAGGTTGGGAGCCGGCTCCTCCTCGCTCGCCAGTCGCACCAGTGGCATCGCATTACCCCGCGGCCCGTCGTCTCGGCTCGCCCAGCGTCTCCTGGGAGATCTCGTCAATCACCTGCTGACAGCTCTCGTCGAGCCGCATCGCCAGGCGATCGACCCGACTGGTGAAGTAGGAGTGGAGCACCATGGCGGGAATCGCCACCAGCAGCCCCATCGCCGTGGTGATCAGGGCCTCGCCGAAGCCACCGGCCAGCAGGTCGGGCCGGCCCATCGCCCCGGCGGCGGCCACGACGTTAAAGGAGCGGATCAGGCCGAAGACGGTTCCCAGCAGGCCCAGCAGCGGGCTGATCGTCGCGACGCCGTTGAAGACGCGGCGGTAGCGACGCAGATGGTTGAGCTCCCGCTCGCAGGCGTCGATGGCGGCCTGTTCGATCTCAACGGCCGGCCGGCCCCAGCGGCGGATAGCGGCGGCGAAGACGCGGGCGGCGGGGCTGCCGTTCTCCTCGCACGCCTCGAGAGCCGCCGAGCGGGAGAGGGCGCGGTCTTGGAGCTGGGCGACGAAGCGATCAACAAAGAGTTTCGGCACGACACTGCCGGTTCGCAGGCTGACCAGCCGTTCGATGCCGAAGACGGCCAGCGCGAAGGAGCAGCCGACCAGCGGGATCATCAGCCAGCCGCCGTCGCGGATCGTGGCCAGGAGATTGCCGGTCGGGATCAGGCCGGCAGGTTCCGCGGCGGCATCGGCGTCGCCCGGCTCCGGTGCGTCGGCCGCCGGTGGTGTGGCGGCGACGCGGAGTGGCTCGCGGGCAGGTTCGGTGCCGCCGGCCCAGGCACGCGGCTCTTGGGCGGTTGTGTGGCTCGGCCAGCCGATCGCGATCACGGCCAGCAGGATGGCGGCGCAGCGAGTCAGCTGTCGTGCCGCAGGGGCCCGACAGGCCGCGACGGAGTTCCTTCTCCACGATGCGGACATGCTTGTGACCGATGGGTGATGGCGGCAGACCGGTCCTTGGTCCGCCACATGAGGGTTATCGGTCACCCCGTGCTGGCCGGGCGAATCCTTCAGTGAAGTCGGCCGCGGTCGGCACGACCGGTGCGACCGGCAGGGCTGCAGGGGCCATGGATGGCCCTGGGGGAGC
>JAQCJP010000147.1 GCA_027592945.1 Planctomycetota bacterium
TCGGTGCGGTGCGGCCTCCAGTCGGCCGGGCCGGTTCGCAGGCCCCGTGACCGCCGGGCCAGCAGCCCCGCCACGCAGGCGGTCCCGCAGGCGTAGCCGGCCACCGTCCCCCAGGCGAGCCCGTCCCAGCCCAGCCGGGGCATCCCCGCCCAGCCGTTGGCCAGCCCGAAACTGACGGCGGCATTGACGAGATTGACGACCGACATGGCGGCCAGCCCGGCCACCATGTCGCCGGCGCCCCGCAGAATCGCCACGCCCACCAGAACCGCGGCCATCAATGGCAGCGCCGGAAGCACGATCGCCAGATAGCGAACCGCCAGGAGGCTGCTTCCTGCCGGCAGCCCGAGCCAGCCGATGAACCGATCGCCGCCCAGCATCGCCAGGAGCATCGAGACGATGGCGAGCAGCCCGGTGACCAGGAGACACTGCCCCGCCGCCCGCCGTGCGGCCCGGAGATCACCCGCCCCCACGGCACGGGCCACCAGGGCGGTCGCCGCCGACACCGGCAGGACGAAGATCACGGGCAGAAAGGCGAGGCAGTAGGCCACCAGACCGATCGCCGCGAGCGGCTCTGCCTCGGCGAACAGATTGCCCGCCAGCCACTTGTCGACAAATCCGACTGCGAGGGCCAGAAACTGCTCGATCAAGACCGGCACCACGAGCACGGCCAGCGGAAGAACCGTGCCTCGCAGCCCGGTCACACCTGCTGTGGCACCGACGCCAGACGCCTCGGGAGACCGGCTCAGGCGAAGAGTTCCTTGATCACCTTGCCTGAGTTGGCGATCTTCATCGGCCGCCCGTTCTTGGCCGTGAAGGTCGTCTCCAGGGAGATGCCCAGCGCCTTGAGCACACTCGCCATCAGATCTTGGGAGGTGTACGGCTCGGAGATCACTTCCTTGCCGTCGGAACTGGTCTCGCCGACGGCGATGCCCCGCTTGAACCCGCCGCCACCGACGACGGTGCTCCAGCTGCGGGCCCAGTGATCGCGGCCTCCGCCGCCGTTGATGTTGGGCGTCCGCCCGAACTCGCCCATCCAGATCACGACGGTATCGTCGAGCATCCCGCGATCGGCCAGATCGCTCACCAGGGCGCTCATCGCCTGGTCGAGCTCGGGCAGTTTGCGGTCGGCGAGCGTCGTGAAGATTCCGGCATGGTTGTCCCACCCGCCGAGGTCGACCTCGACGAACGGCACGCCCATCTCGACGAGACGGCGGGCCATCAGGCAGCCACGACCGAAGCCCGTGTTGCCATACCGCTCACGGATCTCGGCAGGCTCCTGCATCACCTTGAAGGCCTTCATCTGCTCGCTGGTCATCAACTTGACCGTCTTGTCGAGCACCTTCATGTGGTCTTCGGAAGAACCGCCCCGCCGCTCTCCGATGAACTTCTTCTCGACGGTCGCCAGCATTTCGAGCCGCTGCGAGAGCCGGGCCGGGTCGATGCCCATGTCGAGGTTGCGGACGTTGCCGTTGGAGTCGACGACGAACGGCGCCCAGGTCATTCCCAGAAACCCGGGGCCGACGCTCCCGCTGCCCACCGACACGAAGGGAGGAATCTCCAGGTGGGGCACCTGGTCGATCAGTTCGTGGGCGATGACCGAGCCGTAGCTCGGGTGCTCCACATTGGGATTTGGCACGTAGCCGGTATGCATGTAGTAGCGGCCCCGCATGTGGTCGGCCTCGCGGGTGCTCATCGACCGGACGACCGCCATGTGGTGCATCTGCTTGGCCATCTGCGGCATGTGCTCGCTGATCGCGACACCGTCGGCCGAGGTGCCGATCTGCTTGAAGGGCCCGCCGGTCGGGGCGCCCGGCTTGAGATCCCAGATGTCGATGCTGCTCGGGCCGCCGCCCATCCAGAGCAGAATCGCCGCCTTGTGCCGCTTCCGCATGTCGGTGGCCTGGGCCAGCAGCGTGTTGGTAAAGGCGGTGGCGGGGGCAGCCAGGGCCGCAGCCCCTGCCAGGTGGCTGATGAAGTGGCGGCGGTTCATCCCGGCGGGGATGGCGGGAGATCGACCGGTCAGGGCTGCTGGGATCATCGGGGAAACTCCTGCGGAGCGGGGTCGTGCGAGGGGCCGGGCCTTGCCACCCTGGGCCATCCCCGTATTCGCTCCGTTGAGTATCTCTTATTCCCCGCCGTCCCGCCACTTTGGGAAGTGCCGGGGCTGGCGGGGACATGCTCGGCGCCGGGGGATTTTGCTACAGGGTGCCTGCTCGGCCAACTGGGCATTACTCGTGAGTCGCAAAGATTCCCCGGCTTCTGCGCGTGCCCCCGACCAACCCCTCCTCATAAAAGCCCCCCGGCGCGAGCCGGGGGGACGGCGGGCCGTTGGGCGATCCCGGCCTCCGGAAGCCCACAAACCGTTCCCAACCAACCCGCCCGCAACGCTACGCAACGGACGAAGCTCGCCCGCCGGACTGGCTCAGTGGTTCATGATGAACTCGTTGGAGTTGAGCACGGCCCACCAGACATCTTGAAGGGCGCCGGCCAGGTCGCCGCGGCGAGCCACCAGGAGTGCCGAGGCGATCTGCCGCTCCTTGGCCGACGCGGGCCTCGCCAAGGCGGCCATGTAGAGCGTATCGATCTTCTTGGCCGGCGTGAGCGAACTGCGGGCGACGTCGTCGAGAAAGCCTCCCTTGCCCAGGCTCGTGGCCTTCTTGATCAGATCCCCGTTGAACATCATCAGAACCTGCGGGATCGAGCCGTTGAAGGTCGTCGACTCGTCTCCCTCGTCGGTGCCGAATGCGAAGACAAATTGCGCCATCCATTTGTCCTTGGCCTCGGCGGCTTCCTGGCCACTCTGGGTCTTGTCGGCCTGCGTTGCTGTCAGCAGTGACTCGTAGAGCTGCTCGGCCTGCATCTGCCGCAGATAGAAATGCGTGAACTTCGGCCGCTCGCCCAGCGAGGGATCGTCGGCCTTGTTCTGGGGAGTCGTCCGGCTGGAGAGGGCATAGGGGCGGGAGAGCACGATCCAACGGATCAGCTCCTTGATGTCGAAGCTGTTCTCCCGGAACTGCTCGGCGAGGCCATCAAAGAGCTCGGGATGCGACGGCGGGTTGTGGTCGCCGAGGTCATCGACCGGCTTTGTGAACCCGTAGCCGAGAAAATGCCCCCACACACGGTTGGCCATCGCCTTCGGGAAGAACGGGCTCCCCTTGATCAGCCCGGCCAACTCCTGCCGGCGATTCACCCCGTAGGCCACACCGTTCTCCATCGTTCCCGGGAGGTAGCCACTCTTCGAGATCTCGGTGCCGTCGATGAAGACGGGATAGGCGACCTTCATGAGGCCGTTGCGAAGCTCGTAGTAGAGTTCGGCCTCTTCGGGATTCCCGCCCTCGCCGGCAAAGTCTTGATCGACCAACTCCACCCAGCGGACGTCTTGGGTGCCGTCCCGACGACGGAGGGCAGCGGTCTGCCGAAAGAAGGCGTTGAGTTCCCAGAACTGGTTTTGCTTTCCTTTGTTGAAGGGATGATTGTGGCATTGCGTGCACTGAACCTGCAGCCCGAGAAAGACCTGGGCTGTCTTGGCGGTCGCCTGGACGCCATTTTCGACACCCATCTCCTCCATTTTTCCGCTCAGGAAGTTGGTCGCCCCATTGAAGCCCTCCAGGCCCGGGCGGTTGGTGTTCACTCCGGTCGCGGTGACCAACTCCTCCATGAATCGGTCGTAGGGAACATTCTTTGCGAATGCCCGCCGGAGATAATGCCGCATGCCCTCGCGGCTGACCCGCTCATTCTCGACATTGCGGCCGATCAGGATCGTCGTCCAGACGTCCGTCAGGTTACGGGCGTACTCCTCGACATACTGATCTCCCAGCAGCCGATCGACGAGGGCCGCCTTCTTGGTGGGCGACGAGTCGGTGAGAAACTGCTGGAGCTCATCAAGTCGTGGAATTCTCCCGATCAGGTCGAGATAAACCCTCCGGCACCACTCCCCGTCCGTCGCCTCGGCTGACGGCTGAAGCCCGGCATCGGCCCAGCCCACGGCGATCTGCTCGTTGATGAACTTGACCTGGGGGATGCCGTAGTGTTCAGCATCACCGGCGGGAGCCGCCTCCGACCGGAGGCCACCACCCGCCAACGCCAACACCGCAACAAGACCGACCGAAAGACGCGGGCAACCCATGGCAGCCTCCTGAGCAAACACCTGGCGAACGCCGCAGCGGCCTCGGCCGCAACCTCATTCCAGGATTCTATTCGCTGCGGAGGCAGGGGCCTATTCCCTGAACCGCCACGTGGTCCAGGGATCGCCCCGCGCAGAGGCCGTCAGCCGGCAGTCGTTTCAAGTTGCGGGGAGGGTGCGGCCGTGGCCCCCTCTCCCCCCACAAACTCGAGAATCGCCCGCTCACCGGCGTCTCCGAGCCGGGGGCGGGCCAGCCGCATCACGCGGGTGTAGCCGCCGGGTCGATCCGTGTAACGCGGCGCGATGACCTCGAAGAGCACCCGTGCAGCCTGCTTGTCACCGAGGAGTTGAATGACCCGCCTGCGGGCTTTGACGGCAGGAGCCATCGCCTGGGCCCATTCCCGCCACCGGGGGCTCGTCCGCCACTCCCGCCAGGCCTCGGTGCCTCGTTCGGCCGACGTGCCGAACTCCTCGGCCCGCGCAGCCGCGGCCAGCCCCCGACGGGCAATCGTGATGCACCGTTCGACGAGGGGACGAACCTCCTTCGCCTTCGGCAGGGTTGTGACGATTCGTCCCTTGACTTTGGCCGCTCCCGGCTCGTCCGGCTCGACATCCCGCTCGGTCAGCATCAGTGCCGAAGCGAGATTGCGGAGCAACGCCCGCTGGTGCGATGGACTGCGGCCGAGTATCCGGCCCTTGCGACGATGACGCATGACTTCACTCTCTCCTCGAGGGGCCGGCGGCCCCGCCAATCAGGTCTCGGCAGTCGCCGGCAACTCCATGCCAAGGGCGAGCCCAAGCTCCTTGAGTTTCTCCTCGATTTCGTCCGCCGTGGTCTCGCCGGCGTTTCGCATGGCGAGCACCTCCTCACGGGTCCGACCCACGAGATCACGAACGTTGCTGATCCCTTCTTCGAGCAGGCAGTTGCTGGCCCGCAGGGAAAGCCGCAGGTCGGAGACGAGCATCCCAAGCCGGCTCTCGAGCGGAGCCTCCACCGCGGCAAATAGTTCCTCGACAGCCGGCGCTGCCACTTCGGGCCCTGGTGTCGTATAGCCGACGAAAGGATTGAGATGCTTGCGGAGGATCTTGGCCGCCTCGACAAGGGCCATTTCCGGCGTCACCGTCCCGTCGGTCCAGACCTCCATCGTGAGCTTGTCGTAGTTGGTCTTCTGTCCAACTCGCGTCTCCTCGACCTCGTACTTGACCCGGGTCACGGGACTGAAGACCGCATCAAGCGGAACGATGCCGATCTCCTGCGACGTCTGGCTGTGCTCACTGGCCGGCACGTAGCCGCGGCCGTTCTCAACGACCATCTCCAGTTCAAAGGGCACATCGTCGGTGAGCGTGGCCAGAACAAGATCCTTGTTGACGACCTCGACCGCCTCGTCAGTCTGGACATCCGCCCCGGTCACCGACCCAGGGCCGGTTTTCTCGACCCGAATCACCCGCGTCGAGTCGCTGTGGTTCTTGACCACGAGGCTCTTCACGGCAAGCACGATGTCCGTGACGTCCTCCTGAACGCCCTTGATCGTGGTGAACTCGTGGAGCGCGCCGGCCAGTTTGATCTGGGTGATGGCGCTCCCCTCGAGGCTTGACAACAGAACCCGCCGGAGGCTGTTGCCGATCGTGGTGCCGAAGCCCCGCTCGAATGGCTCTGCCGTGAACTTGCCGTACGTGTCGGTCAGCGTGTCGCGATCGGGCGTGACATTGCCCGGCAACTCCAGACCTCGCCAACGGATATGCATTCGTCGCTCCTCCCCAGTCTCACTTGGAACACAACTCGATGATCAGATTGGCCTGCACCGGGATCGACACGTCGTCAGCTGCCGGCAGCCGGTCGACCCGGGCCTCCGGGATGCCGCCGTCGATCCGCGACAGGAAGTCGGGCACCTCCCGCCGAAACTCTGCGAGTGCGGCATGAACCAGCTGCAGACTCTTGGCCCGATTCTTGACCCGGACCAGGTCGCCCGCCTTGACGAGATAGCTCGGGATATCGACCCGCCGGCCGTTGACGGTGATGTGCCCATGCATGACCATCTGCCGGGCAGCCGCCCGCGAGGCAGCAAACCCCAGCCGATGCACGACGTTGTCGAGCCGCCTCTCCAGAAGGGCCATCAAAGCCTCGCCCGTGTTGCCCCGGCCCCGCGCGGCCCTGTCGAAGTAGGTGCGAAACTGACGTTCCAGCACACCGTAATAATGCTTGACCTTCTGCTTCTCACGCAACCGTAGCCCGTAGTCAGTGGTCTTGGGCCGCCGCTTCTGAACGACTCCCGGGGGGGTGCTCCGTCGCTCGAAGGCACACTTCGGCGTATCGCACCGGCTGCCCTTGAGGAAGAGCTTCAGCCCGTCACGACGACAGAGCCGACAAACTGGACCAGTGATTCGTCCCATGACGCGGAAAACTCTGCTTGTGTAAAAGAGGGAAAGGAGTGGCTGCGAGGCGAGGATCAGACCCGCCGCTTCTTGGGAGGCCGGCAGCCGTTGTGCGGCAGCGGCGTGATGTCTTCAATGCTGCGGACGTTCATGCCGGCGGCCTGCAACGCGGTGATAGCACTCTCTCGACCGCTGCCGGGGCCCTTGACCCGCACCTCGAGATCCTTGACGCCAAACTTGGCCGCCTTCTCGGCGGCCTGTTGCGCCGCCATCTGCCCCGCAAAGGGAGTGCCTTTGCGGCTGCCCTTGAAGCCGCAGGTGCCCCCGCTTGCCCAACAGAGCGTGTCGCCGCGGGAGTCGGTAATCGTGACGGTGGTGTTGTTGAAACTGGCGACGATGTAGGCAATGCCCGTCGTCACGCTCCGCTTCTTGGATTTTGCTGCCTTCGACATAGTGCTGATGGCTCCTGGCCCGATCTACCCGCCGGCTTCCGCCCGCTGGGTTCCCGTGATGTGGTATCTGCTCACTGGCGCCGCACGCCGACCGGACGGCGGCCCGCCACTCGATTACTTCAAATCCTTGACGCCCTTCTTGCCGGCAACCGTCTTCTTCGGCCCCTTGCGAGTCCGAGCGTTGGTTCGGGTGCGCTGGCCGCGAACTGGCAGGCCACGTCGATGCCGGAGCCCGCGAAAGGTGGCAATGTCCTTCAAGCGGGAGATGTTTTGGGCGACCTGCCGCCGCAACTGGCCTTCGACCACGTAATCCTTGTCGAGGAGGGCTGCCAGGCGGGCAAGCTCGTCTTCGTGGAGGTCACGGGCAGGCACGAGCGGGTCGATGCCCGCCTTGTGACACAACTCGCGGGCGACCCGCGGGCCGACGCCATAGAGATACTGCAGCGAATAAAGGGCCTTCTTTTCCGAAGGAATATCGACGCCCATCAATCGAGGCATGGCACTGATCCAAACTGGTACGAACTGTCTCTTCCGTCTTCCCGGACGTCCCGGGCTTCCAGGTCGCTCAGGGCACCGGCTGGACACCGGGCCCCGTCGCCAACCGTTCTCGCCTGTCTCAACCCTGCCGCTGCTTGTGGCGGGGGTCTTCGCAGACGACAAACACGACGCCGCGGCGCTTGACGATCTTGCACTTGTCGCACATGCGACGAACGCTGGCACGAACCTTCATGACGACGTCCGCGGTCTCTCGCGACCGCTCCTCAAAACCGTAACCGAACCGAGTCTGCCGAGCCACAAATCATAGGCTGGCTCGAGGGGCGTTCGCAAGGGGGTGGCCAAAACACCCGGCGAAGAGCCAGGCAGAGGCGGCGGCCGCCGCAGCGTCGGTCAGGCAGCCGAACCGGCCGCGCCCACCGACTCCCCCTGCGAAGGGGGCGCCGTCAGCACGACCGGGCCGCCGTCCGTGATCGCGACGGTGTGCTCGAAATGGGCGCTGGGACGACCGTCGATCGTCGACTGAGTCCAATGGTCCGCCAGCCCGCGGACCTTCTTCGAGCCCATGTTCACCATCGGCTCAACCGCAATCACCAGCCCGGGCTCGAGTTCGAAATCGTGATTCCGGCGAAAGGCCGGGGTGCAGAAGTTAGGGACCTGAGGATCCTCGTGCATGCTGCGGCCGATCCCATGACCGACGAAGTTTTCGACCACAGTGAACCCGCGATCCCGCACGTAGGTGGCCATCTCGGCGGCGACGTCGCTCCAGCGATTGCGAACGGCCATCAGCTCGATGGCCAACTGGAGCACCCCCTGGGTGCAATCCAGGAGCCGCTGGACGTCGGGCGACACCTCTCCCACGCCATGCGTGAACGCGGAATCTCCGCACCAGCCGCCCACACTGCAGCCGGTGTCGATGCTGATGATGTCGCCCGATCGCAGTACCCGCGGCCCGGGAATGCCGTGGACCACTTCCTCGTTGACCGAAATACAGCAGACCGACGGAAAAGGCACCTTTCCGGGCACGCCCTTGAAGAGCGGGATGGCGTCGTGTTCGCCGAAGAAGGCCTCCACGGCCGCGTCGATCTCCCCGGTGGTCACACCGGGACGGACCATCGACTTGGCCACCTGATGAGCGCCCCAGACGACCAAGCCGGCCCGACGCATGAGGGCTATTTCTCGAGGAGAACGCAGATTGACCACGAGCAGAAAACCATGGGGGAGGAGGGCTACACACGAGTTCCGACGGATCACCGAGTATACCGGGTTCGGGGCGGGCTGCACGTCGACTGGCGGGCCGGCAGCACGATGGGCCGCCATGCGCTCAGCGGCGACGGCGACGGGCCTCGCGCTCAAAGCGATGGACCGCATCCCGCACGCGGTCAAAAATCTCATCCGCCGAGCCGAGGCCATCGATGGAAGCCAGCTTTCCCTGCCGACCGTAATAATCGAGCAGCGGCGCGGTCTGGATCTCGAAGCTCGTGATCCGGCGGGCGAAAATCTCGGGGTTGTCATCGGCCCGTTTCCGGGCCAGCATCCGCCGGACGAGTTCGTCACGCGGCACGGCCAGTTCGATGACACCGTCCACGCTCATTGCCTGTCGCTCGAGCATGTCGTCGAGCATCTCAGCCTGGGGCAGCGTGCGAGGAAAGCCGTCGAGGAGGCAGCCGTCGCGACAGTCCGGCTCGGCCAGGCGGCGGCTGACCATCCCCAGAATGATCGGGTCCGGCACCAGTTGGCCGGTCTCCATGTACTCGGTGGCCTTCATGCCGGCCGGTGTTCGGCGTCGGACCGCCTCCCGCAGCATCTCTCCCGTGGA
>JAQCJP010000148.1 GCA_027592945.1 Planctomycetota bacterium
GCCCGTGCCAATCGAGCGGGCGTTGCTGGCCGAGCGAAGCCAGGATGGCGAGAGCGAGGCCAGCATCGAGCGAGCGGAAGGCAGGATGCCTGGAGGGAGCGTCCCGCGAGATGGCACGGGCGAACCCGAAGCCTGCGCGGGGTGAACCCGCCGGATGGCACGGGCGAACCCGAAGCCTGCGCGGGGTGAACCCGCCGGATGGCACGGGCTCACCCCGAAGCCTGCGCAGGGGCCGACTTTGCTAGACTCCGCCCGTCAACTCGAAACCAAGGAGCCCGCATGCCCGCGACCGCCGCCGATCTCGACCGCCTCGCCATCGACACGATTCGCACGCTCTCGATGGACGCCGTGCAGGCCGCCAACAGCGGACACCCGGGCACACCGATGGCCCTGGCGCCGGTCGCCTACACGATCTGGAAGGATTTCCTGCGGTACGACCCGGTTGATCCTCGCTGGCCCAATCGCGACCGGTTCGTGCTCTCCTGCGGCCACGCGTCGATGCTGATCTATGCCCTGCTCCACCTCGCTGGCGTCCGCCGGGGGCGGCCAGGCCACGCGGGCCACGACGAGTTGGCCGTGTCGCTTGACTCCATCAAGAAGTTTCGCCAACTCGGCAGCCCCTGCGCCGGCCATCCGGAGCACCACCTGTTGGCGGCCATCGAGACGACGACGGGGCCGCTCGGCCAGGGCTGCGGCAACTCGGTGGGGATGGCGATGGCTGCCAAGTGGCTGGGGGCGCACTACAACCGACCCGGCCACACGCTCTTCGACTACGACACCTACGTGCTCTGCAGCGACGGTGACCTGATGGAGGGGGTGGCCGCCGAGGCGGCCTCGCTGGCCGGCCATCTCGGGCTCGACAACCTCTGCTGGATCTATGATGACAACGCGATCACGATCGAGGGTGAGACGGAACTCGCCTTCAGCGAGGACGTGGGGCGGCGGTTCGAGGGGCTCGGCTGGCGGATCGAGCATGTCGCCGACGCCAACGACACCACCGCGCTGGGCCGGGCTCTCGAGGCCTTCAAGGCCGAGTCGTCAAAACCGACACTGGTCATCGTCAAGAGCGTGATCGGCTACGGGGCCCCCACCAAGGCCGGCTCCCACGCCGCGCACGGCGCACCGCTGGGGCCGGCCGAGATCAAGGGCGCCAAGGAAGCCTACGGCTGGCCGGCCGACGCCGAGTTTCTCGTGCCTTCGGAGGTGCCCGAGCACTTCGCGGCCACCCTCGGAGCCCGCGGCGGCGAGGCCCGCCGAGCCTGGGAGGATTGCCTGACGACCTACCGCGAGGCCGACGCCGCAGCCGCGGCGGAACTGGGCGAGTTCCTCGGCGGGTGTCTGCCGGCTGGATGGGATGCGGGAATCCCGGAGTTTCCGCCAGATGCCAAGGGACTGGCCAGCCGGGTCTCGTCGGGCAAGGTGATCAACGCCATCAGCGAGACCGTGCCCTGGTTGCTGGGAGGCTCCGCCGACCTCGCCCCCTCCACGATGACACTCGTCAAGGATGCCGGCAGCTTCGGCAAGGAGAACTATGCTGGCCGCAACCTCCACTTCGGCATCCGTGAACACGGGATGGCGGCCGCCTGCAACGGCCTGGCCCTCTCCGGCCTGCGGCCCTACTGCGCCACGTTCTTCGTGTTCTTCGACTATCTCAAGCCCGCGCTGCGGCTCTCGGCGCTCGGCGAGCTCGGCGTGATCTACGTGCTGACGCACGATTCGATCGGTCTCGGTGAGGACGGGCCGACGCACCAGCCGATCGAGCAGCTGGCCAGTGCCCGGGCCGTGCCGGGGCTGTCGGTGTTTCGGCCGGCCGACGCCAACGAGGTCGCCGAGACCTACCGCGTTGTGATGGAGCGAGCCGATCGCCCGGCGGTGATCGTGCTTTCCCGGCAGAACCTGCCGACGCTCGACCGGACCGGACTGGGAGCCGCCTCCGGCCTGGCCCGCGGTGGCTATGTGCTCAAAGAGGCGGGCGGCGGGCAGCCCGACTGCATCCTGATTGGCACCGGCAGCGAGGTCGGTATTTGTCTTGCCGCCGCCGAGCAACTTGCCACCGCTGGCATTCAGGCCCGGGTGGTCAGCCTCCCTTCGTGGGATCTCTTCGGCGAGCAGGACGAGGCCTATCGGGAGCGGGTCCTGCCGGCAGCCGTCACCGCCCGGGTGGCCTGCGAGGCGGCCTGCGGCTTCGGCTGGGAGCGGTGGCTCGGGCCAGCCGGCATCTTTGTCGGGATGCAGTCCTTCGGAGCCTCGGCCCCGGCAGGAACGCTCTACGAGCACTTCGGCATCACGCCGGCGGCCGTCGCCGCGGCGGCCCGGCAGGCCCTCGGCCGCTGACGCTTCGCCACCGGAGGCGGCCGCTCAGGGCTGATGGTGGGAGTCGCCGATCACGGCGTCTTCGGCATCGATGCCGGCCGCCACCTCCCCTTCGTGGTTGCGGTAGAGGTGGTCCTCGCCGTGCAAGGCATCGACCGCGACCCGCTTGAAGTGGCCGTCTTCGAAGAGGATGTAGTGGATGCCATCCGGATGGTTGTTGCTCTTCTCGCAACACGGACCCGGGGCATCGGCGACGATCGGGTGGTGCGACCGCCCCTGGTTCCGATTCGGCTGCAGCCGGCCGTCCGGGCCCCGGTGGCCGAGCGTGTAGCCGAAATCACCGCCCATCGTGTTGATCAACTCGTCAAACCGCGCTGTGCCGACCGCCGCCTCAAGCTCATCGAGCGTAGGCACCCGGAACCCGCCTCGCCGATCGAGATCCGACCCGGGAACCAGGAGCGTGCCGTCATCGGCCACCAACCGATGCTCCGAGACCAACGTCGGCGCGTAGAGCCCTGCCCGTGAGAGCGGCCCGCCATCGGGGGGCGTCGGGAAAATGCCGTGATGTTCGGCGTAGCCCTCGAGGCCCGAGGCGATCGTCTGGAGCCGTCGCTCGACCCGCCGGGCCCGCGAGTCGGTGATCGCATCGGCTACCAGCGGCGCGATCAGAACGCAGGCGGCCACCGCCGAGGCTGCCAGGAGCAGCCGGTCGAGCCAAACGCGGCGGCCCGCCGACGAGCCCTCTGTCACGGGCGACAACGGACGCAGCGGGACGGTGGCGGGCGTCGACTGCGCCTCCACAAAAGTCAGCGTCCGGCGGGCCAGCCCGGCTGGTGCCGGCTCCGGCCCCCGATCCGAGACAAGTGGCGAAACCGCTCGTCTGAGAAGCTCGAGATCGTTTCGCAGCGCCGGCCCTTGCGCCGGGTCGGCAAGGGCAGCCTCGACATCACGGGCTTCGCCCTCGTCGAGAGCATCGAACAGATAGCCGACAAGTTGGTCTCTCATGGCGGCTCAGGCTCCAGACCGGTTCATGGCGTGTGATTCCTCGTGGTCAGTCCGTATCGGCCGCACCGTTGCCGCTGCGGGACCAGGATTCGTTGAGCTTGCGAAGGGCGGAGTGCAGCCGGCTCTTGACCGTTCCGACGGGAATGCCGAGCACGTCGGCTGCCTCTCGATACTTCATCCCCTGGTGGTAAACGAGCAGGAGCGCGGCTCGGAGCGGCTCCGGCAGTTCGTCCACGGCAGACCGCACCCAGTCGCAGGTTTCCGCGGCTTGCAACTGCTCGGTGGCGGTCCGGCCATCGGCGGCGAGCATGTCCACCAGGGCTCCAAGGTCGTCCTCGCCGGTACGATGGTCGAGACTCACCATGCGATGACGCTTGTTGCGACGCTGCGCGTCGATGGCCTGATGGGTCGCGATCGTGTAGAGCCATGGTCGAAACCGCCGGCCTTCCTCGAACTGATCCTGCTTCAGGTGGACCTGCAGGAACGTCGCCTGGAACACGTCCTCCGCCATCTCGGCGTTCCCGAGGTATCGACGGAGATAGTTGAACAACTCGTTTTCGTACCGGTGCACGAGCAACTCGAAGGCATTCCGATCGCCTCCGGCCCGACAACGACGGAGCAACTCCTCATCGCTCACCCCGTCCGTCGCCACACCTCCTCCTGGCGAGGGGACTGGCGTGTTGCCGGAACGTGACTCGTGCAGATCCATGGTTGGTACGCGGCCCGGGCTCAGACGGTTCACACGGCGACCTGGTTTTTGCCCGCTCGCGGCTGGCAACCCCAGAGTATAGCCCCCCGTGCGGGCGGCGATGGTCGCCCCGGCAGGAGTCGCTCGTTGACTTTTTCCGGGCCCCAGCCGACATTCCGGCATGGCCGACATGGACGACACGCACTGCTACCGCTGGTTCACTCCCGGCGACCTGAACGCTTTTTTCGGTCTTTGCATCGATAATTTGGCCGGCCTGGTGCTGACGGTTTCCCTCCTAGCGGCCGTCTTCGGCTACCCGGCTGAGTTCGCCCTCGGCCATCTCGTGCCTGGCACGGCGGTCGGGGTGGTCGTCGGTGACCTCCTCTTTACGTGGATGGCCTTCCGGCTGGCCCGGCGGACCGGCCGGACCGATGTGACGGCCATGCCCCTGGGCCTCGACACCCCCAGCACCTTCGGCATGGTCTTTCTCGTGCTGGGGCCGGCCTTCCGCACCGCCCTCGACGGCGGCCTCTCCGAGCAGGACGCCGCCCGCCACACCTGGCACATCGGGATGTGCCTGATCGTTGCCAGCGGCTTCTTCAAACTTGCCTGCGCGCTGGTCGCCGGTCCGATCCGCAGGCTCGTCCCCCGAGCCGGCCTGCTCGGCAGCCTGGCGGCGATTGCCCTGGCCCTGATCACTTTCCTGCCGATGCTCAAGATCGTCGGCTCGCCGTTGGTCGGGATGGTCGCCCTCGGCATCGTGCTGGCGACGCTGACCGCCCGCCTGCCCTTCCCCGGCCGGGTGCCCGGAGCCCTGGCGGCCCTCCTGATCGGCGGCGGGATTCACTACTTCGGCGACTGGCTCGGCTGGCTGCCGCCGGCCGACGGCCACGCGGCGGTCGACGCCGCGGCGGCGATGTGGCCGACGGAGTGGCTCAAGGCCCTGGCCTTCGAGTGGCTCGGAGCCTGGCAGGATTCGATCCGCTACCTGCCGATCGCGATTCCCTTCGCGCTCGGGACGGTGGTCGGGGGGATCGACTGCACTGAGAGCGCTGCGGCGGCTGGTGATGAGTATCACACCGGGCGGATCATCGCCGTCGAAGGGCTGGCGACGGTCATTGCCGGCGCCTGCGGCGGCGTGATCCAGACGACGCCCTACATCGGCCATCCGGCCTACAAGGCGATGGGCGGACGGGCGGCGTATACCCTCGCCACGGCGATCTTCATCGGCTTGGCCGGGCTGACCGGCAGCTTTGCCTGGCTCTATCAGGCGATTCCCGAGCCGGCCATCCTTCCGGTGCTCGTCTTCATCGGCCTGGAGATCACCGCCCAGAGCTTCCACGCCACGCCGGAGCGGCACTACCCGGCGGTGGCCGTGGCATGCATCCCGGCCCTGGCCGCCCTCCTCAAGATTCAGACCGACAAGCTCGCCGCAACCGCCACGATCGACGGACCGCTGGCGATTGAACTGTTCGCCATCAGAGTTCTCTCAGCGGGGTTCATCGTCACAAGCCTGCTCTGGGCCGGAGTTCTCGCGGCCCTCATCGACCGCAAGCTCCGCGGTGCCGCCGGCTGGTGCCTGGCCGCGGCGGGCTGCACGCTCTTCGGGATCATCCACTCACCCTTCGCCGACGGCCGCCTCTTCCTGCCCTGGTCGATCGGCGACCTGCCAACCGAGGCGGCCGGCCGAGGCCCCTGGGAACTGGCCGCCGCCTACGGAGTCCTGGCGGCCCTCTTCGCCGCCTGGTCGCTGCTGCCGGCCGGTGGGCACGGCGACTCCACGGCTCACTCGAGCCCGTAGGCTCCCGCGACCGGAATGTCGATGCCCCGGCGGCTGGCAAACTGCGTCCGCGACAGGAATCGCGGCTCGAGGTTGAAGGTCACGCCGACGTTGTCGCGGCTGTAGTCGACGTTGAAGCCGATCGTCATCAGGAAGGCCTCGCCGATCCGCACCAGCTGGAAGTTCTGGCCGATGTTGCGGCCGGTCAGGTCGAGCGCGGTGCCGAAGGAACTGGCCCACTTGGGGCTCATGCGATAGGTGTACGAGCCGGTCAGCACGGCCGCTGAAATCGGCCCGCCGAACTGGTTGAAGCCGACATAGAAGCTCCCCCGGGGCGTGCGGTTGAGCAACGCGCCGACGGTGTACAGCTGCTGGCCACCGGTGAAGAAGTCGACATCGGCGGTCGAGAAGACCGTCGTCCGGTCGCCGACATGCCAGCGGAAGTCGTACTGCCAGAGCCCCATCACCTGGCCGAAGTTCTGGTCGGTGACCGGGAACAGCTCACCATCGATGTCGAGCACGATCCAGTCGATGATCCGCCGGTTGCCGATCGGACCTCGCTTGGTCTGCCACCGTTGCCGGGCCGCCAGACGGAAGGCGGTCAGGTCGTTGGCGATCTCGGTGGGAGCGGTCACCCAGCTGGCCATTCCACGGCGGATCGCATAGGTCCGTGGGTCGTACTTGTTGTCGGGGCCGAAGATGAAGGGAGCCTGCAGCGGCGTCAACTGGCCCGGGACGGCGCCGTAGTCCCAGTAGGGAATGTTTCGGCGATACTGGTTGATTGCGTCGTCGTCGATCTGGTCGTAGAGGGGGAACTGGTCGATGTTCTGGGTCGATTGGGCGTAGGAGAACTCCGCCTCGAGGACGACCTTGTGGGCCAGGCCGTGGAGGTTCCAGAGCTGGCTCTCGATGGTGTTGTCGGCGGTCCACATCGGTAGGCTCGAGCGGATGCCGACCTGGCCGTAGGCCCGGTCGATCGGCTGGAGGGCGAGATCGTTGCCCCAGTGGCCCAACTCGCCGAGGGCGTAGGGCACAAGTTTCACCGCCCCGGCCTGGAAGGGGAGGTCGATCTCCTGACGGGTGACGAATCGCTCACCGATCGCCTCGGCCTCGTAGGGCAGGAGCGTGAAGAACTCGAGGCCCTGGCCCGGAATCGGCGCGGCCGGCAGCGACTGGCGGACGTACGAAACGCTCGAGTGCTCGTACCAGGAGAGGGCATCGCGGAGCAGCGGCTGGGCCATGAAGTAGTGGTCGAGCCGGGGCCACCACTCGCTCTGGGTCAGGAAGGGGTTGACCCGCACGCTCGTCAGCAGCCGCAACTGCCGGTTCTCCATCGGCCGCCGCAGGTCGAGCCAGGTCCGCTGCTCGTAGCCCTCCTCCCATTCGGCTTCGTAGTACTCCTCGAGGAAGTTGTAGTCGCTGATCCAGCCGGCCGTGCCCCGCAGCTGCCAGCCGCCGAAGAGGCTGTCGGTCGTGCCGCCAAGGTTTTGCCGGTGACGCCAGAAGGAACGACCCCGGAAGGTCCGCTCGGGGAAGCCCTCGTAGATGAAGTCGCGGCGGAAGAGGCCGAGGTTGTCGCGGCCCACGTCGCCGATGAACCAGGCGTCGAGGTCGCCGCTGGCCGGCTGCTGAAGGCCGAGGAACGAGGGTCGGTTGTAGAGCAGCGCGGTGCCGCCGCCGGGGCCGCGGAGGCTGAGGTAGTCGACGTTGAGATCCCAGTCGACCCCGTCCGGGGGCTGTCGCCAGCCGAGCACCTGAAAGAGGTCCCAGCCGCTGAGCACCTGGGTGCCGAAGATCTGGTCGTTCTTGACCTGCAGGTCGTTGATGTAGAAGGTCGGCTTGCGGGCGTTGGAGGAGAGCACCGGCCACCAGAGGATCGGCAGGCCGCCGAGGGTGACGGTGTTACCCCGGCTGGTGATCCACTGGCGATGCTCGACGACCGGCTCCCCGGTCTCCGGCTCGATCAGGGGCTGGCCGAAGGGGCCGGCCAGCGGGATCTGCTCGTCGGTGAACTCGAGTTGCCGGGAGCGGAACTCCCAGGTCGGCACACCCAGCCGGCTGGAGGTCATCCCGGTCCGCTGGGCGACGAACCGGCTGCGGTCGACCTGCCGGAGGACGTCGGCCCGCAGCCGGACGGCGCCGGAGTAGTTGTCGACGGGCGTCAGCACGGTCGCCCCGGTGATCACGCCGGCCGAGCGAGGCACGTCGTAAAACATGTTGGCCGCCTCGACCACCCGCTGGCCCTGCCGGAAGACGACGTTGCCCTCCATGTAGAGCTCAAGCGGCACGTCGGGAGCCTGGGCGGCCGAGCCGTCGAGCTCGGGCTGGGCCGCGCCGCGGGTCCAGATCACCAGCCGGTCGGCGGCGATGTCGAGCGGACCGGCCGGGTCGACGCCGTCGATGACGAGGTTGACGCCCGAGGTGATCACGGCGATCCACTCGTTGCCCGACGGGCTGGGGAACCACTTCACGTTCAGCGGCACGCTCGACCGCGGGAAGGCCCGCAGCCGGCGGGCGGTGGCGGCCGAGTTGACCTGCGGAATGGCGGCCCCGCCAAACTCGGCGAACTGGGCCTGCTGGATCGGGGCATCCTCGTCGGCCGTCGCAGCCGCGGCGTCTCCCGAGGCGGGTTCCTCGTAGAGTGGCGGTGTGCCGGCCGAGGGCACGACGCTGGCGAAGTTGAGCGTCGGATCGCGGAGATACCAGAAGCGGCCGGTCCAGCGCGGCCCGCGAACGGTGCCGGCGGCGTCCTCGCCTCCCTCACCGCGGGTTCGTACCTGCACGTTGCCGGCCATCCGAACGAGCATGCTGCGGACTGGCGGCGGCGAGAAGGCATCGCCATCGGTCGCCTGCTCGATCCAGGCCACCGCCTCGTGGGCCGTCGCCTCGGTGTCGCCCTGCACGATCCTGACTCCACCGGTGAGATGCCAGACGTCGTAGCCACCCTCGGTCCAACGGGCGGCCTGGGTCGCCTTGATCGCCACCTGCTCGGCCGGATCGGCCGCCGGCACCTCGATCCGACCGGCCTCGGCGATCGCAGCGGCCAGGCCGCGGGCAGGAAGCTCGGCCAGGGCGCCGGCGCTCGCCTCCGGCGGAAGCACGCCATCGGAATCGGCGGCCCGAGCAGATCCCAGGCCGAACATCACCGTGATCAGCGCGACGACAGCACCGCATTCCGCGACGACGCCGCGGAAAGGGCCTGAGACGATGTGTGGAGAGCGGGAGCGCACGCGGTTCGTCGCGGTTCGCGGAACCTTTCGGGGGCGTCGGTCTTTGTGAAAAACCGCGGGACTATAGGAGTGTCCGCAAAAGGGGGTCAAGGCATGGCAGCGGCTATCCCAGACACGCAAACCGAGCCCCAGCAGGGGGTTATCGAGTAGCCATTGGCGGGTCTTGCCCGACCCG